>WFNS01000233.1 GCA_015488495.1 Gammaproteobacteria bacterium | reverse complement strand
GCGGTCGCAGCGTGCACCGTGGACATCAGGCCGCGCTTGATACCCCACTTGTCGTGCAGCACCTTGGCGATCGGAGCCAGACAGTTGGTGGTACAGGAAGCAGCGGAGATGATGGCCTGGCCATCGTAGGTATCATGGTTTACGCCATAGACGAACATGGGTGTGCCGTCCTTGGAAGGAGCGCTCTGAACCACCTTCGGCGCACCCGCATCGATGTGCTTCTGACAGGTTTCGGCAGTGAGGAAGAAACCGGTGGACTCCACTACCAGATCCACGCCCACCTCGTCCCACTTCAGATTGGCCGGATCACGCTCCGCAGTGAGACGTATCTTGCGTCCATCGACCACCAGATTGTTGCCCTCGGCGCTCACCTCTCCCGGAAAACGGCCGTGTACCGAGTCGTAGCTCAACATGTAGGCCAGATAGTCGGGTTCCAGCAGGTCGTTGATGGCGACCACCTCGATACCCTTGAAATCCTTCGCAACGGCACGGAAAACCATCCGGCCAATCCGGCCAAAGCCATTGATGCCAATCTTGATCGTCATAGTTATGAACTCCCTTGAGTTGATTGAAGATTGTTCCGGGGCTGGCCTGCCCACCCTCCCCGGCACGAGCCCCGAAGATGGTTCAGAGTAATTCCCTGACTGCGGCTGCCACGTTCTCGGCAGTGAATCCGAACTCTCTGAACAGCTGATCGGCAGGAGCGGACTCCCCGAACCGGTTGATACCGATGACCTTGCCACCGAGACCAACATACTTGTGCCAGTAATCGGTGACCCCCGCTTCCACGGCAACCCGGGCGGTCACCGCTGCAGGAAGTACCGACTCACGGTAGGCGGCGTCCTGGGTATCGAATACCTCCGCACAAGGCATGGAAACCACCCGTACTTTCCGGTCTGCCAGCTCATCCGCCGCCGCCATGGCCAGAGCAACCTCCGAACCGGTGGCAATGATGATTGCTTCCGGTTCGCCGTCACAATCCCGCAGCACATAACCACCACGCGCGATATTGGCTATCTGCTCCTCGCTGCGGTTCTGGTGCGGCAACCCTTGGCGGCTGAATATCAGGCAGGTAGGCCCATCCTTCCGCTCCACCGCCTGTTTCCAGGCGACTGCGGTCTCCACTGTGTCACAGGGCCGCCAGGTCACCATATTGGGAACCACCCGCAAGGTGGCGATCTGCTCGATGGGCTGGTGAGTAGGACCATCCTCTCCCAGACCGATGGAATCGTGAGTGAAGACGAAGATGCTGCGAATCTTCATCAGCGCCGCCATGCGCAAGGCATTTCGGGCATACTCCGAGAACATCAGGAAGGTGCCGCCAAAGGGAATGAACCCCCCATGCAGGGAGATACCGTTCATGATCGCAGCCATGCCAAACTCACGCACCCCGTAATGGAGATAGTTGCCATCGGAGACGGTACTGCTCAGCGCCTTGTAACCGTTCCAGGTGGTCAGGTTGGAGGGCGCCAGATCCGCAGAGCCACCAAGAATCTCCGGCAGCACGTCGGCGCAGGCCTGGATGGAGTTCTGTGATGCCTTGCGGGTAGCCAGGCTCTCACCCTTGGCATTCACCTCGCGGATGAACGCCTCCATGTGCTCACCCCAGTTGGCCGGCAGCTCCCCCTTGATCACGCGGCGTTCGAACTCGGCCGCCAGCTCGGGATGGGCCTCCTTGTATGCGGCGAATTTCTCGTTCCAGGCAGACTCCCGCTCCGCCCCTTTCTCCTTTGCATCCCACCCCTGCCGGATCTCCTCCGGGATGACGAACGGCGGATGATTCCAACCCAGATTCTCCCGGGTGGCGGCGATCTCCTCTTCGCCCAGCGGCGCGCCGTGACAGTCGTGGGAGCCGCACAGGTTGGGGGCTCCGTAACCGATCACCGTCTTGCAGCAGATCAGTGTGGGTCGGTCGTTGACCGATCTGGCCTCACGGATGGCCGCGGCAATGGCCTCCGCATCGTGGCCATCCACATCTCGCACCACATGCCAGCCGTAGGCCTCGAAACGCTTGGCGGTATCGTCGGTGAACCACCCCTCCACGTGACCATCGATGGAGATGCCGTTGTCGTCCCAGAAGGCGATCAGCTTGCCCAGCCCCAGGGTACCGGCCAGCGAACAGGCCTCATGGGAGATCCCCTCCATCATGCAGCCGTCACCCAGAAACACGTAGGTATAGTGATCGACGATGTGGTGACCCTCACGGTTGAACTGACCCGCCAGCGCCTTTTCGGCGATCGCCATGCCTACGGCATTGGTGATGCCCTGTCCCAGGGGGCCGGTGGTGGTCTCCACCCCTGGGGTATAACCGTACTCGGGATGCCCTGGGGTCTTGGAGTGCAACTGACGGAAGTTCTTCAGATCCTCCATCGACAGATCGTAGCCGGTCAGATGGAGCAGGGAGTAGATGAGCATGGAGCCGTGGCCATTGGAGAGAACGAAGCGATCGCGATCCGGCCAGTGAGGATTCGCCGGATTGTGTTTGAGAAAATCGTTCCACAATACCTCGGCGATATCAGCCATCCCCATCGGGGCGCCGGGGTGACCGGATTTTGCCTTCTGGATGGCATCCATACTCAAAACGCGGATGGCGTTGGCTAGTTCTCTACGGGTCGGCATGTGCTTCTCCTAAACTATGAAAATATTGATGAAAGTTGATGAAACCGTTTTTCGGAAAGTGCTCCAAGGGGCTCGCGATAACAGCGCCCCAATGCCCCTGGTAGCTGCCTGATACAGCACTTCTCGAAATGACGCCGACATCGGCCTGTGAGCGAAACCTCAAAATGTGGCAATACCGAACGATGTTGAAACATGGCACAATTCCGAACAAGCCGCTGATTCTCGCTCATCGACTGGGATTAGGCAATAGTTACTGAATTGAGTAAGGAGCCCTCAACGGACAAACAACCAGTTACAAAAGAGATCAAACGTAATGAATCAATTTGAAGCGTAAAACCGGCGGGGTTGAAGGGGGCATCGCCCGCATGTCACAATGGCGCGATTCCCGCGGATGATTCCATATAAGAAAAAACTGGTTTAAAATCGGCTTCCTTTCAACCGAATCATGATAAGCCTGAACAGCCCTGCTGTAACGGGCAGACAAAAGCATTTCCGATATCAATATCTTAAGGACACAATATGAACAACAGCTATCTCTTTACCTCGGAGTCGGTCAGCGAAGGTCATCCGGACAAGATGGCGGATCAGATCTCCGACGCCGTTCTCGACGCCTTTCTCACGCAGGACAAGGGGGCCCGTGTGGCCTGCGAGACCCTGGTCAAGACAGGCATGGTGCTGCTGGCCGGAGAGATCACCAGCGGTGCAACGGTCGATTTCGAGGAGGTGGTGCGCAAGACCGTCAAGGAGATCGGCTACAACAGCTCGGAGATGGGCTTCGACTGGGAGACCTGCGCGGTGTTGAACGCCGTGGGCAAGCAGTCCCCGGACATCGCCATGGGGGTGGATGAGCGGGACGATCACGAGCAGGGAGCGGGTGACCAGGGGCTGATGTTCGGCTACGCCAGCAACGAGACCGACGTGCTGATGCCCGCCCCCATCACCTACTCCCACCGGCTGGTGATGCGCCAGGCCGAACGGCGCAAGAGCGGCGCGCTCCCCTGGCTGCGTCCCGACGCCAAGAGCCAGATCACCTTCCGTTACGAAAACGGCAGGCCGGTGGGCATCGATGCCGTGGTACTCTCCACCCAGCACAGCCCAGAGATCGATCAGAAGGCGCTGCGCGAGGCGGTGATGGATGAGATCATCCTGCCCATCCTGCCCCCCGAGTGGATCAGCAAGGAGACCCGGTTCTACATCAACCCCACCGGCAACTTCGTCATCGGGGGCCCGGTGGGCGACTGTGGCCTCACCGGCCGCAAGATCATCGTGGACACATACGGCGGCATGGCCCGTCACGGGGGCGGCGCCTTTTCCGGCAAGGATCCCACCAAGGTGGATCGCTCCGCCGCCTACGCCGGCCGCTATGTAGCCAAGAATATCGTTGCCGCCGGTCTGGCGGAGCGGTGCGAGATCCAGGTCTCCTATGCCATTGGAGTGGCCGAACCCACCTCCATCAGCATAGAGACCTTCGGTACCGGCAAGCTGGGTGAGCAACGCATGGTGGATCTGGTCCGCAACCATTTCGATCTGCGGGCAAAGGGCCTGGTGGAGATGCTCGACCTGAAGCGGCCCATCTACCAGCGCACCGCGGCCTACGGTCACTTCGGCCGCACCGAACCGGAATTCACCTGGGAGCGTACCGACAAGGCGGAGGCTCTTCGGGAAGCCGCCGGGATCTGAGTCTATAATTGGGTTTCGGCTCTTCCCCTGTTTTGGGGCGAGAATCTCTCCGAGGAGCGTTGCAACAGGACCTCCTGCCAGGCTCGGAGCGATTTGTTTTTCTTTTGCAACCGCGCTCACTTCATTTTGGAGCATGAATGATGAACGCAGTAGTGGAACAAGTGAACGATTTCAAGGTGGCGGACCTCTCCTTGGCCGAATGGGGGCGCAAGGAGATCCGGATCGCGGAGACCGAGATGCCGGGGCTGATGGCCCTGCGGGAAGAGTACAAGGGGCAGCGGCCGCTCGAGGGGGCCCGCATCGCCGGCTGCCTGCACATGACCATCCAGACCGCGGTCCTCATCGAGACCCTGGTGGAACTGGGCGCCGAGGTACGCTGGTCCTCCTGTAACATCTTCTCCACCCAGGATCAGGCGGCCGCAGCCATCGCCGCGGCCGGGATCCCGGTATTCGCCTGGAAAGGGGAGACCGAAGAGGAGTTCTGGTGGTGCATCGAACAGACCATCTTCGGCCCCGACGACTGGCGCCCCAACATGATCCTGGACGACGGCGGCGACCTCACCAAGGTGATGCATGAAAAGTACCCGGAGCTGCTCAAGGAGGTCCGCGGGCTCTCGGAAGAGACCACCACGGGGGTGCACCGCCTCTATGAGATGATGAAGGAGGGTACCCTCAAGGTGCCCGCCATCAACGTCAACGACTCGGTCACCAAGTCCAAGTTCGACAACCTCTACGGCTGCCGGGAATCCCTGATCGACGGCATCAAGCGAGCCACCGACGTGATGGTTGCCGGCAAGATCTGCGTGGTGCTGGGCTATGGTGACGTGGGCAAGGGATGCGCGCAGGCGTTCCGGGGCATGGGGGCCACCGTCTGGGTCACCGAGATCGATCCCATCTGCGCCCTGCAGGCCGCCATGGAGGGATACCGCGTGGTGACCATGGAGGAGGCCGCCAGCCAAGCGGACATCTTCGTCACCGCTACCGGCAACCTGAACGTCATCACCCACGATCACATGGCGGCGATGAAGAACGAGGCCATCGTCTGCAACATCGGCCACTTCGACAACGAGATCGACGTGGCCAGCCTGCGCAACTACCAGTGGGAAAACATCAAGCCGCAGGTGGACCACGTCATCTTCCCCGACGGCAAGCGTATCATCCTGCTGGCCGAGGGACGCCTTGTGAATCTGGGCTGCGCCACCGGACATCCCAGCTTCGTCATGTCCGCCTCCTTCACCAACCAGGTGATCGCCCAGATCGAGCTGTGGCAGAACAGCGACCGCTACGAGAACAAGGTCTACGTCCTGCCCAAGCATCTGGACGAGAAGGTGGCGCGGCTGCACCTGCGGAAGATTGGCGCCCACCTGACCGCCCTGACCCCGGAGCAGGCAGAGTATCTCGGGATCCCCGTCGAAGGACCCTACAAGCCCGAGCACTACCGCTACTGACGTCATGGAACCACAAACCCGATACGAACAGGGTTTCAGCTTCGAGTTCTTTCCACCCAAGACCGCGGAGGGCGCAGCCAAGCTGCGCCTGGTCCGCGACCGCCTGGGTGAGCTGAAACCGCGCTATTTTTCGGTCACCTTCGGGGCCGGCGGCAGCACCCAGCAGGGGACCATCGATACCGTGATGGAGATCCAGCAGGCCGGTTTCGAGGCGGCGCCCCACCTCTCCTGCATCGGCTCCACCCGGGAGAAGATCCGGGAGCTCCTGCAGAGCTACCGGGACAACGGCATCCGGCGCATCGTCGCCCTGCGCGGCGACATGCCTTCGGGAATGCGGGAGGCGGGTGAATTCCGCTACGCCAACGAGCTGGTAGCCTTCATCCGCGAAGAGACCGGAGACCACTTCCACATCGAGGTGGCAGCCTACCCCGAATTCCATCCCCAGGCGCCCGATGCGCAGAGCGATCTGCTCAATTTCCGGCGCAAGGTAGAGGCGGGAGCCGATTCGGCCATCACCCAGTACTTCTACAACCCCGATGCCTACTTCCGCTTCGTGGAGGATTGCCAGAAGCTGGGGGTGGAGATCCCCGTCGTGCCCGGCATCATGCCCATCACCAGCTACACCCAGCTGGCCCGCTTCTCCGATGCCTGCGGTGCGGAGATCCCGCGCTGGATCCGCAAGCGGCTGGAGGGGTTCGGTGACGATCGGGAGGCGATTGCCACCTTTGGCGAGGAGGTGGTCACACGGCTCTGCCGGCAGCTGCTGGAAGGGGGGGCTCCCGGCCTGCACTTCTATACCATGAACCGCGCCGAGCCGACCCTGACCATCTGGAAGAACCTCGGTCTCTGACAACCGATGAACAACGCCGCACTGATGCAGCGGGACCTGCAGGTCCTCTGGCATCCCTGCACCCAGATGAAGGACCATGAGACCCTGCCGCTGATTCCCATCCGGCGGGGGAAAGGGGTCTGGCTGGAGGATTTCGACGGCAACCGCTACATCGACGCCATCAGCTCCTGGTGGGTCAACCTGTTCGGGCACGCCAACCCCCGCATCAACGCAAGGATCACCGCGCAGCTGGAGCGGCTGGAGCATGTCCTGCTGGCCGGCTTCAGCCACGAGCCCGCCATCGAGCTGGCGGAACGGCTGGTACGCATCACCCCGCCGGGACTGGAGCGCTGCTTCTTCGCCGACAACGGCTCCTCCGCCGTGGAGGTTGCGCTGAAGATGAGCTTCCACTACTGGCGGAACCTGGGCCAGAAAAGGAAGACCCGCTTCGTCACCCTCGGCAACAGCTACCACGGGGAGACCCTGGGGGCGCTGGCGGTGGGGGATGTGGCCCTCTACAAGCAGACCTACGAGCCGTTGCTGCTGCAACCCCTCACCGTCCCCTCCCCCGACTGCTTCGAGCGGGAGCCCGGGGTCTCCTGGGAAGAGCACTCCCGGAGGATGTTCGACGCCATGGAAGAGGCGCTGGCGCGGCACGCCGACGAGGTGTGCGCGGTCATCGTCGAGCCCCTGGTGCAGTGCGCCGGCAACATGCGGATGTATCACCCGGTCTATCTGCGGCTGCTGCGGGAGGCGTGCGATCGCTACGGCGTGCACCTCATTGCCGACGAGATCGCCGTGGGGTTCGGCCGCACCGGCACCCTGTTCGCCTGTGAACAGGCCGGTATCTCTCCCGACCTCCTCTGTCTCTCCAAGGGCCTCACCGGCGGCTATCTGCCCCTCTCTGTGGTATTGACGAAAGAGCGCATCTACCAGGCTTTCTACGACGACTACGAGCGGCTCACCGCCTTCCTCCACTCCCATAGCTATACCGGCAACCCCATCGGCTGTGCCGCAGCGCTGGCCACACTGGAGATCTTCGACAGCGAGCCGGTCATCGAACGGAACCGGGAGACTGCGAAGCGGATGGGAGAGGCGGTGGAGCATCTGCGCGAACACCCCCACGTGGGGGAGATCCGCCAGACCGGCATGATCCTGGCCATCGAGATGGTCCGGGAGAAGGATTCGAAGACCCCTTACCCATGGCAGGAGCGGCGCGGCCTGCGGGTCTATCGTCATGCCCTCTCCCAGGGTGCCCTGCTGCGCCCACTGGGCAACGTGATCTATTTCATGCCCCCCTACGTCATCGAGCCGGCGGAGATCCAGGCGCTGGCCCGCATCGCCGAAGAGGGGATCCAGCTCGCCACCCGCGACTGAAAGCCGTGCGGATCCCACGCATCTACCACCCCAGTGCGCTGAAAGAGGGTTCCGAGGTCACCCTTCGCCCGCAGGCGCAGCGCCACCTCCGCACCGTGCTGCGATTACGCCCCGGCGCCCCACTCATCCTGTTCGACGGGGAAGGCCACGCCTGCCGGGCCAGCCTGCGGGAGAACGACACCGCCGCCGTCGGACCACCGCTGGAGTCCGACACCGAATCACCGCTCACCCTTCACCTGCTGCAGGGTGTGTCGAAAGGCGAGCGGATGGATCACGTGGTCCAAAAGGCGACGGAACTGGGGGTCACCACCATCACCCCGGTGCTCACCCGGCGCTGCGTGGTCCGGCTGGCCGGCGAGCGCGCGGAAAAACGGCTCCGCCACTGGCGGGAGATCGTCATCCATGCCTGTGAGCAGTGCGGCCGGAACCGGCTCCCGCTGTTACGGGAGATCACGCCGCTGGATGAGGCCCTGAACCACACGGGTTCCGGTATGAAACTGGTGCTGAATCCCGCAGACGGCAAGAACCTTGGAACACTCCAGCCGCCCCAAAACGGCGTGACCCTCCTCGTCGGCCCGGAGGGCGGCCTGAGCGGGGAGGAGATCCGGCAAGCCATCCGGCACGGCTTCGTCGGGCTGCGACTCGGGCCGCGCACGCTCCGCACCGAAACCGCGCCCATCGCGGCCCTTTCCGCATTGCAAACTCTCTGGGGCGATCTGGGGTAAGTGCGGCTCCTTGTCATTCGGAGCAGGTTCAGGATAGAATCAAATGGCATCTCCTGCTGTGTTCGCCAGAATCCGGGTACACCCTTGAGCCTTAAATCGACTACCCGGGGTACTAACATATCGATGCCGTGTGCAGGTCCGCCAATAGCAGCGGAAAGCCTAACGCATCATTGCAGTTCCCCCCTTGAGCCATCCGGTTCGAGGACGAAGGGTTCAGCGGCACGAGCGGGAGATGCTTTTTATGGGCCTTC
>WFNS01000232.1 GCA_015488495.1 Gammaproteobacteria bacterium | reverse complement strand
CGGTTTCCAGATTGGCGCCGAAACCCAAGCAGGATATTCCTCCGCCCGAGACCACCGTGCGGGTGGATACCAAGCGCCTGGACGGCATCATGAACATGGTGGGTGAACTGGTGCTGGTGCGCAACCGGCTGGTGAATCTGGAGAGCGAGCTGGACAACGAAGAGGTGGCCAAGGCGGTGGGGAATCTCGATGTGGTGACCGCCGATCTTCAGGCCGCGGTGATGAAGACCCGGATGCAACCCATCAAGAAGGTGTTTGGCAGATTCCCCCGGGTGGTTCGTGACCTGGCCCGAAACCTGAAAAAGGAGATCAATCTGGAGCTTCAGGGAGAAGAGACCGATCTGGACAAGAACCTGGTGGAGGCGCTGGCCGACCCGCTGGTCCATCTGGTCCGCAATGCGGTGGACCACGGTATCGAGCCACCCGACGAACGGGAACGCAAAGGCAAGCCGCGGGCCGGAACGGTGGTCCTCTCCGCAGAACAGGAAGGGGATCACATCCTGTTGACCATCGAGGACGATGGTGCCGGCATGGATCCGGAGAAACTGCGGAACAAGGCGATCGAGAAGGGAATCCTGGACGAATCGGCGGCGGCGCGGCTGGACGACCGGGAGTGTTTCAACCTCATCTTCATGCCCGGTTTTTCCACCAAGACCGAGATCTCGGATGTCTCCGGTCGTGGCGTCGGGATGGATGTGGTCAAGACCAGCATCAGTCAGCTCAACGGCAGTATCGAGATCGACTCCGTGGTTGGCGAAGGCACCCGGCTGACCATCAAGGTACCGTTGACGCTCGCCATCATTCCCACCTTGATGGTGGTCCTGGGCAAGCAGGTCTTCGCCCTGCCCCTGGTCAATGTCAGCGAGATCTTCGATCTCGATCTGAACAACACCAACATGGTGGATGGACAGCGGGTGGTGATGGTGCGAGACATTCCGCTGCCCCTCTTCTATCTCAGCCAGTGGCTGATCAAGGGGGCGGGGGAGCAGCCCAACAAAGAGAATCCGGTTTCTGCCCACGTGGTGGTGGTGCATGCCGGTACCCAGAAGGTGGGATTCGTGGTCGACCAGTTGATCGGCCAGGAAGAGGTGGTCATCAAGCCGCTGGGGGCCCTGCTGCAGGACGTTCCCGGGCTGGCCGGCGCCACCATCACGGGGGATGGCAAGATCTCCCTGATCCTGGATGTGCCAAGTCTGTTGCGCAAGCACGCGGCCGGGCAACGCCGGGTGGCCTGAACCCGGGAAAGGGGGCTGAGTGGCCATCCGGGTACTGGTCGTCGACGATTCCGGCTTCTTTCGCCGGCGCATCATCGCCATGCTGAACAGCGACAGCCGGCTGGAGGTGGTGGGGGAGGCCTCCAACGGGCTGGAAGCGGTGGTCCAGGCGGAGCGGATCCGGCCGGATGTGATCACCATGGATGTGGAGATGCCGGTGATGGATGGAATCACCGCCGTACGCCGTATCATGGCGGCCCGTCCCACCCCCATCCTCATGTTTTCAATATTGACCACCGAGGGGGCGCGGGCCACCCTGGAGGCGCTGGAGGCTGGGGCGGTGGATTTCGTTCCAAAGAGTTTTGCCGGGATAACCCAGGATGCAGACACGGTTGCCCGCATGCTCTGTTCCCGGGTGGTGGCCGTCGCCAGCGGTGCTTCCCCCGCCCGGACAAGGAGTGTTTCGACCCCTGTCGCCGGAGAGGGTGAGCGGGAAGCAGGCGTCGTTGCCCCGCCGCCGCGCAGAAAGAGGAGCGGCAGGAGGTATGAAGTGGTCGCCATCGCCGCCTCCACCGGTGGGCCAACCGCGCTGCCCCGGGTCCTTGGCAAACTTCCATCCACCCTTCCGGTTCCGCTGCTCATCGTGCAGCACATGCCGGCCAATTTCACTCCCGCCTTTGCCCGCCGTCTGGATCAGCAGTGTGCAATCCATGTCAAGGAGGCGGAAGATGGCGATCCTCTCCGTCCGGGAACTGCGCTGCTGGCCCCCGGAGGGAAACAGATGACCGTTCGCTGCCGCGGAGGGCGCGCTGTGGTCTGCATCCATGACGGGGATCCGGAGCTGAACTACAAACCGAGCGCCGACGTCACCTTTGGTTCGCTGGCCGATCAGTGCAGCGGGGCCGTACTGTCACTGGTGCTCACCGGAATGGGAGCGGATGGCCGCGAAGGGGTACGCCTGCTGAAACAGAAGGGGGCCACCGTGTGGGCGCAGGACAGGGAGAGCTCGGTCATCTATGGGATGCCGGGAGCCGTGGCCAAGGCCAATTTGACCGATGAGATTCTGGATCTGGATTCCATCGGATCGAATCTGGCGCAACTGTTTCACTGATCGCGATGGACCCGCTCAGTATCATCGGCATCCTGCTGGCGGTGGGCGCGGTGCTCCTGGGGCAGTCGCTGGAGGGGGGAGACCCGCTCAGCCTGCTCAACGTTCCGGCTGCATTGATCGTTGTGGGGGGGACGGTGGGGGCCTCCATGTTGCAGACCCCGCTCCCGGTATTCTTCCAGGCGTTACGCTCCGTGGGGCAGGTGTTCCGGGCTCCGATATTCGATGGTGAGCAGGTGGTCCACAAGATCGTGGGCTGGAGCAGCGTCTCCCGCAGCAAGGGGTTGCTGGGGCTGGAGAGTGTCAGCGAGACCGAGCCGGATCCCTTTACCCGCAAGGGCCTGCGCCTGCTGGTGGATGGCAGCGAGCCGGAGGTTATCCGTTCCATCCTGGAGACCGAGATCGAGGCGAGGGAGCATCATGACATACAGGCGGCAAAGGTGTTCGAAGGGATGGGCGGCTACGCTCCCACTCTCGGCATTCTGGGAGCGGTGCTGGGGCTGATTCACGTGATGGAGAATCTCTCCGATCCTTCCAGGCTGGGGCCCGGTATCGCGGTGGCCTTCGTGGCGACCATCTATGGCGTCGGCCTCGCCAATCTCGTTTTGCTGCCTGCCGCCAACAAGCTGAAAAGTATCGCCTACGCCCGCAGCCGTTTGCGGGAGATGATCACCGAGGGCATCGTGGCCATCGCCCAGGGTGAAAACCCCCGCAACATCGAGCTGCGTCTGCAGAGTCATCTGTCATGACCAGGCGTCGCCGATCGGCTCGGGAAGAGCACGACAATCATGAGCGCTGGCTGGTCTCCTATGCCGATTTCATCACCCTGCTGTTTGCCTTCTTCGTGGTGATGTATTCCGTGTCGCAGGTTCACGAAGGCAAGTACAAGATGTTGTCCGATTCGGTCGAGGCCGCCTTCCGGCAGGAACCCCGCAGTGTGACGCCCATCCAGATCGGTGACCCGAAGAGCGCTGCCGGCGACAAGGTGACAGCGGTGCTGAAGCCGGATGGTGAGGCGGCCTTCCGCCCCATGGCGCAGGTTCTCCGCAAGCAGCTTCAGCCGCTGGTGGATCGAGGGCTGCTCACCCTACGGGACGGCAAGGATTGGCTGGAGATAGCCATCAACAATCGCATCCTGTTTCCGAGCGGCAGTACCAGGCTGCTCCCCGACGCCACGGCACTGTTGTCGTTGCTGGCGGAGGTGCTGGCCAAGTTTCCGGTTCCCATCCAGGTGGAGGGGCATACCGACAACGTACCCATCCACACCCCTTCCTTCCCTTCCAATTGGGAGTTGTCGGCGGCGCGTGCCGCGACCGTTGCTCGCCTGCTCGCCCAGCACGGTATCGAGCCCGACCGTCTGGCCGCCACCGGTTTTGCGGAAACCCGTCCCGTAGCAAGTAACGAGCGTGCCGAGGGACGTGCCGAGAATCGCCGGGTGATATTAAGGATCTTCAAGACCGGCCGAAGTAGTAACGGAGAGAACAGATTTCCTGCACCGGTGGTTTCCGGTGCAGCGGAAGCGGAGGGAATGGTGAAATGAAAACGTGGGCGGTGGCCAATCAGAAAGGGGGTGTGGGCAAGACTACCACGGCGGTCACCCTTGCCGGGCTGCTGGCTGCGCGGGGGTATCGCACCCTGCTGGTGGATATGGACCCCCATGGTTCGCTCACCTCCTACTTCGGATTCGATCCCGACGATCTGAGTGACTCGGTCTACAACTTTTTTCAGGGGGTCGCCAACGGCGCGGCGATCGATCCCGAGCCGGTGATCCGTGAAACACGGGTCTCCAACCTTCACCTCGCTCCTGCCTCGGTGGCGCTGGCGACACTGGATCGTCAGCTGGGGGTTCGTAAGGGGACCGGCCTGGTCATGGTCAAGGCGCTGCGTGCCGTGGAGGGGCGCTTCGATCGGGTATTGATCGATTGTCCACCGGTACTGGGGGTGCTGATGATCAACGCCCTGGCCGCGTGTGAAAAGCTGCTCATCCCGGTGCAGACCGAGTTTCTGGCGAGAAAAGGGCTGGAGCGGATGCTGAAGACACTGGAGATGGTGCAGCGCTCTGGTCAGGCGCCGCTGCCACGTCTCATCATCCCCACCATGTATGACCGTCGCACGCGCGCCTCGGTGGAGAGCTGGGCGGCGCTGCGCGAGAGCTACGAGCAGGATTTGTGGGACGCCACCATCCCGGTGGATACCGGTTTTCGGGATGCCAGCAAGGCGGGTCTGCCGCTGCCCCAGGTGCGGCCCCGAGCCCGCGGTGTGGTGGCCTACAACAAGCTGCTGGATGATCTGCTGAAGATGGAGCAGGAACCGATGGAGTTACAGGCGCAGGCGTCATGAGCAACGAGACGAGACAGAGGGTACTGGCCGCAGAGGAACAGGCGCTGGATCTCTACCTGGAGTCACTCTACGAAGAGGAGACAGAGAGCCCGGTGGCGCCCGTGGTCAGTCTGGTTCCCAATGGTTGTGGAGAGCGCACCGGGGGCGCTTCGGCAACGGAACCACCGGCGGGAGATCCGGAGCCGGCGCCCCGAGAGGGGGGGCTGCTGGAGGCGGTGCAGCGACCGGTGGCGGATCTGAACGTCGTGCAGGTGCTGCTGTTCGACCTTTCCGGCCTGAAGATGGCCATTCCCATGGGTGAACTGGACGGTATCCTCGACTGGCCGGAGCAACTGCTGCAGGCATCGGAGGAGATCCCGTTCTGCCTTGGCATGCTGCCGGCAAAGGGACGGGACATTCCGGTCATCGACCTGGCCCAGTTGATAGTCCCGGCGCGGTTGCGCGCCCATCGGGCGACCGGTGGCTTCGAGCGGTTGCTGTTGATCGGCGGCCGCCGCTGGGGGCTTGCATGCCACGGGGTGGGGGAGGTGGTCACCGTGGAGCATTCCGCGGTCAACTGGCGCAAGGAGCGTCCGAACCGCAAATGGCTGGCCGGGACCATCAGCAGCCACGGCAGTGCACTGCTCGACGCCGGCGCTCTGGAACAGCTGCTGCGAGGTGGTGAAATCCTGGCGGAGGGTTGAGGCGGTGGTTGCCGTCGGGTGTAAAGGCGTGATGTGTTGCCTCCGCGCAGAGGATTTCCGGATTTACTGACGAGACAGGACTCAGCGTTATGGAATATGCCGTAGAAGATGATGCGATCGACGAGATCAACGATCCGCTTACCCAGTGGGTGACCTTTTTCCTGGAGAACGAGAAGTACGGGGTTCCGGTTTCCCAGGTGATGGAGGTGTTGCGCTACACCGAAATCACCCCCGTACCGGGGGCTCCCGAAGCGGTGATGGGGATCATCAACCTGCGTGGGAATGTGGTGACCGTACTGGATACCCGCAGGAAGTTTGGTCTGCCTCGCAAGGAGCCGGATGACTCCACCCGCATCGTGGTGACGACCATCGACGGGCAGATCATCGGGATATTGGTGGACAACGTCTCCGATGTCATGTGGTTGCGCGCTTCCGAGATGGAGGCGACGCCGAGTACCCGTGGTGACGAGAGCGCAAAATTCATCCAGGGGGTTGCCAGCCGTGATGGCGAACTGCTCATCCTGGTGGATCTGCTCAAACTGTTTGCCGAGAACGAGTGGACTTGATCGGTAATTGTTCGGACCTTTGAAACGATGGCCAAACTGGATTCCATCTCCGCCGTTTCTCCTCCATGGCCTGTTCGGCCGCTCGACGATGCCGATGACGGGACATCCCGGCGGCGCAACGGGAAAGGCGATGCCGGCGGTGATGCGGAAGCGGATACTCCGGAGCGGCAGGGTGCCGGAGGGAGAAAAGGGACCGCAGGGGCGATCGATGAGTTCGTCTAGCACATTCGACATTTTCTGTGCCGTGTATGCAAGCCGGCGGGTGCGCCGCGCCGTACGGTCTCTCTCCAGGGGAGGAACAGTGGAATGGAGATGATGGCAATCCTCTCCATCATCGCTTTGGTGG
>WFNS01000231.1 GCA_015488495.1 Gammaproteobacteria bacterium | reverse complement strand
TCCTCATCCACGCCGGGCAAGATACGGGGGCCCCGCTGCATGACCGAAACGTCGCTTCCCAATGCATGGAACATCTGGGCCATTTCGATACCGATGGGGCCGCCACCTATCACCACCAGCCGTTCGGGCACGCAGGGGGCGTCGAGGATACGGTCGCTGCTGGAAACCTGCGGCAGATCGGCTCCCCGCACAGGCAAGGGGTTCGGAATGGAACCGGTGGCCAGGATACAGGTGTCGAACTCGACTTCGATCCGCTCCCCGCTGTGGGACACCACCTCCGCCCTGCGTGCCCCCAGCAGTCGGGCCTGACCGAATCGCAGTTCGAGATTCTTCAGCCGGCTGGCACGCTGCTGGGCGGCGGTCGCGCGGCGCTGCAGCAGGGCCCGCTTGCGCGCCTGAAGGTGGCGCCAGTCCAGCTGTACCAGCGGATGGGGAAGATGGATACCGAACTCACCAGCCTGGGTAATCTCCCGCAGACGCCTGGCGGTCTCATGAAGAATCTTGGACGGAATACAACCCTCGAACAGACAGGTACCTCCCAGTCCCGCGGCGGCTTCCACCAGCAGGACCCGTTTTCCCCCCTGGGCCAGCGCCATGGCGGCGGGAGTCCCCCCGGGTCCGCCCCCAATGACCAGTACTTCAACCCTTTTATCCATCACTGCTCCCTCGTTTTCAACGGCGATCCAAAATCCGTTCTTCGATATTCCGTGCCAGGAACATAGCACTCCCTCCTGCGCACATCTGTAACCCAGGTAGCGGCAGCCGTTCCCCGGCCCGAATATTTCGGCCGCTCGCTGAATCTCCGCTACAAGTCACTGTAATCCTGCGAATCACCTGCACTGTCAGCGCAAAGGGCACATGTCACCGGCCGCCGTTGAAAACGCTCTCGTAGCGGGTCAGTGATACCAGAGGATCATCTCCGCCTCCAGTGGCACCCGAGCCAAGGGGTGCGCCGGGATGATCCGCGGCGTGTAGTGAGCCGCGGGGCGATCGGCCGTCACCGATCCCACGTAGATCCAGGCGTTGGCTGCTCCCGCCAACGGTTCGCTCCGCTGCAGCGGTTCGCGTATCGGCTCCCCTCCGTTCAGCCCTTCGGCATACAATTCCACACTTGCGGCATCGGCCGACACATCACCGAAATAGACCTGAACCTCGAAGTGATAATGATCCCCCTCCTGGTTCCAGGTCACATTGCCGAAATGGATCCACTGCCAGCGCTGGCGGAGATGGCGATACCAGGTCTCCATCTCCTCCGCCATCGCAGGATCGCGACTGCGCTGAAGATAGGCCTCGGCGAGAGGGAGGTAGTAGTGTTCGGTGTACTCTCGCAGCATTCGATTGGTGGAGAAACGCGAGGTGAGCCGGCTCATGCTCTCCCGCATCCGGCTCACCCAGCCCACCGGCAGCCCCTGTTCGTTCCGGTCGTAGAAGGTGGGAACCACCTCCTGCTCGAGAATCCGGTAGAGCTGCTCCGCCTCCGCAGCATCCCAGGCCGCCGTGTCGTCGTGTTCGAGTCCGTCACCCACCGCCCAGCCCAGATCCGGCTCATAGGCCTCGGCCCACCAACCATCCAGTTCCGACAGATTGAGCCCACCATTCACCAGTACCTTCATGCCGCTGGTACCGCTCGCTTCCCAGGGCCGGCGAGGAGTGTTGATCCAGACGTCCACCCCCTGCGTAAGCCTGGCGGCCACCCCGAGGTCGTAATCCTCCACGAACACCACCCGCTCGAACATGCCGTCACTCTCCAGAAAGTCGTGCCACTGACGAAGCATCCGTTTGCCGATCTGGTCCTTTGGGTGTACCTTCCCTGCAATCACCAGCTGCACCGGCCGATCCCGGTCGCAGAGCAACCGGGCCAGTCTGTACGGGTCGTGAAGCAGCAGATTCGGCCTCTTGTACTCGGCAAAACGGCGGGCGAATCCCAGCGTCAATGCATCGGGATCGAACAGCACCTTGCTCTCCCGGATCCGCGCCTTGCTGGCCCCGCGCTCCCGGTGTTGCCGCACCAGGCGCTGCCGCAGATATTCGATCATCCGCCTGCGTCCTTCCGAGCGAAAACTCCACAGCTCCTCGTCAGAGAGACGGCGCAGATCCTCTTCCACCGAATCCATGGTTCCCCGCCAGCGCGCCTTGCCACAGGCGGCGGTCCACAAGGCATCGGCGGCGGCCGAGTCCCAACTGGGGACATGAACGCCGTTGGTGACGTGACCGACCGGCACCTCGGGTTGCGGCCAGCGGGGAAACAGTGGCTGAAAGATGCGCCGGCTCACCTCACCATGCAACCGGCTGACCCCGTTGACGGCACCGGCACCGCGCATGGCGAGATAGGCCATGTTGAACGGCTCGGCGTGGTCGCCCGGATCCTTCCTGCCCAGGGCGAGCAGTTCTTCCATTTTCACCTTGCACGCGGCCGCCATACTGCGGAAGTAGAGTGAGAAAAGCGAAGGGGAAAAGCGGTCGAAACCCGCCTCGACGGGGGTATGGGTGGTGAACAGATTTCCGGCCCGGGTGGCGCGCAGTGCGGCACCAAAGGAGCAGCCGGCATGCTCCATGAAATGCCTCGCCCGCTCGAGAATCGCGAATGCAGCGTGCCCTTCGTTCAGATGACAAACCGGACACTCGATCCCGAGCTTCTCCAGCAGACGCCACCCACCGATCCCCAGCACCATCTCCTGCTGCAGGCGCATCTCCTCGCCACCGCCGTACAGCTCACTGGTGATGGCCCGATCTCCCGGATGATTCAGGGGATCGTTGCTGTCCAGCAGGAGCAGGGTGCGCCGTCCCACCTGCCCCCGCCAGGTACGCAGGCGCAACGGCCTCCCCGGCAGTTCCAGGGTCACCCGGACCCACTCTCCCTTGTCGTCGCGCAGCGGTACCACCGGCAGCATGGTGGGATCGTTGTATGGATAGAACTCGATCTGCTCTCCCTCCGCATTCAGCGCCTGCCGAAAGTAGCCCTGCTGGTAGAGCAACCCCACACCGACGATGGGCACATCCAGATCGCAGGCGGTCTTCAGATAGTCGCCCGCCAGCACGCCAAGTCCACCCGAATAGATGGGCAGCGACTCGCAGATCCCGAACTCCATGCAGAAATAGGCGATGTTGCCGGAAAAGGAGCCGTCGATATTCTCCGAGAACCAGGATTTCGCCTTGAGGTGCGCCTCCCGTGCATCGAGTTGCTGCTGCAGCTTTTCCAGGAACCGGGCATCGCCTGCCAGCTTCTCCAGACGCTTGTCGGAAACCGAGACCAGGATCAGCCACGGATTGGCCGTCTCGTCCCACAACTTGGGAGAGACCTGGCGCCACAGGGCATCAGCACCGTGATTCCAGCTCCAGCGCAGATCCAGCGCCAGGGTCGCCAGTCCGCTCAGAGGCTCCGGCAGGGCGCGGGGGAAATAGTAGTCGGTCTGCATCTTCAAACCCTCGTCAACCTCCGGCAAGCTGTGGAAAGAGCCCTTTCACACCATTGGCTATGAACTCCACCGCTATGGCCGTCAGGATCAGCCCCATGATGCGGGTAAAGATATTGATCCCGGTCGCACTGATGTGGCTTTCGATCCAGGGCGCCATGCGCAGCACCGCCCACACGATCAGGCTCAACGCCACGATGCCGGCGGCAATGATCAGCTGGTGGGGAAAAGCACCCGCCTTATGGGCGGCCAGGATCACCGCGCTGATGGCACCCGGACCCGCCAACAACGGCATCGCCAGAGGAACCACCGCTACCGACTCCTTGTCCACCGACTCCTCCGCTTCCTCGTCGGTCTGTCTTACTCCGCTGGTGCGAGCATGAAGCATGGCGATGGCCATCAGCAGGATCAAGATTCCGCCTCCCACCCGAAATGAATCGATGGAGATACCGAAGAACTCGAGCAGGAGCTCTCCCCAGAACAGCGTCACCAGGAGGATGATCATCACCGCCAGCGCGACCCGGTTGACCGTCCGACGACGTTGCTCCGCATCTTCGTCACCTGTCATGCTGATGAACAGAGGAATGGCACCGAGCGGGTTGACCACCGCCACCAGGCCAATGAAGATCTTCAGATATTCGGCAGAATCAAGCATCGTGGCCTCTCGGCCCCATCTGCGGCACTGCCGAACGAACGAATCCTGTCACCACTTTCTCTCTCCGAAGTATACGGGTCATGCCCGCACCCGACCATGTATCTCTTCTATATGTGGATAAGGGGAAAGCAAATCAAGGAGACAGTGACTGCGACACGGCGCTTCTCTGGTCGGAGTGGGGAAAGGACAAAATGCAGTCGCATGGTGGTGTGTGCCCTTCGCCCGATTTATCCCTGGGAAAGACCTGAAAAAAAAGCCTGAATGGAACATTCAGGCTCTGTTCACGTGAATCCGGTGCACCACCGGATCATTCGGATGGGGTGCGGCGCCCCGCAAAATACTCCCACAGAACGACGACCGCCAATACCGCCAGGGTTCCCAGGGCGATGATCCACATGTACTGTTCGATGAGTGCAGCGACTATGGCAGAAAATCCCAGCATCGCTCCAAGCAGGCTCAACCGCCAGCTGATTCGGTATCCATCGAGAAAAACAGCCAGTCCAAGTACCAGCAACAGGACCAAAGCGGTGGTTTCATAGTTCAACCGCCCCGCTTCCAGCAACAGAAAAACCCCAATCACCGTCACCGCCGTGGCCAGCCAGTGAACCGTCTGGACCAGCAGTACCGCACGCAAACGATGTTCCGGTCTCTTCGACCAGACGATGATCATGCCACCGACCCAGAAAACGGCGGTCATCACCAACCAGTAGCGATAGCTTCGCGCGGGAGAAAAGTTGGTAATGGCCATCCCCAACAGGCAAAGGGCGAGCAAAAACAGCAGAATGATATCTTCGACCAGGGTCTTTCTTTTCGAAAAGGAAGTAACCAGCTCTCCGAGTTTACCGGGCATCGGCGTTATCCTTGGATTATCAGTGGAGTGGGGGGTAATAGAAGCGCGTCACTGCTCCTGCTTCTCTTCCATCAGCCCCAGATGCTCGATCAGTTCCCCCATATCCTTATCCATCTTCTTCAGATGTTTCTGCATGCGCTTGATATCATTTTCATCCATCCGCTTCACCCCGAGATGGTACTCGAGATGATCCAGCGCTGTGGCGACATCCTTGTGCAGCGCCTGAAGGTCGGTCTTCAACTTGGTGATGTCTTCTTTGAGTATGCCCATGACGCTTCTCTCCCTAGGTTTCCAGTAAGATGATATCCCCGCCGTCGAGCACAGGAGGGATGTCAAACGAATAGCAGACGGCAGGGGGTTCGTCAAACCAGAGAACACCCTCGGGGATTCACGCCCGGCAAATCGGAAGTCTCGGCCATCCAGCCAGAGATGGCACAGCAAGACCTCAGGACGGCTGAACGCAATATATTTTACTGGGTCAGTAAGATTGGTCGGGGCGAGAGGATTTGAACCTCCGACCACCTGCACCCCATGCAGGTGCGCTACCAGGCTGCGCTACGCCCCGAAATGGATCAAAAATCAGAAAGCGGCACCACGGAGAGAAACGATGACGCCATTCACATATGATAACCTACCTGACCGCCGGAAAAAACCACCGGCCGGCACTCATACCACGAAGAGCTCCGATCAACCCTTCAGGATCACCAGAACCTCCTCCAACTCGCTCCGAAGCTGGCGAACCAGATGGCGCTGGTAACCGTTTCCTTCCCCCCCCTGCTCATTGGCCAGGCGCTGCCGTGCACCACCTATGGTAAACCCCTCTTCGTAGAGCAGGGTCCTGATCTGGCGGATCATCAACACATCCTGATGCTGATAATAGCGCCGGTTACCCCGCCGCTTGATGGGTTTCAGCTGGGGAAACTCCTGCTCCCAGTAACGCAGGACATGGGGCTTGACAGCGCACAGCTCCGCCACCTCACCGATGGTGAAATAGCGCTTTCCCGGGATCGGCGGCAGCTCGTTGTTGTTACTCGGCTCCAGCATAGGTCTCTACCTTGGACTTCAGTTTCTGCCCGGGGCGGAACACGACTACCCTTCGCGCTGAAATCGGGATTTCCTCCCCCGTCTTTGGATTGCGCCCAGGTCGCTCCCGCTTCTCGCGAAGGTCGAAGTTCCCGAATCCAGACAACTTTACCTGGTACCCCTGTTCCAGGGCAACACGGATCTCCTCGAAAAACATCTCTACGACCTCTTTGGCCTCCCGCTTGTTCAGACCAAGCTCCTCGAACAGGTGTTCAGCGATTGCAGCTTTCGTTAACGCCATGATTAATCTCTCAGTGTGCCCCCAAGTCTTTGCTCGATTGCATCAACCACACGATGAATCAGATCATCCACCTCTCTATCTTCAAGAGTGCGGGAATAATGTTGCAAGGTCAAGCCCAAGGCAAGACTTTTCCGACCGGGATCAATGCCTTTGCCTTGATATACATCAAATAGGCAAATATCCTGCAGCAGCTCCCCAGCGCTTTCACGAATGCAGCTCAATACGGCCTCCGCCTCCACGGCTTCATCGACGATGATCGCCAGATCGCGGCGGATGGCCGGGTATCTCGAAAATTCCCTGAATCGGGGAACGGGCCGCTCCAGAACCCCATTCAGTCGCAGCTCGAACAACATTACCGGTCTGGAGAGCTCTAGCCGTTGCTCTATCGAAGGGTGCAGGAGGCCCAACCAGCCGACGGGTTCCTCCCGCAGATGAATGCGCGCGCTCTGGCCCGGATGGAGTGCAGGATGCTCCGCTCTGCGGAAATGGAGCGGCAATGGCGCCAGCAGCGCCTCCACATCCCCTTTGAGGTCGAAGAAATCCACCTCCCGCGCGGTCTCCGCCCACTGCTCGGGCTCGGCCAGGCCGCATATCGCTCCGGCCAGCACCTTTTCCTGCCGAACACCCTCTGCCGAGGGAACGAAGCGCAGACCGGTCTCGAACACCCGGACGCGCGCGTGCTGGCGGTTGAGGTTGTAGGCGACCACCGGCAACAGGCCGCTCCACAAGGTGGTACGCATCACCGCCATGTCCGAGGCGATCGGGTTGGCCAGGGCCAGCGGCTCCTGCTCCGGATTCAGCAGTTTCTCCAGCGCCGGATCCACGAAGCTGTAGGTGATCACCTCCTGATAGCCACGAGCGGTCAGAAGCCGCCGCAACGCCTCCAGCGGCAGCCGTGATTCCGGGCACGGCTGCATCGCCAGCCTCCCCTCTGGCCGAATGCCGGGCAGGCGGTCGTAGCCCCGAATCCGCGCCAGCTCTTCGATAAGATCCGCCTCGATGGCGATATCGAAACGGTAGCTTGGCGGTACCACCTTCCACCCTTTCTCGTCGGGCTCTATGGTCATTCCCAGCTTCGACAGGATCCCGGTCACCTCACCGGCGGAAAATTCGCTACCCAGGAGCCGCGAGATTCGCGCCTCCCGCAGCGGGACGTGTGGGGCTCGAGGCAGATACCGGGAGAGCGAAACCTCGGTTACCGGCCCCGGATCACCGCCTGCGATGGCGAGTAGCAGCGTCGTGGCCCGCTCGATGGCCCGTTCCTGCAGGGCGGGATCCACACCCCGCTCGAATCGATGAGAGGAGTCGGTATGCAACCCGTAGCTGCGCGCCTGGCCCGCCATCGCCTCAGGAGTGAAGAACGCACTCTCCAGGAAGATGTTTCGGGTCTCCTCACCCACCGCCGAACCGGCTCCCCCCATGATGCCGGCAAGGGCCACGGGCGCCTCTTCATCGGCAATCACCAGGGACCCTTCCCGCAGCGCCACCTGCTGCCCATCGAGCAACCGTAACGCCTCCCCCGCCCGGGCCCGGCGCACCTGGATCTCCCCATTGAGCTTGTCCAGATCGAAGGCGTGCATGGGCTGCCCCAGCTCGAGCATCACGTAGTTGGTCACATCCACGACCGCCCCGAGCGGGCGCACTCCACTGCGCCGCAGGCGCTCCTCCATCCATACGGGTGTCCTGGCCGCCGGGTCGATATTCCGGATCACTCTCCCGACATAGCGGGGGCATGCCTCGCCGGCCACTATCCGCACCGGAAGCCCCGTGTCGTCGGTTGCGGCCACCGGCTCCGTGGGCGGGATCCGCAACGGCAGATCGTTGATGGCCGCCACCTCACGCGCGACTCCCATCACGCTCAGACAGTCACCGCGATTGGGTGTCAATCCCAGCTCGATGGTCACATCGTCCAGCCGCAGGTAGTCGCGCAGATCCCGGCCCGGCTCCGCATCATCAGGTAGCTCCAGCAAGCCATCTGCCTCCTCCGCCAACCCCAGTTCTCTGGCGGAACAGAGCATGCCGGCAGAGAGAACACCGCGCAATCTGGCCTCCTTGATCTTGAAATCGCCAGGCAGCACGGCACCCACCAGCGCCACCGGCACCTTGATACCGGCTCGGGCATTGGCGGCTCCGCAGACGATGGAAAGCGGCTCCGGCTGCGCCACGTCCACCCGGCAGATCTGCAATTTGTCCGCATCCGGATGGCGCTCCGCCGACACGATCTCTCCCACCACCACGCCACTGAAGGAAGGGGCAACGGGCTCAACGGCATCGACTTCGAGCCCCGCCATGGTCAGCTGCTCACACAGCCGCTCCCGATCGATGTCGGGATCGACCCATTCACGCAACCATTGTTCGCTGAACTTCATGGGATTGGAATCTCAGTTGAACTGGCGCAAGAAGCGGAGATCGTTCTCGAAGAAGAGGCGCAGATCGCTCACCCCGTAACGCAACATGGCGAGCCGTTCCACACCCATGCCAAAGGCAAACCCGGTGAATCGCTCCGAATCCACGCCTGCCGAGGCGAACACGTTGGGATGGATCATGCCGCAACCCAGCACCTCGAGCCAGCCGGTGTGGCTGCAGACGCGACACCCCTCTCCCGCGCACATCACGCACTGAATGTCCGCTTCGGCGGAGGGCTCGGTAAAGGGGAAATAGGAGGGGCGAAAACGCACCTTCAGATCCTGTTCGAAAAAATTGCGCAGAAAATCATCCAGCACCCCCTTCAGCTCGGCAAAGCTGACCCGCTCGTCCACCATGAATCCTTCCACCTGGTGAAACATGGGGGTGTGGGTGAGATCCGAATCGCAACGATAGACCCGACCCGGGGCAATGATGCGCAATGGCGGCCGACGCTGCTCCATCACCCGGATCTGCACCGGAGAAGTGTGGGTCCGCAGCACCCTTCCATCGGGGAAATAGAAGGTATCGTGCATTGCCCGGGCAGGATGGGATTCCGGGATGTTGAGCGCCTCGAAGTTGTGGTAGTCGTCCTCGATCTCCGGCCCCTCCGCCACTTCGAAGCCGATACCCGCGAAAAGCCTTTCGATACGCCGCAAGGTGCGGGTGACCGGATGGATACCACCACTCCCCTGGCCCCGCCCCGGTAGCGTGACATCGACGGTTTCCGATGCAAGCCGGGCCTGCAGCCGTTCCCTCTCCAGCAGCTCCCGTCGTTTCTCCAGCGCCGCCATGACCCGGCGTTTGGCTTGATTGATGGCCTGGCCAGCGGCAGGACGCTCTTCCGGCGGCAGCGAACCGAGCCGCTTCATCTGCGCGGTCAGCACCCCTTTTTTCCCCAGGTAGGCGACTCTCAGCTGTTCCAGCGCTGCCAATCCGGTTGCCGCCGCAATCTCCTGCTCGGCCCGGGTCACAAGCGCATCCAGTTCATCCACCCTGTTTTTCCCCTGCACGGTTTCAGCCCGAACCAGCAACTGGTGCGAGCTCCTGAATAGGCAACGATTTGGCAAACGTGCGACAGACGGCCGAAACCGAAAATTCCGATCCGGCGCCGTTCCCCCGTCCGTGTCGAAGTGGTTACATCGACTGAAACAGGTGTCCCCCCGCCCCGACTCGTCTCACGCCTGCGGGACGGGAGTACCCCCTGGTAGAGAGATGTTGGCTCAGTTGGTCAGGCTGCTTTTGGCCTTCTCCGCAAGCGCCGAAAAAGCCGCCTTGTCCGTGACTGCCAGATCTGCAAGCACCTTGCGGTCGATGGCGATGTCGGCCTTTTTCAGACCGCTCATGAAACGGCTGTAGGAGAGCCCGCACTCCCTCGCCGCGGCATTGATACGCACGATCCACAGGGCGCGGAACTGGCGCTTGCGTTGACGCCGGTCCCGATAGGCGTATTGCGCCGCCTTGGTCACCGCCTGTTTGGCAACCCGATAGACGTTCTTGCGCCGCCCGGAATATCCCTTGGCCTGTTTGATGACCTTCTTGTGACGGGCACGCGCCGTCACACCACGTTTGACTCTTGGCATGGTTCCTTACCTCCTCAGCGATAGGGCAGCATACGCTTGATCAGGCCCACGTCCGCCGGATGCACCTCGGCGGGTGTGCGCAGCTGACGCTTGCGTTTGGTACTCTTCTTGGTAAGGATGTGCCGCCGGTGCGACTGGGCCCGCTTGACCCTGCCGGATGCGGTCACCCGGAAACGCTTGGCCGCACCGCGATTGCTTTTGATCTTGGGCATCGTCTGGATACTCCACATTTGATGCTACGACAATGAGTGGACGGGTACCGGTCCATCCGGTTTGCAAACCGCGCCACACTCTCCTGAAGCTGCCAGCTTTCGCCGACAGCCGAGTGCCGACCGGGACCACCGGGGCACTACTTCTTCTTCGGGGCGATGACCATCACCATCTGCCGCCCCTCCAGCTTGGGGAACTGTTCAACGGTGCCCAGTTCCGCCAAATCCTGCTCGATACGTTTCAACAGCTTGCGACCCAACTCCTGATGGGCCATCTCCCGCCCCCGGAAACGCAGAGTCACCTTGGCCTTGTTGCCATCGTTCAGAAAGCGAATGAGATTACGCAGCTTGATCTGGTAGTCTCCCTCCTCGGTCCCGGGGCGAAACTTCACCTCCTTGACCTGGATTTGCTTCTGTTTCTTCTTGGCTATCTGTCTTTTTTTGCGCTCCTCGAACAGATATTTGCCATAGTCCATGATGCGGCAGACCGGCGGCTTTGCGGTCGGCGAGACCTCCACCAGGTCCATGTCTGCGTCTGCCGCCTTCTGCTTGGCGACCTCCAGCGAAACGATGCCGATCTGTTCCCCATCCTGATCGATGAGTCGCACCTCGGGTGCCGTAATGTTCTCGTTTATACGGACCTGTTTTTCTTTTGCTGCGGCGATTACTTTACTCCTTCCAAAACAGAACGGCCGCGGCTTGCGATGGTTTCGGCGAGCCGCTCGGAGAATGCCTCCAGGGACATGCTGCCGAGATCCTCGCCGGTTCGCGCGCGCACGGCCACAGAACCAGACTCCACCTCTCGATCACCCACTACCAGCAGGTAGGGGACCCTCTTGAGAGTGTGTTCGCGAATTTTAAAGCCGATCTTCTCATTTCTCAAGTCCGAAACCACCCGAAAACCCCGTTTTTTCAGGCGCTGCTCCACCTCCCGCACATATTCCGCCTGCCGATCGGTGATGTTCATCACCACCACCTGGACGGGGGCCAGCCAGACCGGGAACGCCCCTGCGTAGTGTTCGATAAGAATCCCGATGAACCGCTCTAGGGAGCCGAGAATTGCCCGGTGCAGCATCACCGGCACGCGGCGGCTACCATCCTCCGCGATGTAAGAGGCGTCGAGCCGCCCCGGCATGGAGAAATCCAGCTGGATGGTGCCGCACTGCCAGACCCGGCCCAGGCAGTCCTTGAGGGAGAACTCGATCTTCGGCCCGTAGAAGGCCCCTTCGCCGGGCTGCAGATCCCACGCCATCCCCTTGGCGTTGAGCGCCTGTTCCAAGGCATGCTCCGCCTTGTCCCACACGGCGTCCTCTCCGACCCGCTGTTCGGGGCGGGTGGAGAGCCGGGTGATGATCTCGTCGAAACCGAAATCCGCATAGACCTTGCGCAACAGATCGATGAACATGGAGACCTCCTCCTGTACCTGCTCTTCGGTACAGAAGATGTGGGCGTCGTCCTGGGTGAAGGCACGCACCCGCATCAGGCCGTGCAACGTGCCGGAGGGCTCGTTGCGGTGACAGGAGCCGAATTCCGCCATGCGCAGCGGGAGGTCCCGGTAACTCTTCAGCCCCTGGTTGTAGATCTGCACGTGGCAGGGGCAGTTCATGGGCTTCACCGCATAGTCGCGGTGCTCTGAATGGGTGACAAACATCTCGTCGCCGAACTTGGCCAGGTGGCCGGAGCGCTCCCAGAGGGAGAGATCCACCAGCTGCGGGGTACGCACCTCCTGGTAGCCCGCCTCGCGCAACACACCGCGGATGTACTCCTCCACCTGCCGGTAGAGGGTCCAGCCGTGATCGTGCCAGAACACCATCCCCGGCGCCTCCTCCTGGGTGTGGAACAGATCCAGCACCTTGGCCAGACGGCGGTGATCCCGTTTCTCCGCCTCCTCCAGACGGCGCAGGTAGGCCTTGAGATCCTTCTTGCTGGCCCAGGCGGTACCGTAGATGCGCTGCAACATCTCGTTGGAGGCATCCCCGCGCCAGTAGGCCCCCGCCAGCTTGGTCAGCTTGAAGGCCCCGAGCCGGCCGGTGGAGGGGACATGGGGGCCGCGACAGAGATCCACGAACTCCCCCTGCCGATAGAGGGAGATCTCCTCGGTGACGGGAAGCTCCTCGATGATCCGGGCCTTGTACTCCTCCCCCATGTCGCGAAAGAAACGGATCGCCTCCTCCCGTGACATGACGCTGCGCTCGATGGGCAGATCCGCCCTGGCCAGCTCCTGCATCCTCTTCTCGATGCGTTGCAGATCCGCCTCGTGAAAGCCCTTCTCGTAGTAAAAGTCATAGTAGAAGCCGTCCTCGATGACCGGGCCGATGGTCACCTGTGCTTCGGGAAAGAGCTGCTTGACCGCCTGCGCCAGCAGATGCGCGGTGGAATGACGGATGATCTCCAGCCCCTCGGCATCCCGGTCGGTGATGATGGCCACCTCTGCATCCTCTTCGATGAGATGGGAGCAATCCACCAGCCGGCCGTTCACCTTGCCTGCCAGGGCCGCCCGGGCCAGGCCGGGGCCGATGTCGGCAGCCACCTGGGCGACGGTGACGGGATGATCGTACCGGCGTCGAGAGCCATCGGGGAGCGTGATTACGGGCATATGGACTTCCTCCAGTGGTGACCCATACGAGAGGTCACTTGGTCATAAACAAAAAGCACCGGCAGAAGCCTGACGGTGCTCTTCTCTTGGATGAATGATCCACCCGTTGGGCGGATCGATGCTTTATCTGGTAGGCGCGATTGGATTCGAACCAACGACCCCCACCATGTCAAGGTGGTGCTCTAACCAACTGAGCTACGCGCCTGTCGCTGAGGGCGTGTACCATACCACAAAGGCGAGAAGCGAAACAAGATACGGTTTTCGTTCCGCACAAACGGCGGGCAGCGGTTAGAATATGGGAGCTCTGACATCAGTCAGGAGTTCCCCAGTCTCCATTTGAACCACAGGATTTCATGATGACCGATTTGAAGCAGGCGGCGCTGGATTATCACGCCGAGCCGGTTCCGGGAAAGATCGCCACCCGGGTCAGCAAACCGTGCGACACCCAGGCGGATCTTTCCCTGGCCTATACTCCGGGTGTCGCCGAACCGGTGCGGGAGATCGCGGCCGATTCCGGTGCGGCCTGGCGATATACGGCCAAGGGCAATCTGGTGGCGGTGATCACCGACGGCAGCGCGGTGCTGGGGCTGGGAAACACCGGCCCGCTGGCGGCAAAACCGGTGATGGAGGGCAAGGCGGTACTGTTCAAGCGATTCGCCGGCATCGACGTATTCGACATCGAGGTGAATGCCCGCGATGCGGCAGACTTCATCCGTACCGTGGAAGCGATAGCCCCCACCTTTGGCGGCATCAACCTGGAGGACATCGCCGCCCCCCACTGTTTCGAGATAGAGCAGACCCTCCGTGAAAGACTGGACATCCCGGTGTTCCACGACGACCAGCACGGCACCGCCATCATCATCGCCGCCGGGCTGCTCAACGCGCTCCAGTTGCAGGAGAAGCGACTGGAGGAGGTGAAGCTGGTCTGCGTGGGAGCAGGGGCGGCCGGTATCGCCTCCATGCAGCTGCTGTGCAAGTTGGGACTGCAGCGGGACAACATCCGCCTGGTCGACCGGCGCGGAGTAATCCACTCGCAACGGGAGGATCTGAACGAGTACAAGCAGGAGTTCGCCGTCGCCACCGGGGAGCATACCCTGGAGGCGGCCATGCAGGGCGCCGACGTGCTCATCGGGGTCTCCGGCCCCGGCCTGATCAGCCCGGAGATGGTGCGTTCCATGGCCGACCGTCCCATCCTGTTTGCACTCTCCAATCCCGAACCAGAGATCCATCCGGCCGAGGCGAAGGCGGTACGCGACGATCTGATCATGGCCACCGGTCGTTCCGACAACCCCAACCAGGTCAACAATGTGCTCGGTTTCCCTTTCATCTTCCGTGGCGCCCTGGACGTGAGGGCCCGCCGCATCGACGATGAGATGAACATCGCCGCGGTGCATGCGCTCGCCGAGCTCGCCCGGGAGCCGGTACCCGAAGAGGTCCTGAAAATATACCAGGTGAAAAGCCTGACCTTCGGTCCCGATTACATCATCCCCACTCCATTCGATCCGCGGCTGATCGAACGGGTGCCGGCGGCGGTGGCGGAGGCGGCAATCCGAACGGGAGCAGCCCGGCGGCCCCCTGTAGTCACTTCCTGAATCGGTGTAGACTATCCGCTTCATTTCACTCCGAACGAACCGGAAAACATCGTATGACGCAGCAAACCGTACCCCTCATCATCGAACCGGAAGAGCTGGAGAAACGGCTCGGAGAGGAAAATCTCCTGGTGGTGGACATGTCGAGCAAGGCCAATTACATGCAGCACCACATCCCCGGTGCCGTCTGGCTGGAGTGTTCCAGCATCCTCGCCCATCGCCGGCCGGTAATGGGCCTGCTCCCTTCCAATCTGCAGCTCGGCGAAGTGCTCTCCGACATCGGCATGACCAGGGACACCTGGGTGGTTGCCTGCGATGACGAAGGAGGCGGCAAGGCCAGCCGCCTGCTCTGGACGCTGGACGTGCTCGGTCACCCGCGTTTCTCCCTGCTCGACGGAGGAATGCGTGCCTGGCTGGCCGAAGACCACCCGGTCGACGATGAACCGGTCACCCCGACGCCAGGAGACTACGTTGCCAGGCGGCGGGAGGAACACATCATCGACAAGGCGCAACTGTTGCAGTGCCTCGGAAATCCCGATGTGGCGCTGATCGATGCCCGCTCCCCGGCGGAGTTTCGTGGCGACGATGTACGTGCCGCCCGGGGGGGACACATCCCGGGCGCCGTCAATCTGGAGTGGACCCAGCTGATGGATCCGCAACGCAACATGCGCCTCAAGCCGGAATCGGAACTGCGCGGAATGCTGGAGTCGCTTGGCGTGACTCCGGACAAGACGGTGGTCGTCTACTGCCAGACCCATCACCGCTCATCACTGACCTACCTGGTGCTCAAGTGGCTGGGTTACCCCTCCATCAAGGGATATGCAGGTGCCTGGTCGGAGTGGGGCAACGATCCCGACACCCCTGTCGAAACATGATTGGTGGTTCGCGAACGATTCGGTAAGCATCCCCTGGCAAAGCCGGGGATGCTTATTAACCCTGAATACGACATATATTGTTGCCGGGTTAATACCAACCGCTGCAAAAGAATTACAGTAAGTATCCCCCGGCAAAGCCGGGGGCTTTAGTTTTGTGAGCCGCTCAAAGCGGCCAATTCATGAGCCGCCTAAAGGCGGCTATCAGCGCAGCAGTTCCAACTGGTCCAGGCGTCTATCCTCACGCTCCTGCTGCTGGATATACTCC
>WFNS01000230.1 GCA_015488495.1 Gammaproteobacteria bacterium | reverse complement strand
GGCCCGGTCGTGGGCGGTCAGGATGGCGTCGATGTCCAGAGGCATTGCGATTTCGCTCACGAGTGTCGGAAAGGCTATTGTAGCCTGTTTTCCAGTACGGGGCGCAGGGTGTCGAACACCTGCTGCGGCTCGATGACCTGCAGGCAAACGTTGTCACTGCAGGGGGTCTTGCGGTGGTTGGCGGCGCTGACGCAGGGGGAGCAGGCCAGCCCGGCGTAGATGGGGGTGGAGTTGCCCAGTGAGCCATACAGGGCCGGTGTCTCCGGGCCGAACAGCACGAAGGTGGGCAGCTCGGTGATGGCCGAGAAGTGGCCCGGTCCGGAGTCGTTGGTGACCATCAGGGTGGCGATGCTGTAGAGCACCGGCAGCTCTCCCAATTGCAGTTGGCCGGCGAAGTTGATGCAGCGCTCGTCGTTTCCCACCTGCGTGCGCAACGCCTCCGCCTCCTCCCGCTCCGATGGCGCCCCGGTGATGAGGATCACGACATCCGGAAAGCGCTCCAGAATCAGGCGCATCAGGGCGACATAGCGCTCCGGCATCCAGCGCCGTTGCGGAAGCAGTTCGCTGGCGTTGGGGTTGACCAGCACCAGCCGCTGGCTCTCCGGCCGCCATACGGGGTGGATCGACCGGATCTTCTCCCGCATCGCCTCCTGCCGTGCCGGATCGATGGTGACCTTGCGCAGGACGATCTCCTCGTCGCCGACGCGGGTCTTGGAGTAGGGGAGTTCCTCGCGGTCGGACAGCAGGGCATTGACCAGGGCGATGAAGTTCTTGGCGATGTGCTGGTGGGGGTTGTAGGCCACGCGGTGGGTCAGCATCTCGCCCCGATAGAGTCCCTCGTTGTGGAAGGCGTGGAAGCCCACCCGGTTGACGGCGCCGGAAAGACCGGTGAGCAGCGCGGTGTAGCGGGAAAACAGCTCCAGATCGATGACGCTGTCGATGCCCGTCCGGCGGGTCCAGCGCAGGAAGGCGAGGGTATCCAGCAACAGGTGCCAGAGGCTGTCCTCGCGGATGGTGAAGATGTTTTCGCGCGGGACCGTGTCCAGCAGGTGCAGGCTGGGGGCGTTCTTGGCGAAGATGGCGAAGAACAGTTCCACGTTCCGTTCCCGCTTCAGCTTCTGCATCGCCGGATCGGCGAGGATGGTGCTGCCCATCTCGGACAGCTCGATGAACAGCACCTTGCTCGGCCGGGCCCCGGGCCCCGGTTTGCCGCCTCCACCGACGAGCCGCAGCAGCCCGCTCGCCAGCCAGCAGAGGGGAACCCCCGCCAGATGATCGATACGGCGCATGGTATCAACTTTCATGCTCGTTCCTCACAACTGGTATTTCCCGGCCAGATAGAAGTAGAGCCCCGGAAGGCTGGTGACGATCAACGCCACGCCATAGAGGATTGACATGGAGAGCACAGCGGTCTTGTCCGCGCCAATCAGGCTGAACAGCCCCACCATCGCACCCTCCCGTACACCCCAGCCGGCGAAGGTGATCGGGATCAGGGTCAGCAGGATCACCGGTGGCACGATGACCAGGAAGATGGTCAGGCTGTAGTCCATGCCCACCGAGCGGGCCAGCCAATAGAAGGCCATCACCGAGAACAGGTGGGTGAGCAGGGTCATGGCGATCTGGATGGCCCCCTTCCTGCCGCGGTAGACCCGGTTGGTGCGTCGCGAGAGCGCATAGAGCATGCGTAACAGCGTGGGGCGGGCAGGGAGGAAACGGTTGAGCCGGAAGCGCTGCAGCGCCATCAAGGTGAGGATGGCGCCGATGCCGCCGAGGGAGAGGGCGTTGATGGTCCAGAAGATCTCGTCCGGCAGCAGCCCGGGCCGCAACAGGTTGGCCAGCAGGTTCAGCATCAGCAGGCCGCTCAACCCCACCAGCCTATCGATGAACACGCCGGCGAAGGCATCCCGCTTGCGGAAGCCGAGGCGGATGATGTCCAGCACCCGCAGGGCGTCGCCGCCGATGCTGGTAGGCAGCGCCTGGTTGAAGAAGGCCCCCTTGAAATAGCTCTTCAGATAGAAGAGGAAGCGCTGCCTGAAGCGCAACTCCTTCATGATGATGTTCCAGCGATAGGAGGCCACCAGCGTGCTCAGCAGCTGGGCGGTGAACCCCGCGAACACGAACGCCAGCTGTGCGTCACCGATGGTTGTCGCTACTCTGCGAAGGTCGATGTTGCGGGAAATGAGAAAAAAGATCACCAGGGTGACGGCTAGCTTGACCAGATTTTTCATCCAAGCGGGGGAAGATGGCGGAACACGAATCGTTGTCAATGTTGTGATCATACCATTTTGCCTGTCTCTACGGTATCAGCGACCCCAGAACAGGCGACGTACTCCCGGCAACGCCAGCAGCAGGGCTCCCACCGCGATCAACCGTTGAAAGATCAGCGTATCCGGATCGCCGGTGTGGTGGAACAGCAACAACCAGGCGGTCAGCAGGCCCAACAGGAGAGCGAAGATTCGCTGAGCCCTTGTTCGCAGCCCCATTGCCCAGTGCCGGGCCAGGATGGTGCCCGCCGCTGCCGCCAACCATCCGCCGAAGGCCCCGGCAAGGACGTCTGCCGGCCAGTGGGCACCCACCACCATCCGGGAGCAGCCCACCGCCACGGCGAAGAGAACCAACAGCAATCGCAGTCTGTTGGAGGAGATGTGGAGGCAGAGCACCCCCGCCAGTGTGAAGATGGTGGTGGTGTGACCCGAGGGAAAGGCAAATTTCTTCAGCACCGGGCCGATGATGTTTATCGTCTCCGGGGGGAGGACTGCGGCAGGACGGGGAGCTCCCACCAGCGCCTTCAGTCCCACCGCCCAGAGCGCGGCCAGCAGGGCAGCCACCATCATCGCGCGGACGATGTCGGGACGGCGTCCAACGAAGGGGAGCACCAGCACCAGCCCGACCACCCCGTCGCCGAACAGGGTCAGATGGGCCCACAGCGCTTCGCCCGTGTATCGGCTCAGCCCGTTGAACCAGAGGAACAGGGGCTGGTTTACTCCGGCCGACCAGACCGTGACCAGACCGATCAGGGAGAGGGTGGGGACGCCCCACCACCAGGGGGAGCGCCAGGAGAGTCCTTCAGTGGAGTGATTCATCGGTGCGGAAACCCTCGCAGGCGAAGTAGCGAAAGGTGACGGCCGGTTTGCCGTTCACCGGGATGGACAGCGGGGACAGCTCGGTGCACCGTTCGAACAGCCGGGTTCCCTTGCGGCCCCGATAATATGAAGGGGTGACGAGGATCCCCCGGGCTCCCTGCTGCGGTGAGCCGAACCAGAGATCGAACTGGTCGTGACGTCCGTCCAGTACCTGCACGGCGGTGGGACGGGCATACCAGGCGATGCGGCTGGCGAAGGTCCAGTTCTCCACGAAGATCCGGGGCGGATTCTCCGGTGTGGACGGCAACCGTTGGCGCAGTGCCTCTGCCCGCAGGGCTGCCTGCTTCCAGCCATAGAGATCGCGCAGCGGATGGTTGTTCTCCTCGAAGGGTATCCAGGGATGGAGCAGTTGGCTGAAGACGATCCCCGCCAGCAGCGCGGAGAATCCCGCAGAGCCCCAGGTGGTGATGCGGACCCAGCGGCGGTGCCACTGCCGGAGCAGCCAGCGGGCGGCCAGTGGCGAGGTGATGGCCCAGCCGAGCACCGTCCAGTGGGGCAGGGTGGTGTAGAAGCCGCTGTTCCAGCCGAACAACAGCAGGACGGGGAGGGCGAAACAGAGGGTGTCCCTCACCCCGGGGTGGCGCCATTCCCGAAGCCCTCCGACGAGCGCCAGCCAACCGAACAGGTAGAGGGCCGGGGCGTAGGCGAGCAGCTGTCCCGTCTGTCCGAGCAGGAATCGCTGGATACTCCACTGTTCCCCCCGCGTGCCATGCTCGATCTGGTAGCCGAAGGAGATCCAGTCGTGGGCGTAATTCCAGCCGATCACCGGCAGGATCAGCAGCAGACCGACAGCGACCGCCGCCCAGGGGCCGGCAGAGAGCAGCAGCCGCCATCGGCCCGCGGCAAACAGCGCCAGCAGCGCCCCCGCTGCCAGGGTGACGGCGGTGTACTTGGAGAGGCCTGCGAGCCCTAGGAAGAGACCGCTCCACAACCAGTCTTGCAGGCGGTCGCGCTTCAGCGCCTGGCGCAGCCGGCGTACTGCCAGCAGGCCGAACAGCAGCAGCGGACCATCCGGAACCATGGCCAGCCCCACCAGCTGGACGATGATACCGCCCTGGAGCAGCGCCACGGCGATGAACCCGGTCCACGGTGACTCCTCCGGGAACAGCTCCCGGCTCAGCTCGTACAGCACCAGACTGGCGGCTGCGGTGAGCAGGATGGGGATCGTGCGCAGCGCCAGCTCGCTCTGGGAGAAGGGCAGTACCAGGGCCTGCAGCCAGCCCACCATCGGTGGATGGTCGAAATAGCTCCAGTCCAGATGGAGTCCGTAGAGGGCGTAGTGGGCCTCGTCCACGCTGAGGCCCACACGGGGCGCCACCAGAAGGTGCAGCAGGGATATGCCGGTGACCAGCGCCCACGTGGCCAGGCGGGAAG
>WFNS01000229.1 GCA_015488495.1 Gammaproteobacteria bacterium | reverse complement strand
CGAAAAAGATGGAGGCGAAGATCCCGCGTACCGTCACCGTGTCCATGTCGGGGAACTACGTGCTGGTGGAGTACATTCCCCGAATCGTCGTCTATCGCCGGGACTTCAGCGACGAACGGGAGCTCCCCGGCCGGTTCGGTCACGGCGACCTAGCGAGAGGCAAGGAGGGGCAGGACCTGTTCGTTGGACAGGACAACGACACTGACCAGATCGTCATGGTGGATCTGGCCACCCTTGAACGGACGCCGATCATGGAGATTCCCTTCCGGTCCCCCAGGATGGGGGGCGTCAGCTACCGTGGATTCCACATCTCGGGAAACGCCGCGGACACTCCGGGGTGGGTTCTGGTATCGACCTACGGCAACGCGCCGCGCCCCACCTACTGGTCGGATGGTGCCATCTTTCTACTCGAACTGAAGCGCGATGGCCGCCACTGGCGCATCGCCCACACTCGCTCGATGACCGCGAGAACCAAAAAGAAAGACTACTGGGCGGAGGCCTTTGCCACCATCGATCGCAAGGGAAAAAACGTGTTCTGGTCCTCGAACTGGGGCATCCCGAAAGAGAACTACGTGGATCTCTACCGTGCCGTTCTGCCCGATGGATGGCACCGCAAACTTGGTGCCGGGAGATAGGCTGCTGGGTCGGGCGAGCAGCTGGCGGAAACCTCGACGGCTTCAGTGTCGCTGGCGTTGCACCCTCATGCCTACTGGGTTCTACGGTTCATCCCTGTTGGTGAAAGAGATGGGCCGAGGTGAATACAATAGCGCAAGCCTGACACCGATGCGCCGATACCACCGATACGGGCTTGTGTGACAGGATGATCTTTTCTTTAGACTGTCGCGAAGCCAAGAGGAATGACACGGAATTCTGGACACCCTCTCTCCAGAGCTTTGAATATCCCCGCAACAAAGCCTCCGCCGTTCCCCTTGCTCTCGAAACGATCCCCTACTTTATCTTGAAGATGCTCTTTAGCTGTTTCTCCAGTTGCTTTACCTTTTTTCGCTGGGCTTTCCTTTTCCTTTCCGCCGCCCTTTCCCTCTTGGCGATTACATCGTATCCAAGTATGGATGCGCACTGGTAATAGTAGGAATCCTTTCTCTGGGGGTTCAAAACCATTTGTGCGATGGTTTTTCTTGTCTCAGAATTATATTTTTGGCATTTTATGGTATAATTTTCCGCCGCTTTTATATTTCCAGATCTTTTGTTTAATAATACCAATGACGGCAAAAACTTGTAGTCCCTGCCTATTTTCTTGATGCCTGTCTGGAGAACACCGTTTGCCTTCCTGAAGTTCTTGACGGAAATATACAACATGGCCAAATCCAAATAGGCCTCCGCTGGTGCATCACCACGACGGATCATCTTGTTCAGCTCTCTAATTGCTGCCTTACGATCTCTTTTTAGCTTGTATACGGAGCTTTTCGCGGCAATGTAGGAGTTGAATTCATAAGAACCTTTTCTTCTGAGTTTTTTATATTTTGTTTTGGCACCCCTCACATTTCTGTTGGCGACGGCATTGATGATCTCGATCGCTACCAGGTCTTGCTCAAGCCTCGATTTCGCGGCTTTACTGCGCAGCACCCTATTGAACTCCCCTGTTCTGATCTCTGGCGGCAGATCTCCCCCTTCATATGCGGCATTCAAATAGTTCTTAAGAGCATCAATCCTGATGGCTCTGTCTTCATGGCTTTTGCTTTTGGAGGCTATTTTATTCAGTCCAGATGTTACGATAGAACTCGCCAATACCAGTTTGAGATCCCCGACCATACGATCCAGTTGATTGCCATTTTTTTTATAGGCCTTGTTCTTGTTCGCCTGAAGATACAAAGAGGAGAGGCGATTAAACAACTCCACTCGCTCTGAGCGTCTTTTGCTTGCATCGTGTATCCGTTCAATAACTTTATAGAATTCTTCGTAGTTATAGCCCGCTCGAATCAGCAGATCCATTCCCATCATATCTGCCTCGCGCTCGTTTTTTCTGGACCAGCTGGGTGTTAAGATATCGGACCAAATCAAGCCCATCGATTGAAATCCGAGCAGCGCATCAGTTCCTCTTTTCATGTGTTTTTTGCTTCCTTTGCGTTTGCTTTCATAGGCGGCTGCTGCGACCGCAATCATCCCCCCCATCTCCAGAGCCCTTGAAGTATTTCTGGCGGCGCTAAGCGTTGGGTTGTGCTTTAAAAGAACATGGCTTAGTTCATGAGCAAGCACCGCTGCGAGCTGATCTTCATTCTTAACCTCCCTCAACAGCCCCGTCGAAATGAATAATTGGTTATATTCATCCACATAAGCACTGAATCCCTGGTCACTTTTCAGAATGATGGCCAGTCTGGGCTTTGGTCCTTCCCATTTCAATAATAGTTCATCAACGATTTTCCGCAGGTAGCCTACTATCCTTTTGTCTTCGTAAAGATAAATGCCTTTCTCCAAGGCGTATGCCAACTCAGGCGCTGTTTCCCCCCTGTATTTTTTTTGAGCCGTAGATATCGATTTCTTATGTACCTCAAACCATGATGCATTTTCTCTTGCTTTTGCATGGATGCTATCGATTAGCGGTCCTTGGATGGCACTTGGTGTCTCTTTAACCGGAGCAGAGGCGCATCCATAGAAGGTGATAGACAGAGCGAAGATCAACAGCCGACCATAGTTCCACATAGCTCCTCCTCATTTTTTGCATTCTGCGCCAATACCGCTTGATACCGGTGCTGTTCTGTCCATTGCTCTCCCCGGTGCGGATTCTGGGCATTTTGCAAGTATAGGCAGAGAAAGCTTCAGCCGGCTTGCTCGAACCCATACCTGCTTCCCTCGAAAATCTATAAGAACCAGGTTCCTGGGCGAGATATCAAGTACAGGTGTTCCCTGGATTTCTTCATTGGTGACATCCTTCAAGACACCGGTCTTTTTTCCTTCCTTTGTGTAAGTTATCAGTTGTTCTTTATATATCCCAATAACTTTTTGCTGTTCTCCATGCACGGGAGTGCTAACGGCAGCATAAATTACATACATTAAAATCAGCTTGTATTTCATGTTGATTTACCCCCATTTATCAGCGTCTCGATGCATTTACAGAGGAAATTTGGCTCCTTCTTGGTGCACTCTCTATTCAGGCATTGCTCAAGTTTCACAGGGTTTGCAAGAAAGGACAATAATAGGATTCCGATCCAATCCACCGGCGCGTATCTGTTTGACCACATCGCCATGGCGAGGAGGATGCTTATTAAAAGGGGAACAATCACTTTGAATAATAGTGCCAGGCTGATGGCGCTACTCAGCCGTGCCAGCAAGCTTGTAGGGGGGGATGAGAGCATGGTACACGTTCGGTTCCATAGAAACGCCATCAGCAAGGTGATGGATATAATTGCTGATATCTCGATCAATGCCGACAGGAAGTCGCCAAGCTCTTTATAGTAGTCTGATCCGTACTGTAGATAGTTATCCAGCGCCATGGCAAAGAGATATACACCAGGTAGTTTTCCATTTACGGGGCTGGATACGTAGTCATGTATACCTTCGATTTGCGTGCCAATGAGTATTACCCTGTTCTCTATCATATTTTTCAAATCGGTATGCAGCTTTAGTGAAGAGCCCAGGAACCAGGTTGCATGCAGTGTATCTGTATATGCGCATCGCTCCGCCTTTCCTCTCTCCGTGGTTGACGAGAGGGATTGTCCAAACATATACCCTATTTGCTGCCACGTGTATCTGATTCTGCTCAGGAATCCCTGAGGGGGAAAGGACATGCACTCAATGTCCGCTTTTTTTAGGGCTAGCAGATGTTCCTTGCTTACTCCCGTTCCCCAACGTATTACCATGGGATCTGAAAACGATGAGAGGCCTTTGGATCTTATGTCTTCGCAGCCGGGCAGTGTTTCATGGGGATCGTTACATAGTGACTGATAGAGAGCCAGTGCTGGTGTTTTGTAGTCGGGGTTCCTGAGGATAAAGCCGGGGTAGCGATTTCCGCATCCGGTCCATCCGATATATGTGGGCACAGCCATAGACTGCCTTATTTCTTCAATTACCGAGTTTTTCAGCACAATGGACTTGGCCATATAGGAGTGAACCTCGTTGGCCGGATCACAACTATTCAAATTTTCTATGTCTTTTACCAGGTATGGAACGAATATGGGAATGTAGTCGTCATTGTTGTTTTTTGAAGAGAATTGGTTGATGGTATCTGTGAGTTGCTCAATGTCACCATCTGTGCCGTGCTTGTGACGATATAAAAGGTCGATGAATACGGCTTTAGGCCTAAAGGACAGTATGTCACTGAGTAGGAGTTCTTGGTCAATATATGACAAGGGCCAGTGGGCACCTATCTTTTCAATGTAGTTATCATCAAGCAATACGACGGTGATTCTTCTTTGAGCGTCTGATTGATACCAAGGTCCACCAATAAGACGCATGAATATCAACTCAGAGTGAAGATCAGCAGAGGTTTTTACGCCTAATGGATCAAGCTGGAAAAGTAGGCTCAGGAAAATGCTGGCCAACAAGGGCGAGCAAAAAATTCCGGATCGGTACTTTTTGTTCTGTTGGGGCACGCCGTTATCTGGTTGGTTCTGGATCCAATCAAGCGAGACCGTAGGCTAATGGAATTGCGCTATATAGGAAGCTTCTATGAGAACGGTATGCTGATTATCCGGCGGGGGTGAAGTTGGGGTTGCATTATCGTGGTATGTTGCTAGGGACTCAGGCGCCCCGAGTTGGCAAATGTTACAGGAAGCTGGTGACAGCTTATTTCTGTATGGCGAGGGGGATAGAAATCAGCATTTGGCCCGGTGCCAAGATCTGTACACTTTTTCTCCCCGCTCCAAGCATCAAGGGATCAGTGGGAGAAGGGTGAATGGCAGGTGAAGGAAGGGAGGTTTTGCGAGAGGGGCGTCGGATATGAATGAGATGTCGGATCGCTTGCCACGCTACCGCCCTAGGGTGTCTTTTCCGGCCCTATTCTTCTGATTCCGTCTTACTCCCAAGCAAGCTTAGCACAAGTAGGCCGGTTCGCCAGCAATTCCTCATCTGGTTCCATCGTCGCGCGGTTTACCGGAAAAACATTCGGGGGCCGTTGCAGGGCCATCTGCGCTGGAGTGGGTGCGTTGTGGTTGGGGGCAGTGATCGTTGCTTGCGAGGCAGCAGTGGGAGCAGTCGGCGCGTTTGCGGCATGCCTCCTTTGCGTGGCGAACGATGAGGGCGTGGTATTCGTTGAAGAGCTGGGGATCCTCGGTGCCCAGCTCGGTTTCGAAGCGGGTGCGCAGGGTTTCGTACGCCTCGTCTCCACGGATCATTCCCAGGCGGGAGAAGAGGCGACGGGTGTAGGCGTCGATGACGAACACGGGACGGCCGAAGGCGTAGAGCAGGATGTCGTCGGCGGTCTCGGGGCCGATGCCGTTGACGGAGAGGAGAGCGTGGCGCAGCCGGGAAGTGGGCTGCTTCGACAGGGCCTCCCATCCTCCCTGCTCAAGATACCAGCGGCAGTAGTTCTGCAGCCGTTTGGCCTTGATGTTGAAGTAGCCGGAGGGCTTGATCCAGCGGGCGAGCCGCTCGGGCCGTTCCGTCACGATTCGTTCGGGATCGAGACAACGGTTCTTGCGCAGATTGGCGATGGCGCGCTCCACGTTGATCCAGGCGGTGTTCTGGGTGAGGATGGCTCCCACCATCACTTCGAAAGGAGAGTCGGCGGGCCACCAGTGCTGGGGTCCGTAGTGGCGACAGAGGAGGTCGTAGGTCTTTCTCATCTGCGCCGCGCGGTGCGTGGTGGCCGGGCGGGGCGCTTGCCGGACCGGCGTGCGGCGGCGGGTTGACGCAGTTCCACCCGGCGGAGGAGTTCGTTCACCTCGGGTTCCTCCAGCTCGTCCCAGCGGCCGGGTGGCAGGCCGCGGCGCAGGGTGACAGGGCCATAGCGCACCCGGATCAGGCGGCTGACGGTGAGGCCCTGGGATTCCCAGAGGCGCCGCACCTCGCGATTGCGGCCCTCTTTCAGGATGCCGTGGTACCAGTGATTGACTCCGCTGCCGCCGGCGTCCCAGAGTCGTTCGAAACGGGCCGGGCCATCCTCCAGTTCCACGCCTTTGCGCAGCCGTTGGAGTATCTCGTCCTCCACCTCGCCGCGGATTCGCATGGCATACTCCCGCTCAATCCCGCTGGAGGGGTGCATCAGGCGATTGGCCAGCTCGCCGTCGTTGGTGATCAGCAGCAGGCCGCTGGTGTTCAGATCCAGCCGGCCGATGGTGATCCAGCGACCGGTGCGCAGGCGCGGCAGGTGTTCGAACAATGTGGGGCGTCCCTCGGGGTCGCCACGGGAACAGATCTCACCCACCGGTTTGTGGTAGGCCAGAACCCGGATGCGGCGTGGAGCGGTCTGCTCCGCGGTGAGCCGCCGGCCGTCCACGCGGATGGTATCGTCGGGGGTCACACGTTTCCCCAGTCGGGCCACCTCCCCGTTGACGGTGACCCTTCCCGCCTCGATCCACTGTTCCATGGTGCGCCGGGAGCCCAGTCCGGCGCGAGCGAGTACCTTTTGCAGCTTTTCGCTCATGCTTCGGGGCCGGTCTTCTCCCGGGTGGCGGAGGCGTTCCGGCCGCCGTTTTCCGTTTCCGCCGGGGTTTTCCCTTCCAGTTCGGCGCTGATCTCGTCCAGGTCACGCAGTTCCGCCAGGGTGGGGAGCTCGTTGAGGCTCTTCAGGTTGAAGTGGTCGAGGAAGCGGCGGGTGGTGGCGTAGAGTCCGGGCCTGCCGGGGACGTCGCGATGACCCACGACACGGATCCACTCCCGTTCCAGCAGGGTACGGATGATGTTGCTGCTGACCGCTACGCCCCGGATCTCCTCGATTTCGCCCCGGGTGATGGGCTGGCGATAGGCGATGATGGCGAGGGTCTCCAGGAGGGCGCGGGAGTAGCGCTGCGGGCGCTCTTCCCACAGCTTCCCTATCCACGGGGCCATCTCTCGCCGCACCTGCAGGCGAAAGCCGCTGCCGGTCTCCCGCAGTTCGACGCCGCGCCCTTCATACTCCTGTGCCAGACGGTTCAATGCCTCGCGGATCTGTTCCCGGCCAGGCGGGACGGGCTCGTCGGCGAAGAGGCCCAGCAGGCGGTCGATGCTCAGGTTCTGGCCCGCCGCCAGCAGTGCGGCCTCGACGATGTTCTTTATCTGCTCGGCGGTGAGAGAGGGTTCTTCCATGATATGTGCTGCGGATTCAGTCATGTACGCCTTCCTTCGCTTTGACGTAGAGAGGGCCGTAGGGTTCGTTCTGGGCCATCTCCAGCAGATCGTTCTTGAGCAGCTCCAGGATGGCCAGCAGGGTGACCACCACTCCGGCGCGTCCCTCTTCCACCGGGAACAGGGTGGAGAATTCGTGGAAGTGACCAGGCTGCACCGTGGCCAGCACCTGGGACATCCGCTCCCGCACCGAGAGGGGCTCCCGTTCGATGTGGTGGTGGGAATACATGTCGGCCCGCTTGAGCACTTCGGCGAAGGCGCGCAGGATCTCATCCAGGCTCACCTCGGGCTCTGGCCGGGTGGTGTTGCGGTCGGGAAACTGGATCACCGCCTGGAACAGATCGCGGCCCAGGCGTGGCAGGGCATCCAGATCCTCTGCGGCCTGCTTGTAGCGCTCATACTCCTGCAGGCGGCGCACCAGTTCGGCCCGGGGGTCCACCTCCTCCTCGTCCTCACCGGCGGGGCGGGGCAGCAGCAGGCGGGACTTGATCTCCGCCAGCATGGCGGCCATCACCAGATACTCCCCGGCCAGCTCGAGGCGCAGCTCTTTCATCAGCTCCACATATTCCATGTACTGCGCGGTGATCTCGGCGATGGGGATGTCCAGGATATCCAGGTTCTGCCGCTTGATCAGGTAGAGCAGCAGGTCCAGCGGGCCTTCGAAGGTGTCGAGGAACACCTCCAGGGCATCGGGCGGTATGTAGAGATCCTTGGGCGGCTCGATGACCGCCTCTCCCTTGACCAGGGCCAGATGGGGGCGCTTGGGTCGTTCCTGGCGGTGCTCGGCAGGGTCCATGGTCAACGGTAGAGCAGGCCCATCGCCTGGCGCACCTCGTCCAGTGTCTTGCGTGCCTCTTCACGCGCCCGTTCGCACCCCTCCCGGATCAGGGCCTGGATGGCCCCGGGGTTGGATTCATACTCGGCGGCACGCTCCTGGATGGGGCGCAATTCGGCGAGTACCGCATCGATCACCGGCTGCTTGCAATCCAGACAGCCGATGCCGGCACTGCGGCACCCCTCTTGTACCCACTGCCTGGTCTCCTCGCTGGAATAGACCTGGTGGAGCTGCCAGACCGGGCACTTCCCCGGATCGCCTGGATCGGTACGTCGTACCCGCGCCGGGTCGGTGGGCATGGTACGCAGCTTCTTTTCCACCACCTCGGGCGGATCGTCGAGGGCGATGGTGTTGCCGTAGGATTTGGACATCTTCTGGCCATCCAGTCCCGGCATCTTGGCGGACTCGGTGAGCAGGGGCTCCGGTTCCGGCAGGATCACCTTGCCTTCGCCAT
>WFNS01000228.1 GCA_015488495.1 Gammaproteobacteria bacterium | reverse complement strand
ACGACTTGGGAAAGAACCCTTTTTATTTTGCCCCAGCCACGTTCGACTGTCTTCCGTGAAGTCCCGTGAATCGATTCGTCGGGAGATGCGCCGGCGCCGGCGCACCCTGAATCAGCAACAACGCAGGCAAGCGGCGGAACGACTGCGTGGCGTGCTATGCACCTCTCCCCTTTTTTTGCATAGCCGTCGCATCGCCTGCTACCTGGCCAGCGAGGGGGAAATGGACCTGACCCCGGTGATGGAACGGCTGTGGTCGCTGGGAAAAACCTGTTATCTCCCGGTAATCCGTCGCCTTGGCCACAATCGGCTCGATTTTGCACCCTATCGGAAAAGCGATCCGCTGTTCAGGAATTGCTACGGGATCCCGGAACCCGAAGATCGACGCCATGCCGTTCCTCCCTGGGGGCTGGATCTTCTGTTGCTTCCTCTGGTGGCTTTCGATACCAGAGGCAACCGGATTGGCATGGGAGGAGGATACTACGATCGAACACTCGCCTATTTGCGAAGACGGAAATATTGGCGGACCCCGACGTTACTGGGGGTGGCTTACTGTTTTCAACAAGTGGAAGAGATCGCAGCCCAGCGGTGGGACATCCCCCTCGATGGCGTAGCCTGCGAAACTGAACTCCTGCTTTTTGGCAGCCGAATCTCCTGACCGGCGCCCTGAAGATCGAGGATTCCAATCGAACCGGCGTTCAATTGGGTGTACGATGGTCTTTGTCCCTGCCCCCAGCAACCCCTGCCCCTGCCATCCCGGATTTTGCTTGATAAGAGCCCACCTTCTTATCCAAGATCTGTTTTTCTATGACAAGGGGAGGTTCGCCGTATAGCAGTTTTTGTGCATACCCGGTAACCAGAACGCCCAAACCCACGGACAAGGTCAGTACCAGCAAGATATCAGGTTTACGGTGTCTCATCGTTTACCACCCACCAGTGCTCGCTATCGCCGAAAATTTGTCGCCCCGTCTTGAACGCGCTCTAAATATGGCACAATTCCCAAGGGAAATAAAGGACGATCTGGCACCTTTATCATTATTATTTTCAAAACGTTAACAGTTTCTTATTACATAATACTCCTATCGACGATGCTGTTTGATATCTTGAACCCCTCGTAAGGCAAAAACAGGGGATAATCAAAAAACTTGGTAAAATCAGAGTGGGTGAAACCGTTATGCAATATTGGTTGATGAAATCCGAGCCCGGGACCTACAGCATCGAGGATCTGCAAGGGATGCCGGGACAAAGCGATCATTGGGATGGTGTTCGCAACTATCAGGCGCGAAACATGATGCGGGACCAGATGAAGGTCGGTGATCGAGCCTTTTTCTACCATTCGAACACGAAGGATCCGGGGATTGTCGGAATCGTAGAGGTGGTCCGGGAAGGCTATCCCGATCACACGGCGCTCGATCCGGAATCCGACTATTATGATCCCAAGAGCAGCGCGGAAGATCCCCGCTGGTACATGGTGGATGTGCGCTACATCCGCCACCTGCGGCACCCCATTGGACTGGCCGACTTGAAACAACATCAGTTCTTGCATGACATGCCGCTGCTGCGCCGTGGCAACCGTCTCTCCATCATGCCGGTCAGCGAAGAAGAGTGGCACTATATCCTGAAACTGGAGAAAACATGACCGTTCAACGAGTCGAATCTGCGAGGGAAATGCTGCTTTTACGCAGAAATAGCGTACAGATTTCAGCGGCCGACTGAGCGATTACGAGAAAGTCATCTGAGAAAAAGCTCGTAAGCGGGGTTGCCTGTCTCCTCCTGATAGCCATACCCCAGCCCTTCCAGAAAGCGGGAAAAATCCTCACGCTCCGATGGCGGAACCTGGATCCCGACCAAGACCCTGCCAAAGTCTGCTCCATGGTTCCGATAGTGGAACAGGCTGATATTCCAGTTTTGCCCCATGCGGGTCAGGAAACGAAGCAGGGCCCCAGGCCGCTCGGGAAATTCGAAACGGTACAGCACCTCGTGCTCCGCGCGGCGGGCATGACCACCCACCATGTAACGCACATGCAACTTGGCCATTTCGTTGTCGGTCATGTCCACCACCGGGTATTCTGCCGCACGCAGCCGGGAGATCAGTTCATCCTTCTCCTTCTCGCCGGCCTGCATCTGCACCCCCACGAAGACATGCGCCGCATCCGGATCGGAGTAGCGGTAGTTGAATTCCGTTATCGCACGCAGACCGATGACACTGCAGAACTGCCGGAAGCTGCCCGGCCGCTCGGGAATGGTGACACCAAGCAGCGCCTCCCGCCGCTCCCCCAACTCGGCCCGTTCCGCCACGTGGCGCAGACGGTCGAAGTTCATGTTGGCGCCGCTCAGCACCCCCACAACGCTTTTGTCCTTTACCCCTTCCCGCTGCACATATTTTTTGATCCCTGCTACCGCCAGCGCCCCGGCCGGCTCGGCGATGGTTCGGGTATCGTCGAAGATATCCTTGATCGCCGCACAGATCTCGTCGGTACTGACCAGAATCACCTCATCGACACACTGCCGGGCAATGCGGAAAGGTTCCTTTCCCACCTGCCTAACCGCAACACCATCGGCGAAGATTCCCACGTGCTCCAGACAGACCCGCTCGCCTGCTGCAAGGGCATGATGCATCGAAGGAGCATCGTCCGGCTCGACACCGATGACCTTGATCTCGGGACGCAGAACCTTCACATAGGCAGCCATGCCCGCAATCAACCCTCCTCCACCAACGGGGACGAACAACGCATGGATATCACCGGCGTACTGGCGCAGGATCTCCATCGCCACCGTCCCCTGCCCTGCGATTACCTGCCGGTCGTCATAAGGATGAATGAAGGTCAGGCTCTGCTCATCTGCCAGATGCCGGGCATGACGGCTGGCTTCGTCATAGCTGCTGCCGTGCAGCACAATCTCTCCGCCCAGGGCCCGCACCGACGCCACCTTGATTTCCGGGGTGGTTTTGGGCATGACGATGAGACTGCGGATGCCGAGCCTGCGGGCCGCCAACGCCACCCCCTGGGCATGATTGCCCGCCGAGGCGGCAATCACCCCCTTTTCCCGCTCCCGCTCCGATAGCAGGGCGATCTTGTTGTACGCCCCCCGCAGCTTGAAAGAGAATACCTGCTGCAGATCCTCCCGTTTGAGCAGGATCCGGTTCTGCAGCCGGCTGGAAAGCCCTGGCACCTCCTCCAGAGGCGTCTCCCTCGCCACGTCGTAGACCCGGGAGGTCAGTATCTCTTTGATATATTTTTCCATGGAATCGTCGCGACCACCCTGCCCACTCTCCGAAACTGGTCACTCTGCGTCAAAAATTTGGTTGCCAACTTGATAAGTTAACAGCTAACGAAAGAAATGTCAGTGCCCATCTGGTGCTCTCAGGCGAACCGGCTTATACTTCGCAAAAGGTCACTGAATCACCATCCGGAGTACCCATGAACCAGGAAGAGATGAAAAAAGCCGTCGCAGAAGCGGCGCTGGACTATGTCGAGGCAGGTACCGTCATCGGGATCGGAACCGGTACCACGGCAAACTACTTTATCGACGCCCTGGCCGGTATCAAGCATAAAATCGAAGGAACCGTCGCCAGCTCGGAGGCTTCGGCCGAGCGATTACGGAGTCACGGGATCGAGGTGTTGGACCTCAACATGGTCAATGAGGTCTCCGTCTATGTCGATGGAGCGGACGAAGCCACGAAGCACCTGCATTTGATCAAAGGAGGCGGGGGGGCCCTGACCCGGGAAAAGATCGTTGCCGCGGCCAGTCGCAAGTTCGTCTGTATCGCGGACGAGAGCAAGCTGGTGGACATCCTGGGCCAATTCCCGCTACCCATCGAGGTGATCCCCATGGCCCGCAGCTATGTCGCCCGCGAACTGGTCAAGCTGGGTGGGGAACCGGTTCTGAGAGAGGGGTTCATCACCGATAACGGCAACATCATCCTCGATGTCCATGGCCTGCAGATCATGGAACCGACGAAGCTCGAGGCCCAACTCAACAACATCGCCGGCGTCGTCACCAATGGCATATTCGCTATCCGCCCGGCGGACGTTCTGCTGCTTGGAACGGAAACCGGCGTAAAGACCCTGACCTGAGCTCAACGGCTGGGGCCAGCCAGGAACGACAACGAATCGAGGATTTCTCCGGGGTGGTCCTGGCTGTCCCGACACAGCATTGCTCGATTGTTGAAACCCGGACCTGCACCCGCGTGAACAAGAAAAAACCGGCCCTTTCCTGTTTCTGGAAAGAGCCAGTTCTTGCAAGACAACATCATGTTTTCATTGATAATTGCTGCCTGTTCCCATATCCGAGTCCGGCGCGTGATCCGGTTGATCCCGCTTGTCATCTGGGCCATGATAGAGGCAGTTTGACTACCGATTTTTGGGGGATTCCATGGCCTTCACCAGGCGTCATTTCCTGGCAGCCATAGCTGCTTTGCCGTTGCTACCACTATCGGCCCATGCAAACCACGGCAAGGATCTCCATTTCCTGACCTGCCCCGACAGCGTCGATAAAAAGGCCCTGCAAGCCTTCCAGAAAGAGCTCGACATCGAGGTTCAGATGGAACTCTACAACGATGAAACCCAATTCATCGCCAAGTTCCTCAGTGGTAAACCACGATACGATACAGTCCTTGCCTCGGATGACAATATCGCTCACCTGACACAGACCGACCTCCTGGGTACGTTGAGCCGCACGTTGATTCCCCATATTCGGCAACTCGAACCCCGGCTCGTTGCTCTGGATACCAAACCGAAACAGCTCTTCTTCAGCCTACCCCTCATCTGGGGGACAGTGGGAATCGCCTATCGGAAAAGCGTGGTCTCGTCGCCGCCTGAGAGCTGGAAAACGGTTCTCGATTCGGACCAATATGCCGGGCGCATCGTACTGCTGTCGGAGAAACTGCCTTTATTTCAGATTATCCAGAAATATCTCGGTCATTCCATCAATGATCACAAACCGAAAGTAATCGAAGAAGCGGAAAAGCTGCTGATCAAACAGAAACCCAATATCATGAGGTTCAGCAACAAGCCTGCTGAACTGCTACGCTCCGGGAAGGCCGATCTGGCAATGATCTGGAGCAGCGATTTCCTGAAAATACTGGAGCGAACCGGCAAGTTCGGCTATACCGTACCCAAGGAAGGAACCTTGATATGGCAAAAATCGCTCTGTATCCCAAAGCACGCTGGAGATCCCGTCGCAGCGCACAAACTCATCGATTTTCTCCTGGACAAGGAAACCGCCGCCAGACTGTCCAGGAAATTCCGCTACGCTACCCCCAACAAGGAGGCATGGGCGCTTCTGGGCGAGTCTTACATGAACAACCCGGCACTGTCCCCTCCTGAAGAGGTATTGAGTGCGTCGGAGATTCGTCAGTTTCCCCTGCCCGAACAAAACGAGCTGTACAAGACCGCCTGGAAGCGTGTCTTGGGAGGGTGAAGCCGCACCCATGTCATTCTCCTGGATAGAACTTTTCCGTGGATGGGTTAACCGGATGGGTTAATAAGAGGATGGAACCAAGATGCTTGAAGAGTACCTGCCAATCATACTGTTTGCCTGCCTGGTCGCCGTATTGTGGCTGGTGGGAACATACAATAACTTCATCAAGCGACGTAACATGATCGAGGAGCAGTGGAGCGGAATCGATGTGGCATTGAAGAGGCGATACAATCTGATCCCGAGCCTGATCAAGGCGGTAAAGGGCTACGGAAAGCACGAGTCGGAACTGCTGCAGAAGACCACCGAACAGCGCGTCGGCGAAAACTCGGTCACCCAGCGGGCCGTGAACGAAAGCGAGATCTCCCGGACGTTGAACGGCCTGCTGGCCGTAGCCGAACAGTATCCGGACCTCAAGGCCAGCAACAATTTCCTGGTGCTGCAACACAGCCTCAACGAGATCGAGAAAGAGATACAGCAGGCCAGACAGCGCTATAATGCTGCGGTCCGCAAGTTCAATACGCTCGTGGAGTCGTTTCCCAGCAACCTCATGGCAAAGATGTTCAACTTCGAACCCTACAACTATTTTACGCTCGAGCTTGCAACCCAGCGCGAGCTTCCCGATGTCGATTTTTGATCAACCTGAACAGAGAAGGAGCTTGACAGATGGCAAATCCCGATAAATTTCCCACCTCCCTGGTCGCCGGCATTGCCGTGACACTGGCAGTGACCGCCTACCTGGTCCTGCCCACCCTTGGGGGCGGCCCGGATGTGGACATGAGTGAGGACGCGGTGCTGCAACGCATCAAGCCAATCGGCAGTGTCAACACCACACAAGCCAAACCTGCTCCCGCTCCTGCACCGGCGACCAAGCAGGAAAAACCCGCCGCCACAGCGGAAGAAGAAAAGAGCACCGAGGGGACCGGGAAAGAAAAACCCGCTGAAGCGTCGACGAACACCGCAGAGACCAAAGCCGCTTCCACTTCACGCTCGGGCGAGGAGATATTCAATGCAAGTTGTACCGCATGTCACTCCACAGGCGCCGCTGGCGCGCCCAAAATCGGTGACAAGGAAGCCTGGGCACCCCGCATCGCCACGGGAATGGATGCACTGATGAAATCAGCCATCAACGGCAAGAAATCCATGCCGCCCCGCGGCACCTGTATGGACTGCTCTGACGACGAGCTGAAGAGCGCCGTCGAGTACATGGTATCGAAGAGCAAGTAAACACAGGGGCGCCACAACCGATTCGTAGCAACGGATCGGTTGTGGTTGTTTTTACGAAGAGAGAAAAGATGGGGTGGGCGATGGGACTCGAACCCACGACGACCGGAATCACAATCCGGGGCTCTACCAACTGAGCTACGCCCACCATCGGTGGTAAAAATGAAATGTCGCCCTGTGGGCGACACGTATGGCACGCCCGGCAGGACTCGAACCTGCTACCCTCGGCTTAGAAGGCCGATGCTCTATCCAGATGAGCTACGGGCGCAAAACCCCTTCACGGGATCCTATCACAAGTCTTGCCTTGACGTACTCCGCAGAACCGGAACATCGGCGCCGACTCCGCTGCGGAAAGGTTTGGTCGGGGCAGAGAGATTCGAACTCCCGACATCCTGCTCCCAAAGCAGGCGCGCTACCAGACTGCGCTATGCCCCGGTTTCTCTCTCCACTTGGAACGAGCCGCCAAATGATACGCGCCCGCATGCCGACCGTCAACCATCCGGCTCATATCCCAGGTTGGGCGCCAGCCACCGCTCCGTTTCCGTCACCGACATCCCCTTGCGCCGGGCATAATCCTCCACCTGGTCACGATAGATCTTCCCGACGGTGAAGTACTTCGCCTGAGGGTGGGAGAAACAGTAACCACTCACCGCCGCGGTCGGCCACATGGCGTAGTGTTCTGTCAGCCGAATCCCGGTCCGCTCCTCCACCTGCAGCACCTCCCACAATGTGCCCTTTTCCGTGTGCTCCGGACAGGCAGGATAGCCGGGCGCGGGACGGATACCCTGGTATCTCTCTTCGATGAGGGCATCGTTGTCCAACTGCTCATCCGGCGCGTACCCCCAAATCTCCTTGCGGATCATCTCGTGCAACCGCTCCGCGAAGGCTTCGGCCAGCCGATCGGCCAGTGCTTTCAGCAGGATGGCGCGGTAGTCGTCCTGGTTGGCCTCGAACTCTGCCACCTTCTCGTCCACACCATGTCCGGCGGTGACCGCAAAGAGTCCCAGCCAGTCGGACTTTCCCGACTCGACGGGTGCGATGAAATCCGCCAGACAGAGATTGGCCCTGCCCGGTGGATGCTCCTGCTGCTGGCGCAGGAAGTGGAAGGTGGCCAGCCGCTCCTTGCGAGATTCATCAGTAAAGAGTGCCACATCGTCGTCGTCCACCGTAGCGGCAGGGAGGATGGCCGCCACGGCGGAGGCCCGTAGCCACTTCTCCTCGATGATCCGTTCGAGCATCGCCTGGGCATCGGCGAACAGCTTACGCGCCTCCTCTCCCTTCTCCTCGTCCTGCAGGATGTGAGGATAGATCCCTTTCATCTCCCAGGCGTAAAAGAAGGGGGTCCAGTCGATGTAGCGGGCGATCTCCTGCAGATCGTAGTCCTCCCACACCAGCACCCCCTGCTGTAGCGGTGCAGGCGGCTGGTAGTCGTCCCAGTCGATGGAGAATTTGTTGGCACGCGCCTGTTCCAGCGTCAGCCACTTGGCCTGGGCGCGACGGCCGGCATGCCGTTCGCGCACCTGTTCGTACTCCGTTTTCAGCTCCTCGACGAACCGTTCCCTCAGCTCGGCGGAGACCAGGCTCTGCACCACCCCCACCGCCCGTGAGGCATCCTTCACCCATACCACCGGTCCCTCGTAGCCGGGATCGATCTTGACCGCGGTATGGGCCTTGGAGGTGGTCGCCCCCCCGACGATCAGGGGGATATCAAACCCTTCCCGCTGCATCTCCCTGGCGATATGGGCCATCTCCTCCAGGGAAGGGGTGATGAGCCCCGACAACCCGATCACGTCCACCTGGTGCTCGCGGGCCTTCTGCAGGATGGTCTCTGTCGGCACCATTACTCCGAGATCGATCACCTCGAAATTGTTGCATTGCAGCACGACCCCGACGATGTTCTTGCCGATATCGTGTACATCGCCTTTCACCGTGGCCATCAGCACCCTTGCCGCCGCCTGGCTCTCCCCTGCCTTCTCCGCCTCGATATAGGGGATCAGCCAGGCCACCGCCCTCTTCATCACGCGGGCACTCTTCACCACCTGCGGCAGAAACATCTTGCCCTCACCGAACAGGTCTCCCACGGTGTTCATCCCCTGCATCAACGGCCCCTCGATCACCTGGATGGGACGTTCGAACTGCTGCCGCGCCTCCTCGGTATCCTCTTCGATATACTGCTCGATCCCCTTGACCAGCGCATGTTCCAGCCGCTTCTCCACCGGCCACTCCCGCCAGGCGAGGTCCTCCTTCCGGGCCGTCCCGCTTCCATCTCCCTTGTATTTGTCGGCGATCTCCAGCAGCCGTTCGGTAGCATCGGGCCGCCGGTTGAGCACCACATCCTCCACCCGCTCCCGCAACTCGGCGGGCAGATCGTCGTAGACCGCCAGCTGCGCAGCATTGACGATACCCATGTCCATACCGGCCCGTATGGCGTGGTAGAGAAACACCGAGTGGATCGCCTCGCGCACCGGATTGTTGCCCCGGAACGAAAAGGAGACGTTGGACACCCCGCCCGAAACCAGCGCATGGGGCAACGTCTGCTTGATCTCACGGGTGGCCTCGATGAAATCCACGGCGTAGTTGTCGTGTTCGGGGATGCCGGTGGCCACGGCAAAGATGTTGGGATCGAAGATGATATCCTCGGCTGGAAATCCCACCTCCTCGGTGAGAATACGGTACGAACGGCGACAGATCTCCAGCTTACGCTCGCGGGTATCCGCCTGCCCTTTCTCATCGAAGGCCATCACCACCACCGCCGCACCGTAGCGGCGAATCTCGCGGGCATGCTCGATGAACGGCTGCTCCCCCTCCTTCAGGGAGATGGAGTTGACGACCCCCTTGCCCTGGATACACTTGAGTCCCGCCTCGATGATGTGCCATTTGGAGGAGTCCACCATCACCGGAACCCGCGCGATGTCCGGTTCCGAGGCGATCAGGTTGAGGAAGGTGGTCATCGCCTTCTCACCATCGAGCATCGCCTCGTCCATGTTGATGTCGATGATCTGCGCCCCGTTCTCCACCTGCTCGCGGCAGACATCCAGCGCCTCGTCGTAGTTCTCTTCCAGGATGAGTCGCTTGAAACGGGCGGATCCGGTGACGTTGGCCCGCTCACCCACGTTGACGAACAGGGTGTCGGAACCGATGTTGAGCGGCTCCAGACCGGAAAGCCGGCACTGCTTTTCGATGACGGGCAACGCCCGCGGAGGGCACCTTCCCACCGCTTCGGCGATGGCGCGAATGTGCTCCGGGGTGGTCCCGCAGCAACCGCCGATGATGTTCAGGAAACCGCTCGCCGCCCACTCGCCGATCTCTGCCGCCATCTCCTCGGGAGACTCGTCGTATTCACCGAATTCGTTGGGCAGACCGGCGTTGGGATGGGCACTGACGAAGGTCTCGCAGACCCGCGAGAGCTCTTCCACGTACTGGCGCAGCTCCTTCGCCCCCAGCGCACAGTTGAGGCCGATACTGAGCGGCTGCACATGCCGCAGGGAGTTGTAGAACGCCTCGGTGGTCTGACCGGAGAGGGTCCGGCCACTTGCGTCAGTGATGGTGCCGGAGATCATCACCGGCAACCGGATACCCTGCTCCTCGAAATAGCGGTCGATGGCATACAGTGCCGCCTTGGCGTTGAGGGTGTCGAACACCGTTTCCACCAGCAGCAGGTCGGCTCCACCGGCTACCAGCCCCGCCACCGCCTCGCCATAGGCCGTCACCAGCTCGTCGAAGGTGATGTTGCGGAACCCCGGGTTGTTGACATCCGGAGAGATGGAACAGGTGCGCCCGGTGGGACCCAGCACCCCGGCGACGAAGCGCGGCCGCTCCGGTTCCCTGGCCATCGCCGCATCCACCGCCTCCCGGGCCACGCGGGCGGCTTCCCGGTTGATCTCCCCCACCAGCGACTCCATCCGGTAATCGGCCATGGAGATGGAGGTGGCGTTGAAGGTGTTGGTCTCGATGATGTCGGCACCCGCCTCCAGGTAGGCGGCATGGATCTCCCGAATCACATCCGGCCGTGTCAGCACCAGGAGGT
>WFNS01000227.1 GCA_015488495.1 Gammaproteobacteria bacterium | reverse complement strand
GCCGACGGGTGCGTCGGGCGGGGCATTCCAGTGCCAGCTCGAGGTGATGTCGAAGGGCAGCTCTGCGACGGTTTCCAGGCGGCCCTCCGCCTGCAGTTCCCCCTGCGGCATGGAGATCTCGAGCTGCTGGAGTGTCAGGGTGGTCTGCCGAAAGCTGCCGCGCAGATGGATTTCGTGCAGCAGGAGGGGTTCGTTCTCCTCTTTCTGGTACCGCAGCCGGGTCAGTGACGCCCGCTCCAGCCGGAGCGTGAGGGGGAGAGAGAAGCCCTGGAATGTACCTTGCGCTTTCTTTTCGCCTTTCTGCTGGAGGGAGATGCCGGAGGCCTCCAGGGAGACGATTCTCAGCTGTCGCTGCAGCAGTGCGCGGGGCTGCCAGCGCAGGCGGAGATATTCGATGCGAAGCTCGGTGTGGGGATCGCGATAGCGGAGATTGCGCACCCGGATCCCGCCGAGCAGGCGCCCCTGGACGGAACCGACGTGCAGGGTGCCGTGGGTGGCCGATTCCAGTTGCCGGACGGACCATCGCAGTCCGCTCTCCGTGCCGAGCAGGATCCCACCGGCCAGGATGATCGAAGCCAGGAGAAGGAGCGACAGGGTCGTGAGCACTCTGCGCATCACATGTCCGGCCCGATACTGAGATGGATACGCCATGGACGATCCGGCTCCAGGAAGGCGGAGGCCAGGTCAAGGCGCAGGGTTCCCACCGGCAGGAACCAGTGCAGTCCGAAGCCTGCGCTCTGCCTGAGGGTGAAGTCGTTGAACGAATCGAAGGCGTTTCCGGCATCGAAGAAGGTGGCTACGGCGAATTTCCTGGCGAACGGGAATTCGTATTCGATGCTGCCGGTCAGGAGGTGCTTGCCGCCGAGCACCCTGCCGTTTTCGTCGGCGGGACCGAGTGAGGCGTAGCGATAGCCCCGCACACTGCGATCCCCGCCGGTGAAGAAGCGTTGGGAGGCGGGCAGCTCGGCCAGCTTCGCCAACCAGCTGACCCCCAGTTCGGCCCGGGAGATCAACCTTCCCGCTGCACCGAAGGAGTGGATGAAACCGGCACCGAAACGGGTCTGGATGAAACTGGTGTTGGAGAGCAGGAGCTCCGAGGCCCCTTTCAGGGTCGCGCGGGCGTGCCATCCCCGTCGGGTATGGATGCGATTGTCCGCCCTGACATATTGCAAGGTGATGGAAGGGATGAGCAGGGCGGAGTAATCCGGGACCCCGGCGACCTTGTAATCCTCGATCTCGTAGGTGATCGCCACGGTTCGCCGCAGATGACGCAGCTTGTGGTTGGCGCTGACGCCGATCTTGCGGGTCTTGCGGCTGCTGGTGACGTTCTGCTCGTTGACCGAGGCGGCTATCAGCTCCGCATAGTCGCTTTGCGGCCGCTCCAGCGGGATCCGGTAACGGGCGGTGGCCTCCTGGCGGATCTCCGAGATCCGGACGTCGCCGCTTATCTTGTAGCCCAGGTAGTTATGGTAACGGCGTTCGATGCCGAAGCTGATGCGGGGGCCGGTATTGGTGCCGTAGCCGAGTCCCGTGGTATAGCGGGTGGGCTTGCGGGGTTCGAGAGCGACCCGAATGGGGATCCGCCGTTCCCGGGTCTGATCCAGCAGCGGCTGGACGTTCACCCGCCGGTAGTAACCGCTGTTGCTCAGGGCGCGCTGCAGTTCGAGCAGCTTGTCCGCGTCGTAAGGATCACCTGGATGGAAAGGGAGGTAGCGTTCCAGCAGTGACTCCTTGAGGATCTGCTGCTGGAACTCCACCGCGCCGAAACGATAGCGGGGGCCGGTGTCCACCACGAGCTGGAGCGTGGCGCTGTAGCGTTCCAGGTCCACCTGGATCTCGTGCCGCTCCAGCTTGCGTTCCAGGTAGCCCCGATCCTGCAGCAGCTGCAGAAGCTCCTCTTTGGCACTTTCGTAGAGAGGATGTCGCAATACATCACCGACCTGGAGCGGGAACCGTTTCCGCCAGCGCCGCAAGACCGGGTCCTTCGCCCCTGGACCGCGGACCACCACCTCCACCCGGGAGAGCCGGACCGGCGGCCCGGGCTCCACGTGGTAACTGGCCTTCCACACCGACCCCTGATGTTCGAGACGAGAGGTGATCCTTGGTTTGTAATAGCCGAAGGGTTGCAGGGCGGTGCGGATCTCCTTTTCCGCCTTTCTGTGCAGCCGGCGGATGGTTGCTTCATCGATGGGGATTCTGTCACCCAGCCGCTGCTGCAGGCTGAGGTTGGCATAGATGTTGGTCCGGAGCTCTCCCTTGACGCCGGTCACCGATACCTTCACCTTCGGTGTTTCGGCCGCCCATCCCGGCAGGCCGTTGGCAAGCAGCAGCAGGCCGATCAACAGCCGCTTCATGATCAATGGCGCCGCGCACTGGACCCGTTGCCCGGGGCGGCCAGACCGCCGGTGAGAGTGAAGCGCATCGCATCTTCCTTGGAGAGGGCAAGTGGCTGGACCCGGGAACGGGAGACCAGCACCGTATGGCCACCAATCATATAGCCGAGCGGGATATAGACCACGATACCGTCGCTGTCGGGATTCTCCTGGGGGAGATCGTCGAGACTGTTGCGGGTGACGAAGCCGATCATCCGGATTCCCGGTGCCGTCTCCACGGTGACCACTTGCTGGAATTCGTCATCGGAGGATTGCGAGATGAAGGAGAGCAGGTCGCGGATGGAACCGTAGATGGATTTGATCAGCGGAATGCGATAGAGCAGCCCCTCCCACCAGGAGAAGATGGTGCGCACCAGCCATGATTTCATCAGCAGGCCTGTCAGGAACACCAGCAGCAGGCTGACCACCACACCGGTGCCCGGGATGTAGTACTGCTCCGGCAACACCATGCGTACCGCCCGGCCCAGCAGCGATTCGGTGGTGATCGCCAGCCAATAGAGGAAATAGAGGGTGGCGGCGATGGGAACCAGAGTGACCAGGCCGGTGAGAAAGGTGGTGTTCAGTTTCGACATCGAGTGTCTCCCTGGCATTTGATGTCCCGGAACGGGGTGCCCTAACCGGAACCGGTCAGCAGTCTGTCCAGGATCCGTTCGTAGATGGCCGACAACTGCTCCAGCTCCTGGACGCCCACCCGCTCATCGATCTGATGAATGGTGGCGTTCAGCGGCCCGAGTTCCACCACCTCCGCCCCGGTGGGGGCGATGAAGCGGCCGTCGGAGGTTCCTCCGCTGGTGGAGAGCTGCGGCTCGAGGCCGGTGACCTCACCGACGGCGGCGCGGGCGGCGTCCACCAGTCTGCCGGCCGGGGTCAGGAAGGGTTGCCCGGAAAGGGTCCACTCCAGATCATAGTCGAATCCGCCGGCCTCGAGGATGGATTCCACCCGCCGGCGTAACTCCGCGTCGGTGACCTCGGTGGAGAAGCGGAAATTGAACGACACCTCCAGTTCACCCGGAATGACGTTGGTGGCACCGGTACCGGCATGGATGTTGGAAATCTGAAAGCTGGTGGGAGGAAAGAAAGCATTCCCCCGATCCCACTCGGTGGCGCAGAGCTCGG
>WFNS01000226.1 GCA_015488495.1 Gammaproteobacteria bacterium | reverse complement strand
TCTTCGTCACTCCCATGCTCCCGGATGACGGCGACGAACCGCTCCCCGTAGCGCTCCAGCTTGTGCTGTCCCACGCCGGAGATGGCGCTGAGTCCGGCCAGGGTGGTGGGGCGCAGTTCCACCATTTCCAGCAGGGTGCTGTCGTGGAACACCACGTAGGGCGGCACTCCCTGTTCCTCGGCCAGCCGTTTGCGCAGGGTGCGCAGCGCCTCCCAGAGGAGCCTGTCGGCATCGCCCAGCGGCTGGCGGAGGGCCTTTTTCCGGACCGGTTTGCGTTTCTCCGGGATCCGATCCTTGCGCAGGCTGAGTTGCTCCTCGCCGCGCAGCAGCGGCCGGCAGCGGTCGGTCAGGCGCAGGGAGCCGTGGCCGCCGATGTCGACGGTGATGTAGCCGCGCGCCACCAGCTGGCGGAATACCGAGCGCCACTGCCTGGTGTCCAGCTCTTCGCCGATCCCCCAGGTGCTGATGCGGTGATGGCCGAAGCGGCAGATGCGCTCGTTCTCCCTGCCTTGCAGGATGTCGATCAGATAGTTGACGCCGAAGCGCTGGCCGGTGCGGTAGACGCAGGAGAGGGCCTTGCGGGCGGCCTCGGTTCCGTCCCAGGTCTCCGGCGGTTCCAGGCAGGTGTCGCAGTTGCCGCACGGCTGCTCCAGCCGATCCCCGAAGTAGGCCAGCAGCACCTGGCGGCGGCAGGTGGTTACCTCGCACAGCCCCAGCATCGCCTCCAGCTTCTGGCGCTCAATGCGCTTGTGGGTGTCATCCGCCTGGGAGGACTCCAGCATCTGGCGCAGCATGATCACATCCTGCAGGCCGTAGACCATCCAGGCGTCGGCCGGCAATCCGTCGCGCCCGGCGCGGCCGGTCTCCTGGTAGTAGGACTCCAGGCTTTTGGGCAGGTCCAGGTGGGCGACGAAGCGTACGTCCGGCTTGTCGATCCCCATGCCGAAGGCGATGGTGGCGACCATGATCACGCCCTCTTCGTTGAGGAAGCGGCCCTGGTTGCGCTGGCGCACGTCAGCCGGCAGGCCGGCGTGGTAGGGCAGGGCCGTCCAGCCCTGTTCGGTGAGCCACGCGGCGGTCTCCTCCACCTTCTTGCGCGACAGGCAGTAGACGATGCCGGCGTTCCCTTCGTGTCCCTCGAGAAAGTGCCGCAGTTGCTGACGGGGATTTCGTTTCTCGGTGATCCGGTAGCAGATGTTGGGGCGATCGAAGCCGCTGACGAACAGTTTTCCATCCTGAAGCGCCAGCCGTTGCTGGATGTCCCGCCGCGTCACTTCGTCCGCGGTGGCGGTGAGCGCAATGCGGGGTACCTGCGGGAAGCGCTCGGGGAGGATGGAGAGCTGGATGTATTCCGGTCGAAAGTCGTGTCCCCACTGGGATACGCAGTGTGCCTCGTCGATGGCGAACAACGCGATGGGTGCCTGCTCCAGCAGTGCCAGCGTCGCTGGCGACAGCAGTCGTTCCGGTGCCATGTAGAGCAGATCCAGCTCGCCGGTCAGCAGTCGCTGCTCCACGGCGCGGCTCTCCCCGGGAGAGAGCGTGGAGTTGAGGAATGCGGCGCGTACTCCCGCCTGAAGCAGGGTGTTCACCTGATCCTGCATCAACGCGATCAAGGGAGAGACGACGATCCCCACCCCGTCGCGCACCAGCGCGGGGATCTGGTAGCAGAGCGACTTGCCCCCACCGGTGGGCATCAGGACCAGCGCATCCCCTCCACCGATCAGATGCCGAATGACCGGCTCCTGACTTGGACGGAAGCTGTCGAAGCCGAAGGTGGTGCGCAGGATGTGGAGTGCGGTGTCGCTCATGGAAGTGAATAGTACCCTAACGGGAGACAACCTTGGTCGAAAGTCGGCGGTTTCCACCATCGCTGGGCGCCGGCCGACCGTGTCGTGTGGTGCCAACCCCATTCCCGGAAAAATTTTGTGCGATTGCCGGCCGTTTTTGCCTTACATCAAGGAGCCCCTCCAGCGGAGCACTATAGTGAAACGTTCATGCGAGGTTTTACTGGTACTGGTATATGAAACACAAACAAGGAGTTGCCATGAACAGACCGAACGTATTCTGCCTCTTCCTGCTCGTGCTGCTGGTCTCATGCCTGTCCGGCAATGTGTTGGCCATCAGCAAGCAGGAGATGGGGACCGTCATCAATCTGGCCGGCAAGCAGCGCATGTTGACCCAGAAGATGAGCAAGGAGATCCTGCTCATCGCCAAGGGTATCGACGTGGAGGCCAACAAGGCCAACCTGAAGAAGACCGCCGACCTGTTCGACAGGACATTGAAGGGGCTGGTCGATGGCGATGCCGGGCTGGGCCTGCCGAAGACCACCGATCAGGCGATCCTGGCGCAGCTTGGCAAGGTCTCTGCACTGTGGGCAGAGTTCAAGCCCAATGTGGATGCGGCGTTGAACGGCAAGATCGATGAGGGGGTGTTGAAAAAGGTGGCGGCGCAGAATCTGCCCTTGTTGAAAGAGATGAACAAGGCGGTACAGATGTATGCCAAGATGAGCGGTTCCGATCTGGATCCCGCCATGGCGACCACCATCAACCTTGCCGGCAAGCAGCGCATGCTGACCCAGAAGATGACCAAGGAGCTGCTGCTGGTGGCCAATGGTATCGATGTGGAGGCCAACAAGGCTGCCCTGCACAAGACGGTTGCACTCTTCGAGCGCACCCTGAAAGGGCTGTTCGACGGTGACAGTGAGCTGGGTCTGCCAGGAACCAAGGATCCCGCCATTCGCAAGCAGCTTGAAGTGGTGCAAGGGTTGTGGGCCGAGTACAAACCGATTCTCGACAAGGTGGACACCTCCCCCGAGGGGCTGGCAAAGGCGGCCAAACTCAACCTGCCGCTATTGAAGGAGATGAACAAGGCGGTGAAGATGTATGAGAAATCGGTCAAATGATGGGTGATCGCTTGATTGAGCCTTGAAATCTGCGGTGGATTCGGGTTGCTTCGTCGGCAGCTCTTCCCCTGAGCGTGGGAGTGGATCCACCGCAGGTTTCCGGGGTTTCCGTGCCATTGCGGAGCGGGCCTCTGGAACGCAGTGAGTCAAGGGCCGGCTGGCGTAGCGGTCATTTGCTTCGGGCAAGATCCCTGGCGGCGGAATGTGGAGCGTGGCGGGCTGGCAGGTTCTTTGTCGGCCCGCCAGCCCGTAACGGCTGATCAATCTTTCTGCGTGAGCAGCCGGTCGATCCGCTCCCCGATCTGATCGAATATCATGAAGGTTTCGGCCAGGAGGTTGTCCTTTTCGCCCGCCAGTTCCGCGGCCTTCATCTCCCTCAGTCTGGCCATTCTGGCCTCGATGTCTGCATGCCGGCCGCGCAGGACATCCAGTTCTTCCCGGGCCTTGGCGCGGGTGGCCTCGTCCTTGCTCTCTTGCTGTTTCTCCGCCTTCTCGATGGCCCCTTTCAGATCGATCAGGCGGCTTTCCAGCAGATCCAGAGCTTCCCCGAAATCCAGCTCTTTGAATTCATGCAGATTCATCGATGTATTCTCCTTGTGTGTCATGGATGGTTGTCCATATGATGAAGACGGATTCCGGAAATTACAAGCAAGGTGCAGGTTTTGCTGGTCAACGTGAGCGCTTTCCCCTATAATGCAGTCTGCTACAGATTCTGTTATTGGTGTTCCAGGTAGTTCACTTCCCGTGTTACTTCCCCGATTCCCCCATTTCATTACCTGTTAGCAACACACGTTCATTGTTCAAATTACAAGTCAAGGTAAATAGTTATATGGCTACAGGTACTGTCAAGTGGTTCAACGAATCCAAGGGTTTTGGTTTCATTTCGCAGGATGATGGCGGGGCGGATGTATTCGTGCATTTCAGCGCCATCCAGGACTCGGGTTTCAAGACCCTGAGTGAAGGTCAGGCCGTGACCTTCGAAGTCGAGAACGGTCCCAAAGGTCCGCAGGCTACCAGCGTCACCGCTGTTTGAGTCCAGCCTTCGCGGACAATCGGTATGGGGAACCCCGCTCAGGCGGGGTTCTTCGTTTTGGTGGATTAAATTGCCCCGGCAACCAAATATTTGCACCTTCAGGACGTCGGGTGTGCGTCAGTTCAAGGCGCAGTGCGCAGGGAATAGTGTGGTGGCTGTTTCCAAGAGCTGCAACGCAGAACTGGCGCGGACCCGACGTCCCGACTGTTTGAGAATTGATGGCTGAAGACGCAAATATTTGGTTGCCGGGGCAATAATCGAAGATTCCACAGAAAGATTCCACAGGATGTTGAGTTGAAGAAATTGTTTATCGGTAATCTGGCGGCCAGTACCAGAGAACAGGATCTGCAGGAGCTGTTCTCGGAGTATGGCAAGGTTCGTTCGGCAGAGCTGGTGACGGATGTCTTTTCCGGCCAGTGCAAGGGTTTTGGCTTCATCGAGATGGAGGGGCACGAGGCCCGGGCCGCCATCGCAGGCCTGAATGGCAAGCAGTTCAACGGCAAGCCACTGCGGGTGAATTTCGAGTCTCCGCGGCCGCGGCGCCGGCGGCGGTAGGAGGGGGAAGCCCCGTCTGGGGCTTCCCCGATTGCGGGGGGCAACGGCGGATCACAATTACGGTTCGGCCGGCGGGTCCCGCGGTTCGGTGAGGGGCGTTGCCAGTAGCGCAGCCAGTTGGATGGCGTTGGTGGGGTGCGGAATGGTGTCACAGCTCCAGATGCGTCCGACGCCTGCCTGACGCAACCGCTCCATTGCGCCTTCCAGGAAGAGGGCGTGGGTCACCAGTACCGAAATGCTGGCCGGATCATGGGGCAGCAGTGCCTGCGCCGCCGCTTCCAGGGTGTGGCCGGTACTGGCCACGTCGTCCACAAGGACCACGTGGCGTCCGGTGAACCCGTCTCTCGGCAGCGTGATGCGCACCGTGCGATCTCCCAGTCGTTCCTTTCTCGCCACGCGGTAGTCCAGGCCGTCATGCCGGGCGATGGCCGCGACCCACTGCACCGACTCTTCGTCGGGACCGAGAATCAGCGGATCATCCATCTTTTGCGCCAGCCACCGGGACATGGGTTCGGTGGCGGTGAGGGCGATGGCCTCTTCCACCGGTACCGCCTGCCGCAGATGGTGAACCCGATGCAGATGGGGATCCACGGTGATCAGCCGGTCGAAATGTTCCGCCAGCAGCTCGCCGACGATGCGCTGGCTGATGGCCTCTCCGGGGTGGAAGGCCTTGTCCTGGCGCATGTAACAGAGGTAGGGCGCCACCAGCGTGAGCCGCCGCGCGCCGAGCCGGCGGGCGGTGGCGGCGGCCAGCACCAGTTCGATGAGTTTGTCGTTCGGCTGGTGAAGGCTGCGGCAGAGGATCACCTCTTCGGGGAGATCCACCGGCAGACGCACCCGGCTTTCTCCATCGGGAAAGTGGTGGATCTCCACATTGGCGGCGGCGATTCCTGCGGCATCGGCCAGCCGCTGGCCGGGTTCACGGTATTCGGGGAAACACAGCACCAAGGATTCGCTCATCCTTTTTCTCCTATCCGGTAGCCGCTCACTTGCCCGGCGGTCTCGCGGGCGAACTGGAAATCGGCGGGAAACTCCGCATGGATGGTGTAGAGGGGCTCTCCCTGTTCCACCGGATCGCCCACCTTCTTGTGCAGGTCCACGCCGGCTCCCTTGTCCATCGGCGCGCCGGCCAGCCGGGCGATGCGTGCCACCTGCTGATTGTCGATCGCCTGGACCACGCCATCCCGCGGGGCGGTTATCTGCTGCTGCAGATGGCCCAGTTTCGGAGGGGTGTCGTTCCTGCCCTGGGCATCGATGATCGCCTGCATCTTCTGCAGCGCCCGGCCGGAATCCAGGATGTCACGGGCGATGACGTAACCCTGACCGCCCCGTACGTCCGGATCGAACTCGAGGATCCGCCCGGCGAGCTGCAGGGCCTTCTCCC
>WFNS01000225.1 GCA_015488495.1 Gammaproteobacteria bacterium | reverse complement strand
GCCCCAGTGTGTCGTTGAGCAGCTTCGAGCGGGCCTGGCGGTAGCCGTTCTTTTGATCATGCTGATCGAGCGCAACGGGACTGCCGTTTTTGTCGTTTATTTGCAGGGGCACGGAGCCCTGGAGACCGTCGAGTTTTCCATCCTCCAGATCCAGGCTCCTTTTTTCGATCAGATCGAAGACCTGGCCCGGTGCCAGGTTCATGTCCTTCACTTCGTAGGAGAAGCTGATGGCGCGGTTGCGGGCCAGCGCCTCTTTCTGACTGGCCGGCAGGGTGGAGGCGAGATTACCAATGCGCAGGATCTCATCCCCGGAACTCACGGGCACCGGCGTGGTGCCGTCGATGAGCTGATTCTTGATCAGGGCGCTGACCTCTTCGATGGCGGTGGCTGCATCCTTGCCTTTGGCCAGCTCCTCTTTGACCATCTTCGCCAGCAAGGTGGTTTCCGGGGTCATGGCGACATATTTCTTGTCTTTGGCGATCTGCTTCAGCTCCGCGGCGGTGAATACCGTCATCAGGCCGGTCTCGCTGGGTTCGACACGCTCCCCGGTGGCCTCATCTATGTAGCTGCCACCCCTGCTTTCAATGAAAACCGGCCCATCTCCCAAGGAAGGCAATTCCATTTGAAAGACCCCATTGCGGCTGCCGCCACTGGCCAGTACTTTGCCGTCCTTGTCCAGAATGCGGACGATGGCATTGTCAACGGGCCCTTTGAACAGGCTGCCTGACAGGGTCTGGTTGTCTATATCACTGCTACCGTTGCCACATCCGGCAAGAGAGGCAAGGGCAATGGATATGCTCAAGGCGATGGCTGTTTTTCTGAATGTCATTGGTTGCTCCTGAATGTGCGGGATATCCTCCCGAGGTAATCCCTTTATCGGTGCGAACCGACCGCTGGTTGACACAGTATAGAACTATTTTTTTTCCTGATGACAACAAAAAGCCGCTTTCAAAACAGATGCTTAACGTAACTATAAGATATTTAAGATATTTTGATTCTTATCGGATCACGAACAGGGAAGTTCTTTGTGGGGTGAAAAGGTATTCAATACTCGAAAGCCGCGCCCAGATAGAGGCTCAGTAACGGCCGATCGTCGGCCAGATTGGAGCGGTACTGCCCAGCACCGAGGCTTCCCTCCAGCCGCCACCCCTCGTCCAGGGGGTAGCGCAGATCCAGTGTGGCAGTGAGGTAGTCGTCTCGTTGGGATTCGTTCTGGCCGTTGCCGGACATGGTCGAGTAAGGGGCAGAATGGGGCCCCGCCATGCTCATACGGTTCGGAGAGCTCATTCTGCCGGAGGTTGCGACGACACTCTCGTACCGGTTGTTGCGCCAGAGCAGCCGGGCGTCTCCCTCCAGTCGCCACCAGTGCCAACCGCTGTAGCCGGCGGTGAACAGGTAGGCATCGTAACTGTAACCGGTTCGATCCGCCTCGAAGCGGCTGATCTCCGCACCCATGCTCCAGCGGGGGGCGTCGTGCCGGTGCGGGAAGTGATAGCGTCCACCGAAGGAGACACGTGTGGCCCGATAGGGGGCCACGGGATCGTCATCATACTCCTCCCGCTGCCATGTGCCGGTGAGGTCCAGACCTGCATTCTGCTCCCCAAACCAGCCTAGAGAGAGGTCGATGCCTCCGGTTCGGCTGTCGTAGGCGGGCTGGTTGTCGTCCCGGTAGTCGCTGATGCGCAGGCCGATGCGGGCCAGCCAGTCCGGGGAGATGGCGCGCATCCAGTCACCACCGAGGGCGAGGGAGCGGATATCGCCGCTGCCATCGAGTCCCCGGTTCAGACTGGCATTTCCGCTTACCGAATAGCCGTCACGGGTCTCGAATCGTTGCCACTGCCAGCCCCCTTCCAGTTGTAATCCGGTGCGGGCGTTGGTGGCCGTGCCGGATGCGCCGGTTAGTTGGGTCGATTGCAGGTTCTGCTGATTGATGTAACTCAGGCCGCTGCTCAACCAGAAGGAGTTCTCGGCATGGAGCGCCGCGGTGAACGAGGCGGCCAGAGAGAACATTACGGCTTTGTACTTCAACGATGTCCTCCCATCGACCCGGACATCCCCTGGCCATTGTTCATCATGCCCGGCATGTGTCCCCCTGGCGAATGGCCGCCCATGCGCTCGTGGAACTGTCGAAAGCGCTCCATCATCTGCCGTTGTCTCTCTGGCGTCATCTCCTGGAAACGCTGGTGGCTCTCCATCAGGCGTCGGCGCTCTGCTTCAGGCAGCGCCATGAACTGGTCGTAGGCCTGCTGCATGGAGCGGCGCTTGTCCGGAGTGAGTGCTTGCCAACGCTGAAAGCGTTGCCACAGTTTGCCGCGTCTCTCCGCCGGCAGTGACAGCCATTTTTCACCCAGGCTCTTCAGTTGCTGGCGTTGCCGGGGGGAGAGTGAAGGCCAGTTCTCCTCGAACTGCCCCAGCACCTGCCGTATTTCAGGACTGAGCGATTGCCATTGCATGGCGGGCGGCTCGGCCCAGAGGTTTTGGGAGGCCACCAGTAGCAGCAGGAGTAGTAGTCTAGTCTTCATGGTTTGTTTCCTCTCCGCCGGAGTTGCTGGCGGGCTTGGATGCATCGGCTTTCTGCGCAGTCTGCAGAGAGGCCAGCAAACCCTCGAATTCCTCATCCGACAAGGTCATCAGCAGTGGCAGTTGTCGTATAAACTCCTTTGGCAGGGTTGCGGGTGGTTCTTCCGCCGCAATTGGTGCCATCGTCAGTAATCCCGTGGCCAGACACAGGAGTCTCAGAAGAGCGGGCAGGGTGCGTGTCGAGGTACGGTTCGCAGGGAATGGCTCACCTCCTCGCCGGGGGCCCGATGACAGCGTGACGCAGCAGAGGAGCCGTATGTCCGCAATCATCCGCGCTGCTCCCCCTCCGTGGTCATTTGATCCGCCAGCCAGCGGTAAAACTCCGGTGCTTCCAGGATCTCCAGGGGCACCTCTTCATCCAGTACCCAGTCGGGGATAGCGGCAACCTGGGGTGGGGGCGCGATGGCGTTTTGCTCGGGACCGGGTCCCCCCGCCAACCAGTAGATCGAAACGGCAACGAGTACAGAGGCCAGAGCCAGGGCCGGCCTTGGAAACAGCCAGGCCGGAGAGCGCTTCGTTCCCGCCTGCAGCGCCACTTCGCTCATCTCCTTCAGGCGCTGGTCATGACGCCGGGCCAGCTGTTCCGCCTTCCGATCCAGCAGTTCACTGGCTGATAATCGAGCTCTGTCACTCATCGATCCACTCTCCCAACTGCTCCTTCAAACTCTGGATGGCACGCGACAGGTGGGTTTTGACGCTACCCTCCGAGCAACCCATGATTGCCGCCGTCTCGGTGACGCTGAACGCCTGCCAATGGCGCAGCAGATAGGCCTCCTGCTGACGTGGCGGCAAGGCGGCCAAGGCCGTCTCGAAGCGCTTGGCCAGCTGCGCGGCGCTGTGGTTCTGTTCCGGCTGCTCATCACCACCGTCAGGAAATTCGATCACCTCTTCACTATCCGTCAACGGTAGCGCCGAAAACGGGGTGAAGCGCGCGATGCGATCCCGCCAGATCCGTTTGCGCTGCCAGTCTGCGATGCGCCGCCCCAGAATTTTGTAGAACAGGCGCTTCCAGATTTGTTCATCGTGTTTCCGTGCAGCTGGCACGAAACTGATCATGGCCTCTTGTAGCAGATCCAGCGCGATCTCCTCGTCATTTACCCGAACAACGGCAAATGCCAGTGCTCCGTTACGCACGGAGCGGAAAAATCGGCTTAGAGCGGCATCGTCATGTTGCATCTGGTCTGATTCTGTTTGGGCACCATGCTCCATGCTCACTCTGTCCGTGTTACGACTGTTCCCGATATCGTGATGAGCCGGCAATCGGTTGACAGGGGAGTGTAATCGACCTCCGGTGCGTTTCACAGAGGCGTCACCGGTCAGGGGTGGTAAGGATGCCGCGAGGTCCGGGCCTTGCTACTTGGTGAGAATGAGTTTTCCCTTGCTGGTGATCCGTAGCCGGTACTCCTCTCCCGAGTGCTCGATGATCAACTCTCTTTTCCCGTGGAAAAGGTCTTCTGAAGAGAGACGGGGTGTCGCCGTCTGCGGACTGCCCGAAGGAGGGGTTCCATGCTGGTTTGAGCGGTCTTCGTTGTCGTTCATAGCCGTTTCGGATCAAAGAGTTCGATGCGAGGGTGCATTCAGTGGTGCCCAGCGATGCTTTTGTGTTCCGCTTGTTTTCCAGCTGGTTCGCTCGATTACAGCGACAGTGGAATTTCTGCGACCTGGTGAAATGTTCGGGCCGGGTACCCTGTTGCCCATGATAGGTGCTGACAGGCAAAAGTCAATACAAATGCGAATAGTTTTTATTTGCGTTTGATTTTTTCTTGTGATACAAATGTACCCAGCCAGCCAGTCGGGCCCTTCCGGTCCGCGACGAGCCAGCCATTCGAGCCGTTCCGCTACAGTGGAAGGCGGCGAGCTTTCTGCGTTTCACGTCAACAGGTTGAGGAGTCAGCAAAGTGAACAAGAATAGTGGCTTGTCCAGGTATTGTTGTGCTTTTGCCGCCCTGGGGCTGGCGGCCCCGGTGGTTTCGGGGGAGGAGACTCCCCGCAGCGATGAAAGGGAATCCAGCGTACTGGAGAAGGTGATGGTGGTCGGTAACCCGGCCGATATCGAAAAGATCCCAGGTTCCGCCCAGTTGGTGACCAAGGAGGAGATCCGGGAGCAGAACTACGACGACATAAACCGTGTGCTGCGCCGGGTGCCGGGGGTCTATGTGCGGGAAGAGGATGGTTTCGGCCTCTTTCCCAGTATCAGCATCAGGGGCGTGGACACCACCCGCAACGCCAAGATTACCGTGATGGAAGACGGAGTGATGATGGCGCCTGCGCCCTATTCCGCACCGGCTGCGTACTATACCCCCACCGTGGGGCGCATGAGCGGGGTGGAGGTGCTGAAGGGTTCCAGCCAGATCAAGTACGGTCCCCATACCACTGGCGGTGTCATCAACTACCTCTCCACCCCGATCCCCACGCGTGAGACCGCCTATCTGAAATCCAGCTTCGGCAGCTTCGAGGAGCTGCGCACCCATGCCTATGTGGGGAATACCATCGATTCCCGGAATGGCCGCATTGGTGTGCTGGTGGAAGGGTACAAGCGGCAGAACAAGGGGTTCAAGCACATCGACGAGACACCCGATTTCCGGAATGGAGATGATACCGGTTTCAGCAAGAACGACGCCCTGATCAAGCTTTCATGGGAACCCGCCACGGAGATCTACCAGCGCATCGAGCTGAAGCACGGCAGCAGCGATCTGGATGCCAACGAGACCTATCTCGGTTTGACCGATAGTGATTTCGAGCGGGATCCCCTGCGCCGCTACGCCGCTTCCCGTTTCGACAACATGGACTCCAGACAGACCCAGACCTCGCTGCGTTACGCAGTCAGTCCAAGCGATCATCTGGATGTCATCGCTACCCTCTATGACAACCGGTTCAAGCGTAACTGGTACAAACTCAACAAGGTGGATGGTCAGAGTCTCGCCAAGGCGATGGCCACCCCCGGCACGGCCCAGGAGTGTATGAAGGGCAACGCCGCCTGTGAACTGCGGGTGAAGGCAAACAACCGGAAATATCGCTCCAGGGGCATCGATCTTTCCACCTACTATCGCTTCGGCCAAGGCCGGGCGCAGCACGAGATCAATGCCGGGGTACGCCTCCACGAGGATCAGGTGCGTCGTTTCCAGTGGGAGGACCGGTATGCGCAGAACGCCAACGGCACCATCTCCGGCAAGATAGCGGGCATACCGGGAACGGCTGGTGATCGCCTGCAGAAGACCGAGGCCCTGGCGGTGTTCGTTCAGGACACCATCGAGATGGGCCGGTTGACGGTGGTGCCCGGTGTCCGCTACGAAAAGCTGGACCAGATCTCCGAGGATCCCAAGGGCACCCTGCAGGGTCCGGGAGGGACCAAGGGGCGGGATGGAAAGAACAGCTTTGACATGGCCGCCGGTGGGGTGGGTGCCGCCTGGCGATTCAACGAGCGCTGGACCGGCTTCGGCGGCGTGCACACCGGCTTCTCCCCGCCCAGCCCCCGGGCCACGCGCAGCGGCCTCGACCCCGAGACCAGCATCGCGTTCGAGGTGGGTGCCCGCTACAGCGACGTGTCGCGGGCCCTGGCCGCTGAGGCGACCCTGTTCAACACCCGCTTCAGGGATCTGGTGGTAATCGACAACGTGGGCGGCGTGGGCTCGGGCGATACGGAGAACTTCGGCGAGGTGAACACCTCCGGCCTCGAGCTGGCGGTCCAGTACGATGCCGGCATCGCCAACGGCTGGCGGGTGCGCAACCCCTGGTATCTGAGCCTCACCTGGACCAATGCCGAACAGATGAACGACGCCCGCTCCACCGACGCCGAGTCCATCTTCAGTTACGGCAAGAAGGGCAACAAGGTTCCCTATATTCCGGAGCTGACCGCCAGCCTGGGCACCGGCATCGAGGCGCGGCACTGGGGGATCTCCCTTAGCGGCAACTACGTCAGCGAAACCTGGGCCAGCGCCAACAACGTGGATGAGCCCGTCGATGGCAACGGCAACCCCGATGTCCGTTTCGGCAAGACCGACAGCTACTTCGTGACCGATCTCTCCCTCTTCTACCGCCTTCGGGAGGGGGTGAAGCTGTTTGGCGGGGCGCAGAACCTGTTCGACGAGCGCTACATCGTCTCCCGCCAGCCCTACGGGCCGCGTCCCGGCATGCCGCAGTTCCTCTACGCAGGCATCGAGGTGGCGATCCGGTAGGAGATCAGGGGCGTCGTCCCGAAGCCGGTGGTTTGGTATATATCGAAGTGGTAGAGAGCCTATGAATATCGTGAATCTGTTCCAGCAGGGCGGGCCGGTGATGATGGTGCTGCTGGCGCTGTCGGTGCTGGCGGTCGCCATCCTGCTCGCCAAGCTGTTCCAGTTCGCGCGCAGCGGTCTGCGCCGCACCGGCTTCGTCAAGCCGGTTCTGGGCGCGCTGGACAGCGGTGAAAACGACGTGGCCCTGGAGCTTCTGCGGGGCCAGCGCAGTCCGGTGGCACGGGTGATGGAGAGCGCCATCCGCTGTGGCATCGATCCCGGCATGTCGGTGCAGGATACCGAGGCGGAGGTGAGCCGGGTGGGTTCGGCCCAGATCCGTAACCTGGAGTCCTGGCTGCGCGGGCTTTCCGCCATCGCCCACCTCAGCCCCCTGCTGGGTCTGCTGGGGACCGTCACCGGCATGATCGCTGCCTTCATGAGTCTCGAGGCGGCCGGCAGCCGGGTCGACCCCGCCATCCTCTCCGGCGGGATCTGGGAGGCGCTGCTCACCACCGCTTTCGGTCTCACCATCGCCATCCCGGCGATGGGGGCCTTCTATTGGCTGGAGGGGGAGGTGGACCGGGTGCGCGCCGCCATGAAGGACAGCACCATCCGGGTGCTGCGCCGTTTCGGCAAGAGCCCCCGGCATGTGGAGACCCGCGACGATGAACGGCTGGAGGATGGGTGTCATGGAGTTTGAAGGCCGCGCGCGGATCCACTCCCATCTGGATATCGCCCCGCTCATCGACATCGTCTTCCTGTTGCTGGTGTTCTTCATGCTCACCAGCACCTTCCTGGTGCCGGAGGCCATCGAGCTGGAGCTGCCGGAGTCCAGCAGCGCCGAGCCGGTCGAGGCCACTCCCGTCACGGTGTCGCTGGACGACCAGGGCCGACTCGCGCTCAATGGAGAGCCCATCGAACGGGAGCGGCTGCGGCCCGCCCTCGAGGCGCTGCTGAAACGGGATGCGGACGCCCCCGTCACCCTGAAGAGCGACGCCCGCACCGAGCTGCAGGAACTCCTGGAGATCATGGACGAGATCCGGGCCGCCGGTGGTGACAGCGTGGCGCTGGCGACCATGCGGAAGTAGTCTCCCATGCCGATCACCCGCTTGCAGATGGGAATCGCTGCGCTGCTCGCCCTGCTGCTGCATGGGGGGCTTGCCGTCTGGCTGGGGCGCATCGAACCTGCCACCCTGCCAGATCCTCCGCCGCTGCGGGTCTCGCTGCTGGCCCCTGTCGCGGAGGCCACGGTGGCCGCCGCTCCGGCGGTCCCCGAGCCGCCCCCTCCCGTGGCGGAAC
>WFNS01000224.1 GCA_015488495.1 Gammaproteobacteria bacterium | reverse complement strand
CCAGCGGGTAGTCCAGCTGCTTGACGTCGAAGAAGATGGGCTCGTTGACCACGCCTCCCACGATGGCGGTGAGGAGGTCGTCCACCACCTCCTGATAGGGGCGCTCCACCAGATTGATCTTTTCGGGATTCACGCCGTACCTCCTTCGAGAGAGAATGGAAACACGAGATTCAGTAAAGTCTCCGCCTCACCGGCCACTACGGCCACACGGATGTCGATCCGGGTCCGATCGCTGGGGTTCGGGGTGACCTGTACCAGGCGCACCTCCTGGATTCGGGGCTCTGCCGCCAGCGCCTGCAGCGTGTACAGCTTGGCACGATTGCGGGTTCGCTCGGTGTTGCGTTCACCGATCAGTTCGAACAGTCGCGAGCCGTAGGAGGGGTGCCCGAGGGCTGCCAGTTCCCCCACGGGGGTGAGAAGGCGCAGCAACAGCGCCTGCCGGAGGTTGTCGGCACCGTCCAGCGTGGCCAGATCGGTCTCTCCGGTTCCGGGCCGCCGCCGGACAGCCAGATCCCGGTTGCGCCGGTGATCGCTCTGCCGCTCCAGATTGCGCAGCAGTTGCAAGTCCTCACCCCAGCGTCGTCGATCGAATTCCACGGTCACTCTCCCATTTGCGCTGTCATGGTGGCCACCGGTCGTTGACGAAAGGGGCGGCGGGAGGCCCCAGAACGGTCAGGATTCCTGGTGGCGTGGGGATTCGGTCTCCCAGTCGCACCAGAGCCCGGCCCCCGATGCGGACCCCACTGCTGGCGAGCGGGCCAATCACCAACGGATAGGGAACACCCGAGAGGGAATTGACCATCTGGCACAGGGATCCTGCGGTGGCCAGGGGCATGCCGTTGGCAGTGACATAAGGGGGAGGTACCGAGACGATGGTGCCGGTATCCGGAACGCCGGAGGCGCCCGGCGTGATCACCACCATGGCACCGATGGAGACGGGTGGTCCAGGCATGGTTGCTCTTCCTTTCTTCGTTCATGGGCATTCCATCAGGGGGAGAACGAGGTGATTCCCTTGATCGACGTGGTGGCCCCCCGCAAGGTCGCCGAGACGCCGCCGTCGACGGTGGCCCCCGCGGTTCCTCTCATCGAGGCTTTGGTCCCGGCCTCGATGGTGGTCGCCATCCGGCTCTCGATGTGCACATTCTGTCCCTCCAGGCTGAGGTCGCGGTCGGCCGAAAGTTTCAGGGCTCCGGCGGCCTTCACGGTGACGTCCCCGTCCTGGCTCATGGTGATTCGGGTGCGTCCGGCAATCACCGTGACCGTGCCGCCGCTGCCGTCGGGCTGATCCAGCTTCATCTCCGTTTTGCCGGCGGTGGCCGTGACCGTGCCGTCGGTGATCCGGAGGGTGATCTTCGGTGCCATCTCGATACAGATCTCGCGGGGTGGGCTCTCTTCCGGATGATTGCGAACGGCCACCCCTATGGTTTTCTCGTCGCTCTCTGCGAGAGGCAGGCGAAAGATCACCTCATCGGGTCGGTTGAGTGGAGGCCGATCCGCGTCGTTGTAAAGCCGGCCGATAACGATGGGCTGGTTGATGTCTCCCTTGTCGAAGGCCAGCAGGACCAAGTCCCCCTCATTGGGGATTGCCGCGGTACCGATGTGGCCGGTGGCAACGGGAACCCGTTTCAGTAGCAGGCCGCTGTTCTTGAGCCGGACATCGCAGGCGTAGTTGTCATTGTCGTCGGCGCTGCGGTGGGGATAGACCGCTTCCACCACCCCCAGCTCGGTGATGCGCAGCCGATGAAGCTCGTGGCGAATGATCTGCTGGATGGTTTCGATGAGTGTGGACATCCTTCACCCCTCCCGGACCATGCGCCGGAAACCGACGACGGTGGTGAATCCGGTGCGCTTGTCGATGCGGTGGGTGATGGAGCGCACAGCATAGCGGCCGTTGTACCGGTCGTCCGGCAGCCCGGTGAGCTGGATGGCATCTCCCAGCCCGATCTCGGGGCGGCCGACAGCGAGCATGCGGCCCCGCAAGGTGCGCCCTGTGATGGCGGCGTGTCTGGCCTCGGCGGCGGCCTGGGCCGCCTCGGCGCTGCGCAGTACCGGTCGCTCCAGTAACAGTACGGGTGCACCCGAGCCGGCGGTGCCCTTAGCGCCCCCGAAGTCCTTGGTCAGCCAGGCCCACGACTCGCTGGCTCCGCTGCCAGGGCTCTCTCCCCACGCCTCCACCCTGGTGGCTGCCGCGGGAGTGTGAGAGAGCTCCAGTTCGACAATCTCCGCTCCGTAACGGAAGCGGTGGGTGCGATCACCCCCGGTGAATCGCCGGAATATCAGTGCACCAGTGGTGTTGAAGTAGAGGTCGAATCCGCACAGATCTGCCAGATCCCGCAGGTGGTCGTAGATGCTGCGGCGACCGTCGATGGTACAGGCGGGAAAGTGGATACCCGGCTCTGTGAGGGCCACTTCGACGCCGGCCTGCCGGGCCAGGTCGCTGACCATGTCGCCGGCCGTCCTGCTTTCGTAAGTCTGGTCCACCCGCGTGCGCAGGAGTGCGGCCGCTGGACTGAGAGCGGTGATATGGATGTGGCGCAATCCCGGCTCGAGCCTGGTGATGGTGCCGGTGAAGACCCGTCTCAACTTCCCGCTGCCGGCGTAGCCCAGTTCCACCGCTATGGGATCCGTCACTGCGAGGGCGAGGTCCGGTCCATCCACCCGGCCCAGCAGGAGACGGGCACAGTCCGCCGGTGTATCCATGTCCAGCTCCACCAGCAGTTCGGTGATGGTGCTGGCGCGGGGCTCGTCGGTGGTGTCCATCACGTGGTCGCCAAGGGTTACGCGATAGGCGGGTTGCAGTAGGGTCATCTTCTCCTCCTTCAGCGATCCACGTCCGCCTCCGCGGTCAGCGGGGTCAGTTCGGCGCGCAGGAATCCGTCCGGACCGCTGCGGATGAAACGTCGCTCGGGGGTGTCCTGCGGCCGCCGCCGGGCGTCCACGGCCTGCAGCACCCCGGAGAGGAAACGGTTTCCCTCCGTACGATGCAGCCGGACCCGCAGATACTGTATGTGGTCTCCCTCTGCCACCGATGAGCGGGCACCTCGCACTGCATCCAGGGCGTCCACGCGACCGTAGCCATACCATTGGCTGTGGCCGTTGGCACCGTAGCGGCCCAGGGGGTGGTTGTTGTCGGCGTCGATCTTGACGGCGGTGGCCTCCAGCACATATTGAACCTGCTCCCGGGTCAGGTTGGGCGCGATGGAGAGGGTGAGCGCGGCAACGCCGGCGGCCAGTGGGGCTGCCGAAGAGGTGCCACCAAAGGTGCCGGTATAGTCGATGGCCACCCCTGCGGGGTCGGCAGGGGTTCCCGGAGGGGGAGGGTTGTAGCCGGCGACGCCCGTTTGGTCGGTGGTGAAGATGCCCAGGGAGCTGCCGTCCGCTGGCATCCCCACCCAGAAATGGGGAAGGGCGGAGGTGCCGTCGCTGGGAGCGCAAAGGTCGATCTCCGGGCCAAAGTCGCTGTAACCGGAGCGGCGGTCGCGGTCGTTGCAGGCGGCCACGGCGATTACCCGATGGTAGCTGGCGTAGCCGTCCAGCGAGGCGGGCGCGGAGATGGATTCGTTACCGTTGCCGGCGGCGAACAGCACCACACAGCCCAGGCCGCCACGGCCGTTGCGGGTGGCGTGATCGATGGCAGCCCGGACGATACCCGGCAACGGGGCGGCCCCGCTGCCATCGGTGGGACCCCAGCTGTTGTTGATCACCGCTGCGCCGTTATCGGCGGCGTGACGCAGGGCCTGGGCCTCCTGCGCATCGGTCTGGGCGGTACCCACCAGCCGGATGGGCATCAGCCGGCATCCCGGTGCCATGCCGCTGACCCCGCGGCCATTGTCACCGTCAGCGGTGGCGACCCCTGCCACCGCGGTTCCGTGGGGTTCGCCCTGTCCGGGACGGGGATCCGCGTCCCCGTCGAGGAAATCGTATCCCGCGGTGATCTTTCCCGCCGAGGCGAACTCCTCATGGTCGATGTCTATGCCCTCGTCGAGAATGGCGATCACCACCGTGGGGTCGCCCCGAGTGATGTCCCAGGCGGCTTCCGCCCGGACTCGTGCCAGGTGCCATTGGCGGGGGTATAACGGATCGTTGGGCACCCACTTTGCGGCCATGACCTTGATCAGGTTGGGTTCCGCGTACTCAACGAGACCGGATTCGAAATAGCGGCGAGTGGTCTCCAGGGTGGGATTGGCGGCCGGATCCGCTATCTGCAGCAGGAAGGTGCGGGGTGCGAAATCGAACTGTTCGAGGATGCGGACGCCGTGTGCGCGATTGAGCCGGTCGATGGCGTCTCGTGCCGTATCTGCCCGAAAGGCGGCGATGAACTCGTCGCTGACGACCACCGGGGTCTCGCCGCGGAAGTAGAGGGGGATCACGTAGCGGATGCGAGGGCTGCGCCGCAAACGGGTTATGAGTCGCTCCAGGGGCACGGTGGCGGCCGGATTGCGTTTATAGAGCACGATACGTCGCCGCTCGAGCTCCGGGCTGGTGATGAAGCGTGCCAAACGGTCGTCACCGCGGATGAGCCGCCGCAGCTCCTTGGCGGGGGCGGGATCGCGGTAGGCGATGGCCAGGGTGTCGTCCGAGGCGCGCAGCAGTACCTTCTCCCCTTTGGCGGTATAGTAGAAATCCATTTTCCGTGTCATTTCAGCCTCCTTCCGGATGCCGGATGAGGTAACTGGCGAGCTCCACTTCCAGCTCGTCCGCCTGGGCACCGGGCACATCGACCCGGAGGCGGAAATCCTCTCCCCAGCGAACCCGTGCCAGGGAGCGCTCCGGGTCGTCCGCGGCCACGAAGGCCAGTGAGACAGGCAGGGGGAACAGGATCACCTCGAACGGCTCCTCCTTCTCCAGCAGCTTGCAGACGATGTTGCCCCGGGCTTCGCTGCGGGGTTGGCCCTGCAGGCGGGCTACGTACGGTCCCCGGATCTCCAGGACGTAGATTCCCGCCGGGGTGGGTCGGGGGTAGCCGAATCGGCCCGCCTCGTCGGTGCGGCCGGGCAGCGGATCCCCCTTGCGGTGGGCGGCGTCGTCTCCTGCGCGACAGACCAGCTCGCCGTAAGGGGCCGAAGGGTGGAGATACTGGCCGTCTGGTGCCGTCAGGACATACGCCACGTTCGCCGCCGGCGTACCGTCTTCGAAGCGGAGGGTCCCACTGATCCGGACCTCGCCGGGATCGGCCCTTCGGATCAGCCATTTGCCCGGTTCCTGTTTCCAGCTGGCAAAGCAGCAAGGGGCTTTCTTCTCATCGCCCAGGCACCAGCCTCCGCCCACCCCCTCGGGGGGTGGCAGATGAAAGGTGTCCGGTGGCGGGATGTCGCAAGGCAAACGGTCGGTGGCGACAAACAACAGCTCGGTGCGCCGGTTGGGACGCCAGGCCGGCTCGCGGCACAACCCTCGAGGTGTGGAGTCGAGGGGCATTCTCTCTCCGCAGCTGGTCCATTGGAGGACCTCTCCCTCGCAGTTGGGGAGGAAGCGGGAAGGAGGCAGTCCGAGGTCATAGTGGCCCAGATAGGCCCGAATCAGTACGCGCCATGTGGCATCGCCTACCACACCGTCCACCGCCAGGCCATGGGAGCGCTGGAAAGCGATGATGGCCCGCTGGGTGAGCGGACCGTCCAGTCCGTCCACATTGCCGGGATAGAAGCCCAGGTCCTGCAGGATATGCTGATATTCCACCGTTCCCCAGCCGCCCCCTCCCTCGTGGATGGAGGGGCTTTCTCCCGCGGGGCGGGGGTGGCGGATGTGATCCCACTCGGCGATCGAGCCGTCGGGATCGACGGCGTACGTAAGCGCGGCGTGGACGGTGCGGGCGCGCCGATCCGCGAGGGAGCGGTTGTAGTCGGGGGTGCCGACCTCATCGGTGTGTCCGACGATGATCAGCTTCTCTTCGGGATGTGCCTCTGCGTAAGCGACGGCCCGGCGCAGTACCCGCATCAGGCAGGGTTCCACGAAGGCGCGGTCGAAGGGGAAATGGACGATGAATGCGTGGGCCACCGGCGTATCGGGACGCAGCACGATAGTGACCCGGGCGGTCTCCCCTGCGCTCACCTCTACCGGCTCGGCACCCCGCAGCCGGTCTGCCGGAGCGGCGGCGGTGGCGGTATAGCGGCCGGCGGGGAAAGTCGGTTCTTCCCACACATTGTCGGCGGTGCGGTGGGTGAGGGTGCGGGAAGGCAGCGGGCTGCCATCCTCTTTCCGGCCCTCGACGGTCACGGTGATCCGGTCGAAGTCGTAACCGGAGCGGCCGCTGACCACGACCTCGACCACCAGGGTACCGCTCCGTTGTCGGATGGGAGTGACGGGTGGCGGCGGCGTCGGCGGGAGGACCGGCTTCGAAGGGGAGGGGGGCGGCAGGTATTCACGGAGCAGGAAGGCATATTCGAAACGCTCCGGTTTTCCTGCCAGTTCACGGACACCCAGCTCCTGGATCAGCACTTCCCCCACCCGGGTGGCGGTGGTGATGTCGGCCACGAAGGGCAATGGGCGGCCGCTGCGGAACCGGTCGCGCAGGGTTTTCAGGGCCTCTCTCGCCCCGCTGCCGGAAAGTACCCCGCTCAGCCGGATGGTGGTGGCGCGGCGGTCCAGCCGCTGCAGGAAATCCCCCTCCAGCCCCGGCACCTCGTGCGGCACCAGGCATTGTTCCCCTTCCACCTCGATGCACTGCACTTGCTGCAGTTCAACGTCGTCGAGCATGGGGCGTGGTTGGGCCATGCCGCTCGTTCCTTCTCCCGGATCAGGGCTTGAGGGAGTTGAGATGGGCGATGATGGCGTCGATCAGCGCGGTGATCTCCGCCTTCAACTCGTCCAGCGACGGCAGGCCGGTCACCACGTTGGCGACACTGCGGATCTCGTCGATGGTATCGGCCTGGTCCGGCAGCAGGTCTTTGGTGGTGTCGAGAAAGGTGCCGACCCGGGTGGTGAATTCCGATACCTTGTCGAGGTTATCGATGCCGCTGATG
>WFNS01000223.1 GCA_015488495.1 Gammaproteobacteria bacterium | reverse complement strand
TTGTCCTCTTCATCGATTACCACTACGACGTGGTTGCTTGAATGCAAATCAATTCCGCAGTAATGTGCCATCGTCAGTCTCCTCTTTGTGTAGAGCGGCCAGTTTAACAACTGGTCGTGAGGAGGCTGGCTAGAGGATTATCAGGCTTGCGCTATTGCATAATCTGCGCTCGCTGGGTATTTCATTCTTCCAGGAACGGTGCCTTTGCTTGGTTGGTTGGGAGAGCGGGATTCAGTTTTTCCATGGAGAACAGAGCGACCAAGCGGCTACGCAATGACGCAAGGCTTGGTCCAGAATTCGCACAGTACGGCTGAAAGAGGTACACATTATGTCGCCGTGTAAATAACTATTCTCCACGCGGCAAGGCAACGAAAAGATAGGCCGTGGGGTGGCTTCTCGGCTGAACCAAGCCAGAAGGCCAGGAAGTCAGCGGAAGCAGGCCGAATCAGCCGGAAATCCAGGGGGTTGAAAGGTTGGGGGCTGGATAGACGGATATTTCGGGCATCCCCGGTTTCAATTTTCAGCCTGAATTCTCAAATTAAAGTCTTGACAGACAGGGGTGTTGCGGCTCTTCTCATTTTACTTATTGAACGTGTATTCAATGCGCCCAAGGGAACAATGCTTGAAAGTGTGACCAATGCCCATAACGAACTGGGGTGTTGCGGCTATTCTTATTTTGCCTATTGAACGTGTACTCAATGCGCCCGAGGGAACAATGTTTGAAAGTGTGACCAAATGCCTATAACGAACTATAGACTATGCTGCTTGTCGGCGTTGCTGCTCATGGTCGGTCTCAGCGCGTGCAACAGCCCGGATACGGAGCCCAACAGCCCAACTCAATCCACTCCGCCGCAAGACACGCCAGCGTCAGGTAATGATGCCGGAACGCCACCGTCCGACGATTCGCCGCCTGGCCCCAATGGCTGCATGTCAGACATCGATCGGGACATGCTTGATCAGATCAATCTGGCCCGCTCGACCGCTCGCCAGTGCGGTGCTCAGTTGTTTCCTGCCGCGCCGCCGCTGGTCTGGAATTGCACCTTGGCCCAGGTGGCCCTGGACCACAGCCGGGACATGGGTGATCACAACTTTTTCAGCCATACGGGATCGGATGGCCTCTCTCCCTCGCAGCGCGTCACCAATGCTGGTTATCTCTGGCGGGCCACAGGTGAGAACATTGCTGCCGGGCCTGATACCGTCAGTGAGGTCATGAAGGGCTGGTTGTTGAGCCCTGGTCACTGTGCCAATATTATGAAAAACACATATACGGAGGTGGGTGCCGCCCGTTATCGCAACGACCGTTCCGACTATCGTGTCTATTGGACTCAAGAGTTCGCCACGCCGCGATGAATGGCGGGAGGTGCTCTCCCACGACCATTGGGTATGGCGGATGGACATCTCTACCCATATGCACTCAGCGGTATTTTCCATTTTCGCGGTACGGGGGGGCAGCGCAGGTGAAGAAAGGGGGCGGGCTTGCGCTATTGTATTATTTTCGTCCGCTGGGGGCTTGTTCATCCAAGAGTCGTGACTCGTGATTCGTGGTTCGTGGTTCGTGGTTCGTGAGCTGATACGCTGCGCTTCTTTCATCTCGCGCTCTTCGCTGCTGTGAGTTACGATTCGGGTTATTATTGCTGTCGTTGACGGTGGTTGCGGATGGGAGGTCTCTTTGTCCGTCGGTGAGGAGAGTTCGTACTGGATGCGCCGTGCGCTGCATCTGGCGCGCAGGGCAGAGGTGGAGGGTGAGGTGCCGGTGGGTGCGGTGCTGGTGCGAGAGGAGGAGGTCCTGGGGGAGGGGTGGAACAGTCCCATTGGCAGTTCCGATCCGACTGCCCATGCGGAGATCGTTGCGTTGCGCAATGCAGCGGCCTCGGTGGGCAATTACCGTTTGCCCGGTTCCGTTCTCTATGTGACGCTGGAGCCGTGTGTGATGTGCGCCGGCGCCATCATCCATGCCCGGGTTGCGCGGGTGGTGTTCGGCGCTCGTGATCCGAAGGGTGGGGCGGCCGGCAGCGTGTTCGATGTGCTGGGGACGGATCGGCTCAATCACCGGGTGATGGTGGAGGGAGGTGTGCTGGAAGGGGAGTGTGGCGAGCTGTTGCGCGCTTTCTTCCGGCGCAGGAGAGGATGAAGGCGGGCTGTCACCCCTCTCTGGCCATCTCCACCGTGGCGGGCATCTCCCGCAGCAGGAAGCGGTAGTAGCTGCGGATGTTCTCGACATACTGCACCGCCTCGTCGCCGCGGGCGAAGCCGTAGCGGGTCTTCCGGTACCACTCCTTGTCCCGCAGCAGCGGAAGTTTTTTCTTCACGTCCATCCACAGGTTTGGGTTTCCCCCGGTCTGACGGGTGATTTCCCGGCCATCCATGAGGTGACCGTAGCCGATGTTGTAGGCCGCCAGGGCCAGCCAGCTCCGGTCCGGTTCCGTAATTTCTTGCGGCAGGCGATCCATGAGCATACGGAGATAGCGGGCCCCTCCCTCGATGCTCTGTGCCGGATCGGTGCGCTTTTTGATCCTTAGCCTTCTGGCGGTGATCTGGGTCAGCATCATGATCCCTCTCACGCCGGTGGGGGAGACGGCGCGCGGATTCCAGTGGGACTCCTGGTAGGCCATCGCCGCCAGCAGACGCCAGTCCACCCGATGGTGCCGGCCGGCGGACAGAAACAGCTCGCGGTATTTCGGCAGGCGCTGCCGGATGTGCTGTCTGAAGGTGGTGGTGGCCACGTAGTCGAATTCCTGGATGTGCCCGTAGTATCGTTCGAGGATCTGTTCCAGGATGCCGTTGTTGTGGATCTCCACGAAAAAGTT
>WFNS01000222.1 GCA_015488495.1 Gammaproteobacteria bacterium | reverse complement strand
TACCGTCTCGGTGAAAAGGTGGTGCTCACCGCCAGTTGGGGACGTTATTTCCAGATGCCCGGCGGTGAGAAGCTGATCGAGGGGTTCAGCAACCCCCGTCTGAAATTCAAGGAAGCGGAACACCGCATTCTCGGTGTCCGGTACCAGTGGGAGCCACTCTGGTCGGTTCAACTGGAAGCCTACCACAAGCCGCTCAAGAACCTGGTGGTCCGGGTGGAGGATGCGGAACCGGGGAAAAACTATCTCAATCGTGGCAGCGGGGAGTCCTACGGAGTGGACCTGCTCATCCGGCGTGAGCCGGGACAGCGCAGGATGGGTTGGCTCAGCTATTCCTGGGGAAGATCCCTGCGGACCAACCAACTGACGGGCGAGGAATACCCCTCATCCGGGGATCAGCCCCATACCCTGACCCTGGTCTGGAAACAGCCGATGCCTGGCGCCGCCCGGCGGTGGGACTGGGGGATCAAGCTCCAGGCGGCTTCCGGCAAACCCTATACCCCGGTGATCGGGCGCTATCAGGAGACCCTGCCTGACGGCAGCAAACGCTGGCTTCCGGTCCATGGCAAGACCAACAGCGCCAGGCTTCCCGATTATTTCAGTCTCGATCTGCGCATCGACCGCCAGGTACCGATGAAAGGATGGGAGCTCGGTTTCTATCTGGAACTGCAGAACATCACCCGACACGAGAACGTCATCCGGTATGATTTCGGTAACAGCTACCAGAATTATCAAAACCCCAAAAAGGTGACCGGTCTCCCCTTCCTGCCCTATTTCGGGGTGACCGCCACATTTTGATCGAAGTAAGGAGGGCTCTTCACCTGATCAAGTGGGTAAAACGGCAAATCATCCTTGACAGGCAGAATGCACGCCACATACTCGGCAGCCAGAAGGGGATTGGGGCCGTCTGGATGGAGACTACCGGATATCCACTATCTGCAGGAATGACAAGTGATCCGGTTATCCCAAAGTGTCCCCAATCCCCTTATGCCGACCATCTTCCGGCGTGCATTCTGCCTGTCAAGGACGAAGCCGCTACGCGCTGATTTACCGTTTTACCCACTCGATTTGTTGAAGACCCAGGGGGGGTTAGGCGGGCAAAAGGCAAATCGTCGTTCTGTGGTTCCACCGCCGGCAGGCGGGATAATTCAAGGAATCCACGATAGACTACCCGCACGTTCGGGAAAAACCATACCGGAAGAAATGCCGTAACGAGGAGAGCACATCGAGATGCTGGACAACTTTCTGAGCCTGATGGAGCGGGGCGGCCCGGTGATGTGGGTGATCTTCGTCACCGCCTGGGTTGCATTCATCATGCTGGCCGAGCGGAGTCTGCAGATCCAGCTGTGGATTCGACGGGCGCGGCAGGATCAGCAGGGGCTGGAGGAGAGCCCCTCTTACCAGCCCCACCTCCCCACGGGGCGCAACGCCAGCCCCATCGCCCTCCTGCTCTACCGGCTCAACTGGAAGGAGATCCACGATCGTTCCGATCTGGCCAAGCAGCTCAACATACAGCTGGCCGAACTGATGCCAAAGCTGGAGGGTACCCTGCCCACCATTGCCATCCTCGGTTCCCTGCTCCCCATGCTGGGGCTGCTGGGAACGGTGATCGGCATGATCGATGTGTTCGATGTCATCGCCCGTCACGGTACCGGTAACCCGATGCAGATGGCGCACGGCATCTCCCAGGCCCTGTTGACCACCGCCAGCGGCCTCATCTGCGCCATCCCGGTCATCTTTCTCCATCATCTGCTGGTCCGGCGGCTCAACCTGCTGATGGCACTCACCGAGCAGAGCATGCTGGTACTCTACAATCGCCACGGCTAGAAAGAGGGAATCTTCGCATGAACGGCTTTCACTCCTCACCCATCGAGATCCCGAAACTCCGCGCGGGCAAGCCGGAGATCACCATGGCCCCCTTGATCGACGTGGTGTTTCTGCTGCTGATCTTCTTCATGGCCACCACCATCTTTCCTGACAACCACGGCCTGGTGATAGAGCGCCCCACCGCCACCAGCGCGGAATCCCTTCCCGGAAAACCCCTGCGGTTCCTGGTGGACAAGGAGGGGATGATCCATTACCAGAACCGGGAGATCACGGCGGAAGAGGTGATGAAGGTGGTGAGCGGGAGATTGTCCATGGATCCCGACAGTCGCATCCTCCTGGACGTGGATCGCCGTGCTGCCACCGAGGCGCTGATCCGGGTGATGGATGCCGGCAAACGGGCGGGGGCCAGGCAGATCGCCATCGTCACCGAGC
>WFNS01000221.1 GCA_015488495.1 Gammaproteobacteria bacterium | reverse complement strand
GACCTGCCACCGCACCCGTCCTCGGTATTTGTTCCCGGCCGCCGAACCCGGCGCAACCACCGCATTCCCGGATGAAACGTGCGGCTCAACCGGGATAGATGGCTCCCAGCACCACCTCATGGCCGGCCCCGGTGACCGAAGGGAGGTTGCCGGGTTTCCCCTGCAAGGTTCGTTGCGCCAGCCAGGCGAAGGCCACCGCCTCCACCCAATCTGGTGCCATCCGGTGTGCGGTGCTGGGCTCGACGATGGCCGGATGGGCCAGCTCGGCGAGCCGGGTCATCAAGGTGCGGTTGTGGGCCCCTCCGCCACAGACGATGATGCGTTCGGTCGCTGGCGCATGCTGGCGGATGGCCCGGGTGATGCAGGTCGCAGTGAGAGCGCAGAGGGTGGCCGCGACATCGGCAGGCTCCAGGTCTTGGCCATCGCAGATATTGTCGAGCCACGTCAGGTTGAAACGATCTCGACCGGTACTCTTGGGAGGAGGTTGCTGAAAGAAGGGATCCCCTAGCATCCGTTCCAGCAGCGCCGGTCGCACTTCTCCGCTGGCTGCCCATGCGCCGTCCTCATCCATCGGTTCACGGAGGTGGCGCTCGGCCCAGCCATCCAGCAGCAGGTTTCCGGGGCCCGTATCGAAGCCGGTCACCGGCCGTGTGCTGTCACCGGGAAGGATGGTGATGTTGCTGATTCCGCCGATGTTCACTACCACGCGGTTCTCCCCCTGCCTGTGAAAGAAGGCGTGATGAAAGGCGGGAACCAGTGGCGCTCCCTGCCCCCCCGCGGCCATGTCGCGACGGCGGAAATCGGCGACGGTGGTGATACCGGTGCGCTGGGCCAGGATATTGGGATCCCCGATCTGAAGCGTGGTATGAATCGTGCCATCAGAGGGGAGATGGCGGATAGTCTGCCCATGGCTGCCGATCGCCATGACCTGGGAGGGGGCGATGCCTGCGCTCTGCAACAGCCGTTCTACAGACTGTGCGTAGAGCTCGCCCAGGCGGACATCCAGTTCCAGCATTCGTTCGAGGGATGCTTGCGGCCGATTCAGCTCCAGCAGTGCTTCGCGCACGGTTGCGGAATAGGGATCGGTCGATGCGGCAACGAGGGTGGGCAAACCGGCGGTCAGATCGACCAGAACGGCGTCCACGCCGTCCAGACTGGTGCCGGACATCAGGCCGATGTAGAGTTCACCCATCGTCGATTGGGGGAGAGGGGAAGCGGTATCACCCGGAGGCTACTCCACGCTGCCGGAAAGATTCGCCACCATGGTCCCTTTGTGCCGCTCCAGCAGGGCGAGAACCTTCTCGGTCTTTGCCCGGAAGTCTTTCAGATACCGCTTCTCGATGGGCAGGGATTTCGGCAGACGCACCGTCAACGGGTTGCGGTGCACCCCGTTGATACGGAACTCGTAATGCAGATGTGGCCCGGTGGCTCTGCCGGACTGCCCGACGTAACCGATGACCTGCCCCTGCCTGACGCGCTGCCCCGTGCGGACTTTGCCGTAGCGTGACATGTGGGCATAGAGGGTACTGTATCGTTTGCCGTGTTTCAGGATCACCGTTCGGCCATAGCCCCCCTTGCGACCCTTGAAAAGGACCTTGCCGTCGGCGGTGGCGCGGATGGGGGTTCCGGTCGGTGCAGCATAGTCCACCCCCTTGTGGTTGCGCATCCGGTTCAGGATGGGGTGAAAACGTTTGCCGAAGCGGGAGCTGATGCGGGTGAATTTCACCGGCGTTCGCAGGAAAGGCTTGCGCATCTGCATTCCGTCCGGTGAGTAGTAACCGGAGCGTCCGTCCGGCGTGGTATAGCGAACGGCGACATAGGTCTTTCCCCGGTTGCTGAATTCCGCGGCGAGGATGTCCCCGTTGCGCACCTTCTCCCCATCACGATAGAGCTCTTCGTACAGGACCGAAAACCGGTCGCCGGCGCGGATGTCCAGGGCGAAATCGATATCCCAGCCGAAGATGTCGGCCATCTCCATGGTGGTCTTGTCGGACAGTCCTGCGCGCTGGGCGGCGAGGAACAGGGAGCTGTCGATCACCCCGCTGGCGAAGCGGGTGCGCCGCTCGAGCGGGTGCTGGATGGTGGCCGTGCGGAAGCTGTCTCCATCACGGCGCACCTCGAACGTCTGGGTCGGGTCGATGAGATAACTGAGTCGCTGCAGGCGGTTCTCTTCACCCAGCTCGAAGCTGAGTTTCTTGCCCGGACGGATGGAGCGCAATCTTTCACGAGCCTCTTTCTGCTGCAAGAGGCGGTGCAGCTCCTGCTGGCTCAAACCCACCCTGTCGAAGATGCCGGAGAGGGTGTCACCGGACCGGATGGTCACCAACAGAGGCTCAGGGGCCGGGGGCGTGGACTCGACCGCGGCAGATTCGGCCTTGAACTGGGCAGGAATCTCCAGCGGAACGGCGGCGCGTTTGGCTGGGGGGTCCAGTACCATGGCGAAGAGGGTGGTAGCGATGGCGAGTCCCCCGAGGGGGAGCAGGAACCGAAGCGGAAACACCAGCCGCGGTCCGCGCCTTTCCACACTGTTTGCCATGGTTGCCTGTTTTCGCTTTGCCATTGGTGCCGCAAACTTACTGCCCATGCCTGAAGATATCGGGTGAGAAAAGGCGGAACTTGAGACGATCCCCAGGTCAGAATCTGTATAATAAGCCGATTCAGAAGGGTGGCGCAACGTTCTGTTTACAATTACACAATCAATTTTCAATGCTGGAGTATTTTCTATGACCTCGTCGCAGGAATCCCTGGAGCTCATCGAGCGGGGATGTGAAGAGATCCTCCTGAAAGAGGAGCTGGCGGACAAGTTGAAACAGGGAAGACCGCTGCGCATCAAGGCCGGCTTCGATCCCACCGCCCCCGACCTCCATCTGGGGCATACGGTGCTGATCAACAAGTTGCGCCAGTTTCAGGATCTGGGCCACGAGGTGATGTTTCTGATCGGGGACTTTACCGGGATGATCGGTGATCCCACCGGCAAGAACAGCACTCGCCCCCCTCTGACCCGGGACGAGGTGATCGAAAACGCCAAGACCTACGAAGAGCAGATCTTCAAGATCCTCGAGCCGGAAAAGACCCTGGTCATGTTCAACTCCAGCTGGATGAACGGCATGAATGCGGCCGATCTCATCCAGCTCGCCGCCCGGCACACCGTGGCGCGCATGCTGGAGCGGGACGACTTCCACAAGCGTTACACCAGCGGTGCGCCCATCGCCATCCACGAATTCCTCTATCCGCTCATCCAGGGATACGATTCGGTGGCCATGAAGGCAGACGTGGAGCTGGGCGGAACCGACCAGAAGTTCAATCTCCTGGTGGGGCGCGAGCTGCAGAAACAGTATGGACAGCCGCCGCAGGTGGTGATCACCATGCCCATCCTCGAAGGACTGGATGGGGTGCAGAAGATGTCCAAGTCATTGGGTAACTATATCGGTATCAATGACCCGCCGGAGGAGATGTTCGGCAAGCTGATGTCCATCTCCGATGAACTGATGTGGCGCTATCTGGAGCTGCTCAGTTTTCGGCCCATGAGCGAGATCGAGCGCTGGCGGGAGCAGGTGGCTCAGGGGGCGAATCCGCGGGACATCAAGATCCGTCTGGCGGAGGAACTGGTGGAGCGGTTCCACGGTGCCTCCGCGGCCCGCAAGGCCCACGAGGCATTCGTGGCCCGCTTCCGCCACGGTGCCCTGCCCGAGGAGATCCCGGAAGTGAGGCTGGCAGCGGCGCCGGAGGGGATGCCGCTGGCCAATCTGCTGAAGGAGGCCGGGTTGACCACCAGTACCTCCGAGGCACTGCGCATGATCCAGCAGGGCGCGGTGCGCATCGACGGCGAGCGCGTCGGGGATCGGGGGCTGCTCGTTCCTCCCGGCAGCGAGCACATCTTCCAGGTGGGAAAACGCCGTTTTGCCCGGGTACGTCTCGAAAAAAAGGCGTCCGCGGGTGGTGCTTGAATTTTCCCGGCGACTCCTGTAGGATCCCCCGTCTTTGGTTGGGGGCGGTCGCCCCATGTGGAGCAGGACTGGATATGAAGACCTTTAGCGCAAAGCCTTCCGAAGTCAAACGGGACTGGTATCTGATCGACGCCAGCGGCAAGACGCTGGGCCGTCTCGCCAGCGAGATCGCCAGGCGGCTGCGTGGCAAACACAAGCCGATCTATACACCGCACGTGGACACCGGTGACTACATCGTGGTCATCAATGCAGAGAAAGTGCGGGTCTCCGGCAACAAGGCGACCTCCAAGACCTATTATCGCCACACCGGTTATCCGGGCGGCATCAAGTCCATCACCTTCGAGAAACTGATCCAGCGCTCTCCCGAGAAGGCGATCGAGATCGCGGTGAAGGGCATGTTGCCGAAGAACCCACTGGGGCGCGCGATGTTCCGCAAGCTGAAGGTCTACGCCGGGGCCGAGCACAAGCACGCCGCCCAGCAGCCGCAGCCACTGGATATCTGAGTTCAGCACAACCGGACGGAATTGAGCACATGGCAGACAAGCACAACTATGGTACCGGGCGCCGCAAGAGCTCCACGGCGCGGGTCTATCTGACACCGGGGAGCGGAAACATCACCATCAACCAGCGGACCCTGGAACAGTATTTCGGTCGCGAGACCGCCCGCATGGTGGTCCGGCAGCCCCTGGAGCTGGTGGAGATGACCGACAAGGTGGATGTGAACGTCACCGTCAAAGGGGGTGGTATCAGCGGCCAGGCCGGCGCCATCCGCCACGGCATCACCCGGGCCCTGATCGAGTATGATGAATCCCTCCGCCCGGCGTTGCGTCAGGCCGGTTTCGTCACCCGCGACGCCCGCGAGGTGGAGCGCAAGAAGGTGGGGCTCCACAAGGCGCGCAAGCGCCCGCAATACTCCAAGCGTTGATCCGCCGCCGGATTGTGCGGGGGCTCTGCCCGACGGCCGCCCCCGTTACGAGTTGATGGGGAATCGTCTAACGGCAGGACAGCGGACTCTGACTCCGTTAATCCAGGTTCGAATCCTGGTTCCCCAGCCATCTACCCCGTGAAATCGAAAAGGCCCGGCTTTGCCGGGCCTTTTCCCGTTGTTGAGTCCGATACCCCGGTTCGCATGCCGGTACTTCTCTCCGGTAACCATCTCCTAGATGTTTTTCGATAAACTGGCTATGCTCTCATCCCTCTCACTCTTTTAGAAAAAAGAGATTCTCTGGAAACAATGAACGAACAACGTATCCGCGAGATCCCCTACAACTACACCTCGTTCTCCGACCGGGAGATCGTGATCCGGTTGCTGGGCGAGGAGGCGTGGGAGGTGCTGCAGCGGCTGCGCGGTGAGCGGGTCACCGGCCGTTCGGCGCGGATGCTGTTCGAGGTGCTGGGGGATATGTGGGTGGTGAACCGCAATCCCTTCATCCAGGACGATCTGCTGGAGAACGAGCGGCGCCGGGCGTCGCTGAGCGAGGCGTTGCACCATCGGCTGGACCAGATCGTCGCCCGTGCCGCGGGGAATGAGCAGGCGCTCTGGCTGGCGGAGCGGGCGCGGCAGGCGGTGGGACGGTTCGAACAGTGGTTTCCGCGTCAGCGGGAGCTGCGGGCGCGCATCCTGAAACGGCTGTCGCCGGTCACCCGGCGGGACAACATCGATTTCAGCGGCATGGCGCGGGTCTCCCACGTGACCGATGCCACCGACTGGCGGGTGGAGTATCCGGCGGTGGTGCTCACCCCGGACAGCGAGGAGGAGGTGGCGGCCCTGGTGCGCGGCTGCATCGAGCTCGGCCTGACCATCGTTCCCCGTGGCGGCGGCACCGGTTACACCGGCGGCGCCGTCCCGCTCTTTCAGGAGACGGCGGTGATCAATACCGAGAAGCTGGATGCCCTCGGCGAGGTGGAGATGCGCCGTCTCCCGGGAGTGGAGCGGGAGGTGGCCACCATCCGCACCGGTGCCGGGGTGGTGACGCGGCGGGTGGCGGAGCGGGCCGGGCAGGCCGGTTTCGTGTTCGCGGTGGACCCCACCTCCCAGGACGCCTCCTGCATCGGGGGCAACATCGCCATGAACGCGGGTGGCAAGAAGGCGGTGCTGTGGGGGACCACGCTGGACAATCTGGTCTCCTGGCGCATGGTGACGCCGGATGGCAACTGGCTGGAGGTGGAGCGGCTCAACCATAATCTGGGCAAGATCCACGAGCAGCCGCTGGTGTCGTTCCGCCTCACCCGTTACGGGGCCGACGGCAGAACGCCCCTCGGCGAACCGGAGCTGCTGGAGATCCCCGGACGGCAGCTGCGCAAGAGCGGGCTGGGCAAGGATGTCACCGACAAGTTTCTGGGCGGCCTGCCGGGGGTGCAGAAGGAGGGGTGCGACGGCCTCGTCACCTCCGCGGTATTCATCCTGCACAGGATGCCGCGTGCCATCCGCACCGTCTGTCTGGAGTTCTTCGACCCGGACCTGCACCGGGCGGTGCCGGCCATCGTGGAGACCAAGGAGTATCTGGAGTCCCGCGCCGGGGTGGTGCTCGCCGGGATGGAACATCTGGACGAGCGCTACGTACGCGCCATCCGTTACAGCCCCAAGGCGCCGCGCCGTGAGCTGCCCAAGATGGTGCTGCTGCTGGACGTGGCCGGTGACGATGAGGATGCGGTGGCGAAGGCCGCCTCCGGGGTGGTGAAGCTGGCCGCCAGGCGGGGCGCCGAGGGGTTCATCGCGGTCAGCGAGGAGGCACGTCGCCACTTCTGGGCCGATCGGGCGCGTACCGCTGCCATCGCCGCGCACACCAACGCCTTCAAGATCAACGAGGATGTGGT
>WFNS01000220.1 GCA_015488495.1 Gammaproteobacteria bacterium | reverse complement strand
GGAGGCCTCGCATGCCGCCGCTCGGGAGAGTATCGCAAAGCTCATGTTTCTCAGAAAGATTGAGCGTGAGGCGAATGAAATACATGATGAACTACTGGAGCGCTGAACGTGGCATTGTTGCAGATCAGTGAGCCTGGCCAGTCCGCGGCACCCCATCAGCGGCGGCTGGCGGCAGGGATCGATCTGGGCACCACCAACTCCCTGATCGCCACCGTCCGCAACGGCAGCGCCGATACCCTGCCGGATGAGGGGGGGGCGCACCTGCTGCCTTCGGTGGTGCACTACCGCAACGAGGGTCCACCCCTGGTGGGGGAGGCAGCAAAGACCCACCTCGCCACCGATCCGCAAAACACCATCGCTTCGGTCAAGCGATTGATGGGCCGGAGTGGTGAAGAGTTTGCAGGGAGCGGGTTTCGCCTTCCCTACCGCCTTGTGGAGATCGACTCCGCCGTTCCCCGGCTCCGGACTGCAGCGGGAGATTTCAGTGCGATGGAGATCTCCGCCGAGATCCTTCGGGAGCTGCGTCGTCGTGCCGAGGAGACCCTGGGCGGGGAGCTGTATGGCGTGGTGATCACCGTGCCGGCCTATTTCGACGATGCCCAGCGGCAGGCTACGCGCGATGCGGCGCGGCTGGCCGGTCTCAATGTGTTGCGGTTGCTCAACGAGCCCACCGCGGCGGCGGTGGCCTATGGTCTGGAGCATGCCGCAGAGGGGGTCTATGCCGTATACGATCTGGGTGGTGGAACGTTCGATATCTCCATATTGCGTCTGAGTAAAGGGGTGTTCGAGGTGATGGCCACCGCCGGCGATACCGCATTGGGTGGCGACGACATGGATCACCGGGTGGCCGAGTGGATCATGCAGCAGGCCGGAATCGGTAGCGAGGCCGGTCACCATCAGTTGCGCCGACTCATGGCGGTGGCTCGCGAGGCAAAGGAGCGCCTCACCGTGGTGGATACCGCTCCGGTGAGGGTGGAGCTGGAGGATGGCACCCACTGGGAGGGGGAACTGAGTCGGGAGCAGTTCGATCGGCTGGTAGAGCCCCTGATCGACAAGACCCTGATCCCTTGCCGCCGCGCGTTGCGGGATGCCGGCGTTGGCAAGGAGGAGATCCGCGAGGTGGTGATGGTGGGCGGTTCCACCCGGGTGCCGCTGGTCCAGCAGAAGGTGGGAACGTTCTTTGGTCGTACGCCACTGACCAGCGTCGACCCCGACAAGGTGGTGGCCATCGGGGCCGCCATCCAGGCGGACATCCTGGCCGGCAACAAGCCGGACGAGGAGATGCTGCTGTTGGACGTGGTGCCCCTTTCGCTGGGGCTGGAGACCATGGGCGGGCTGGTGGAGAAGGTAATCCCGCGTAACACCCCGATTCCGGTCGCGCGGGCGCAGGATTTCACGACCTACAAGGATGGTCAGACCGCCATGGCCATCCACGTGGTGCAGGGGGAGCGGGAGCTGGTCAGCGACTGTCGTTCCCTTGGACGTTTCGAGCTGCGCGGGATCCCCCCCATGGTGGCCGGGGCTGCGCGGATCCGGGTCACGTTCCAGGTGGATGCCGACGGTCTGCTCTCGGTGTCGGCGCAGGAACAGACTACCGGTGTGCAGGCGAGCATCCAGGTCAAGCCTTCCTACGGTCTCACCGATACGGAGATCGAGCAGATGCTGAAGGATTCGCTGGCTCACGCCAGTGAGGATGTGGCGGCGCGCAAGCTGCGGGAGCAGCAAGTGGAGGCGGATCGGGTGCTGGAGGCACTGGAGGCGGCGCTGGCGAAGGATGGCGAGGCGTTGCTGGACGAAGGAGAGCGGGCCGCCATCGAGCAGGCGATGGAATCGCTGCGGCTGGCGCGCGATGGCAGCGATGCCAGAGCCATCGAGCGGGCCATCGAGGAGCTGGAGCAGCGCACCCGGGAGTTTGCCGCACGGCGTATGGACGCCAGCATCAAGCAGGCACTGCAAGGCCACGCAGTCGATGAGTTGAAGGTATAAGTACAGTTCCATGCCGAAGATCATCTTTCTTCCCCACGAGGAGATCTGCCCGGAAGGCGCCGTGATCGAAGCCGAACCGGGTACCACCATCATCGATGCCGCGCTGGAGAATGGCATCGAGATCGAGCATGCATGTGAGAAATCCTGTGCCTGCACCACCTGTCACGTCATCGTGCGCGAGGGGTTCGATTCCCTGAACGAAGCCAGTGAAGCGGAGGAGGATCTGCTGGACAAGGCGTGGGGAGTGGAACCCGACTCCCGGTTGAGTTGTCAGGCGGTGGTGGACGAGGAGGATCTGGTGGTCGAGATCCCGAAATACACCATCAACATGGTCTCCGAGAAACGCTGATCATCCGGAGTATGAGATGAGCCTGAAGTGGACCGATACCCTCGATATCGCCATCGCCCTGGATGAGGCGCATCCCGACGTGGATCCCCAATACATCCGTTTCACCGACCTCCACCGTTGGGTGTGCGAGCTGGAGGAGTTCGACGACGATCCCAACCGCTCCAACGAAAAGATCCTCGAAGCGATCCAGATGGCCTGGATCGAAGAGCGGGAGTGACGGGAGCGGGCCCCTCCCTGCCTGGAACGTAACTATTCGGCCATAGTACTGAAACAGGCTGGTAACTGTCCCTGGAACTTCAGTCCGGCAGGGAAGGAAGCTCACCCGTTTCGAGCAGCCGGGAGAGGTGGCTCTCTGCGGCGGCCAGATGTTCTTCCGCCGCCGCGCTCAGCGGTTTTCCCAACCCGAACTGCTCCCCGCGAATGCGGAGCAGGAGGCAGGGAGGAGGGGATTGCTGCAACACCCTTTCGTAGATGGCGAGCAGTGCACCGGGAGTCAGTACATGACTGCTGTAGCTGAAATCGGCATCCGCTTTCACCCGCGTCAGGTCGAATGGCGCAGGTATTGCCATGCTGGCATCGATGAAAACCACCAGATGCCGGTTCTCCATCTCGAACACCTGTTCCGGCTGTAGCTGGAGGCAGGGCAGCCGTTCGCACTCCTTCCTCTCGCCGAGACGCTCCAGTAACAGCGGTCCCAGCGCATCGTCCCCCCGGCTCGGATTGCCGTATCCTATCAGCAGGATTTTGCGTTCCATCGGAACACTTTACCACTTCCCCGTCGGAACATCGGCGCATTCGGCGGTGAGAGAGTGAAATATTCGGGGGCGATGATTGAGGTAACGGGTTGGTGCCCCCATTGAGAAAAAAGAGTGGATTGCTCAGTGAGTGGTCACGAAAAACGAATCGACTAAAATGGAGGAGGCCGTGCAGATACCCTTGCAGATCACCTATCGCCATGTCGAGCCTACCGAGGCGATCGAGAACCGGCTCCGCGAAGAGGCCGCCAAGCTGGAGAAGTTTTACGACCGAATCATCAGTTGCCGAATCGCGGTTGAGCTGCCACACGTCCACCACCGGAAAGGGAAGTTGTATCGTGTGCGAATCGACCTGAAGGTACCGGGCAAGGAGCTGGTGGCGGGACATGGGCACAAGAACGATCACGCTCACGAGGATCTCTACGTGGCCATCCGCGACGCCTTCGACGAGATGCGGCGGCAGCTCGAGGACCACGCCCGTCGTCAGCGAGGGCAGGTGAAGAGGCACAATGCCGTTCCGCCCGGTGAATGACATTCCGGGTGCCGTTTGCCGGGGCAATGATTCGTTGCCACGGATGGTGATACGAACTGGAGTCGATGGTGGGCAATCGTAGCCGTACCCTCTTTTTCCTGCTGTTCCTCGCCCTGGTCGCCGGGATGGTGGTTGGTTGGTGGTTCTGGTTCCGTCCCCAGCCGCTGCCGGAGGGGCTCATCCAGGCCAACGGCCGCTTCGAAGGGGATCACTACACCGTCGCCAGCCGCGTTCCGGGAAGGGTGGTGGCGCTGCTGGCGCGGGAAGGGGATGCCGTGACCAGGGGGCAGCTGCTGGTGCGGCTGGACGACGCCCGGCTCCGCGCCCGGCTGGATCAGGCGAGGCAGGCGGTGGCCGCCGCCGAGGCGGCGTTGCAGTCGGCGCAGAGCGCGGAGCGGCAGGCGCGGCGGGATCGGGATCGGCTGCGGAAGCTGCATGCCAGGGAGACCGCCTCCCGGCAGGAGGCGGAGCAGGCGGAGCTGGCCTGGCAGGTAGCCCGGGATCGGCTGGAGGCGGCCCGCGCCCGGCGCGATCAGGCGCGGGCCGGGGTGGCGGAGGTGGAGACGCTGCTGGATGACCTGGAGATCCACGCCCCCGCCGCCGGGGTGATCACCACCCGCGTGGTGGCGGAAGGGGAGGTGGTGGCGCCCGGCAGCCCGCTGCTCGACATCGTCGATCTGGACCGGCTCTACCTCAAGGTGTACGTCCCGGCGAAGGAGATCGGCAAGCTGCGCCTCGACCTGCCGGCGCAGATCTGGGTGGATGCCTTCCCGGAACGGCCTTTCCCCGCCGTGGTGCGCTATATCGCCTCGCGCGCCGAATTCACCCCCAAGGAGGTGCAGACCCCCGACGAGCGGGTCAAGCTGGTCTACGCAGTCAAGCTCTACCTGGACGAGAACCCGGATCACCGGCTGGTGCCGGGGCTGCCCGCCGATGCGATGATCCGCTGGCGCGAGGCCACGCCATGGGCGAAGCCGCGCTGGTGAGCGCCGCGCCCGACCCGCTGATCCGGTTGCGCGGGTTCGGCAAGCGCTACCGCAAGGAGGTGGCGGTGGACGGGGTGGAGCTGGAGGTCCGCCGCGGCGAGATCTACGGTCTGATTGGCCCGGACGGCGCCGGCAAGAGCTCGCTGATGAAGGCCGTCGCCGGGGTGCTCAGCTTCGAGGCGGGGGAAGTGGAGGTGTTCGGTGTCCGGCTCGACAGCGAGGCGGCGGCGGAGCGCATCAAGGGGCGCATCGGCTTCATGCCCCAGGGGCTGGGGCTCAACCTCTACGCCGAACTGTCGGTGGAGGAGAACATCGACTTCTTCGCCCAGCTGCGCGAGGTGCCGGCGGACAGGCTCGCCGAGCGCAAGCGGCGGCTGCTGGCGATGACCCGCCTCGCGCCGTTCCGGGACCGCCCCATGAAGCATCTCTCCGGCGGCATGAAGCAGAAGCTGGGGCTGGTCTGCACCCTGATCCATGAACCGGAGCTGGTGATCCTCGACGAACCCACCACGGGCGTGGATCCGGTCTCGCGGCGCGACTTCTGGGCCATTCTCGCCGAGCTGCTGCGCGAGCGGGGTATCACCGCCCTGATCTCCACCGCCTACATGGACGAGGCGGCCCGCTTCCACCGGCTGTCGCTGATGTACGAGGGCCGGGTGCTGGCGGCGGGGGAGCCGGACGGGATCCGCCAGGTGGTGCCGGGCACCCTGGTGACGCTGCAGGCGAGGCCGCAGATCGAGGCGCTGCGCCGGCTGCGGGAGCACTATCCCCAGGTGGAGGCGGTGGGCCCGCAACTGCGGGTGTTCGTGGAGGAGGCGCAATCCACGGAGGCCGAGGCGGCGGTGCGCGGAGAACTCGAGGGGCTCGAGGTGACCGCCGTGATGGCGGACGAGCCGGAGCTGGAGGATGCCTTCGTGGCGCTGCTGCGCCGGCGCGGGCTGGCGGGCAAGGCCACCGCGGAGGCCTCGCTGCTGGTGGGCGACGATCCGCCCGCCGGCGGGGCGGTGGCCATCGAGGCGCGGGAGCTGACCCGTGATTTCGACGGTTTCCGCGCGGTGGACCGGGTGAGCTTCCGCGTCGCGCAGGGGGAGATCTTCGGCCTGCTGGGGGCCAACGGCGCGGGCAAGACCACGGTGATCAAGATGCTCACCGGCATCCTTCCCCCCAGCGGCGGTGAGGGGCAGGTGGCCGGAGCGGAGATGCGCAGTGCCGGACAGGCCATCAAGGAGCGCATCGGTTACATGTCCCAGGCCTTCTCCCTCTATCAGGACATGACGGTACTGGAGAACATCCGCCTCTACGCCCGCATCTACGCCGTGCCGCGCCGGCAGCTCGAGAAACGCATCCAGTGGGTGATCACCATGGCCGGGCTGCAGGGGGTGGAGCAGCGGCTCACCGGTCGTCTGCCCATGGGGATCCGCCAGCGGCTGGCGCTGGGATGCGCGCTGGTCCACCGGCCGCGGGTGCTGTTTCTGGACGAACCCACCTCCGGGGTGGATCCCGTCGGCCGGCGCCGCTTCTGGGACATCCTGGTGAAGATGGCGCGGCTGGAAGGGGTGGCGATCCTGGTCACCACCCACTACATGAGCGAGGCGGAGCACTGTGACCATCTGGCGCTGATGCATGCCGGTCGGATCATCGCCGACGACCCGCCGGAGCGGTTGAAACAGGCGCTGGAGGCGGAGGCGGGACGGTTGCTGGAGATCGCCACCGACCGCCCGCTGCTGGCCCTGGAGTTGCTGGAGCGGACCGGTTTCCAGGGGGTGGCGCTGTTCGGGCGGAAGATCCACCTGCTGGCCAGGGATCCGGAACAGGCCCGTGGGCGTATCGAGTCTCTGCTGCGCGCGGAGGGGGTCACGCTGCAGCACATCACGCCCCGTCAGCCGACCCTGGAGGATGTGTTTGTCTACCGCATCATGGCGATGGAGAAGAAGGAGCGGGCGGCATGAACCTGCGGCGCACCTGGGCGGTCGCATGGAAGGAGTGGCGCGAGGTGATGCGCGACCGGCTGTTCTTCGCCATGGCCTTCGTGGTGCCCAGCATGATCCTGCTGGTGCTGGGCTACGGTCTGTCGCTGGATGTGGAGAACATCCCCTTCGCCGCCATCGACCAGGACAAGAGCGCCCTCAGCCGCGACTACCTGCACCGTTTCATCGACTCCCGCTACTTCGACTACCGCGGCGAGGCGCGCGACGAACAGGAGCTGGACCGGCTGCTGGCCGCCAGCCGCATCCGTTTCGCCATCATCATTCCGCCCCGCTTCGAGGAGCGGCTGCTGGCGGGCCGGCCGGTGGCGGTGCAGAGCTTGATCGACGGCATCTTCCCCTACCGCACCCAGGTGAGCAAGGGGTACGTGGCGGCCATCAACGCCGATTTCAGCACCACCCTGCTGGTGGACTATCTGGCCCGCAAGCAGGGAATGAGCGAGGCACAGGCGCGGCGGCGCATCGAACCGGTGCGGCTGGAGACCCGCTATCTCTACAACCAGGCCATCCGCAGCACCTGGTCCATGAGCGCCGGGCTGATCATGCTGGTGCTGATGGTCTCGCCCCCCTTCCTCACCGCGCTGGGGGTGGTGCGGGAGCGGGAGAACGGCTCCATCTACAACATCTACGCCTCCACCGTCAGCCGCGGCGAGTTCATCCTCGGCAAGCTGCTGCCCTACGTGTTCATCTCGGCGATCAACATCTTCGTGCTGTGGGCCTTCGTGGTCTGGCTGTTCGGCGCGCCGTTCAAGGGAGATCCGATCTTCTTCTACCTCGCCTCCCTGGTCTATGTGATCTGCACCGCCGGCATCGGTCTGCTGGTGTCGCTGGTGGTGCGCACCCAGGCCGCCGCCGCACTGCTCACCCTGGTGATCACCTTCATCCCGGCGATGCTCTACTCCGGCCTGCTGGTGCCGGTGGAGTCGATGAGCGCAGACGCCCGTTTCCAGGCCCATCTGTTCCCGACCCTCTACTATCTGCAGATCGTCTGGGGCAGCTTCCTCAAGGGGCTGGGCTGGTCGGTGCTGTGGGGCAACGTGCTGGCGCTCATGCTCTACGCCGTGGTGCTGTGGAGCATCGGGTTTCTCTCTTTTCACAAGCGGCCGCGGCAATGAAGGGGATACTGCTCTGGCTGGACCGCATTGCGGTGATGACCCTCAAGGAGCTGAAACAGCTCTCCCGGGATCCCATCCTGCTGGTGGTGATCGGCTACTTCTTCACCGCCGACATCTACATCGCCGGGGCCGGGATCAGCATCGACCTGAAGAACGCCCCCATCGCGGTGATCGACCGCGACCACAGCGCCGCCTCGCGGGAGCTGATCTACCGCTTCCAGCCCCCCTATTTCAACTTCCAGCAGGAGCTGGAGAGCAATCGGCAGGCGGTGCGGCTGCTGGACGAGGGGAGGGTGCTGGCGGTGATCGACATCCCCGAACACTTCCAGCGGGACCTGCTGGCCGGCCGCCAGGTGGCGGTGCAGATGCAGGTAGACGCTAGCAACGCCACCCTGGGGACCCTGGCCACCACCTACGCCGCCCGCATCGTGGCCCGCTTCGGCATGGAGCTGGCGGAGCGGGGCATGGGCCCCGTGAAGCTGCAGGCGCTGCCCGTGGTGGAGGACCGCCAGCGGGTCTACTACAACCCCAACCAGGCGGATACCTGGTTCATGTCCATCTCCGAACTGCTGATGGTGATCACCATGCTGTCGCTGATGCTGCCCGCCGCCGCGGCGGTGCGCGAGAAAGAGCGCGGCACCATCGAGCAACTGGCGGTCTCGCCCCTCAGCCCCACCCAGATCCTGCTGCCCAAGGTGCTGGCGATGGGGCTGGCGGTGATGGGCGGCGTCGCCGCCGCCCTGTTCCTGATCATCGAACCCATCTTCCACGTGCCCATCAAGGGCAGCATTCCCCTGTTCTTCCTCGCCACCGCCCTCTACGTATTCGCCAGCTCCGGCCTCGGCCTGTTCATCGCCACCCTGAGCCGCAACCTGGGACAGGTGGTGATGCTGGTGCTCCTGATCATGATGCCCATGCTCCTCCTCTCCGGCGCCTGGACCCCGCCCGAGGCCATGCCCACCCTGCTGCGGGAAGCGATGCACCTCTCACCGCTCTTCTACCTCACCGAGATGAGCTACGCCATCCTCCTCAAGGGAGCCGGGATGGAGATCCTGTGGAAGCAGATGCTGCAACTCGCCCTGCTGGGGAGCGTGGTGTTTGCTTTTGGGGTGTGGCGGTTTCGGCGGCAGTTTGGGTGAGGGGCGGGAAAAATACCCGGTGCTGAGGTTTTTGTTGCAAGGAGGGAGAACGGCTATATTTGCTTGAAGTTTCTCTGACCCCTTCGATTTCTTCGATTGTCTTGCCCATCTCCACACACCTCCTCTCAAAACATCGGGTGTCCACGAAAACGGGTCAACTCCAGCGGTTGCAGTTTATTTTGGCCCGGTAGCAGGTGTGCAGAAGAGACGTGCCCAGCATATGTACAAAAAGGATCAATAACACCAAAATCCCAGATGCTCCTGCCGACGTAGTGGAGGGGTTTTCTTCGGACGGAGCCGGGCCAGCTGTTTTGTTAACGGTAATGGTTACAGTTCCGGTTGCAATACCGCCGTTGTTGTCGCTGATTATATCGCGGATTCAGTGGTGGATATATCGTATAGTGTAGTCATCATGTCACGTTGCACTAGCGAGTTGAATCCGCGCGCAATTCAGTGTCCAGACATTCGGGGGCTTTACAATTCGACAACGCCGCAAGGGTTATCCCGCAAGCGCAAGACGCTGCCGGCGAGCGGCAAGCCTGGCAAGGAGAAGCAGCAGCATCGCCCCCAATCCCCACCCGTCCCAGCCACCCGCGCCACCACGGCCGGAAGGCTCGGTAACGGCGGCGGCAACGATAATCTTAACGGAAGACGCTACACTGCCGGACCTGCCGGTACAGCTGAGTGAATAGGTGCTGTCGTTGTCCGGGGTGATGGGCTGGCTGCCGCTGGTGGCCCTGGGGCCGCTCCAGGCGCCG
>WFNS01000219.1 GCA_015488495.1 Gammaproteobacteria bacterium | reverse complement strand
GTCTCGCCGAGATGATCGATCGGGATCTGGCGTCGCTCTGGCTGGGAGAGGAGGGGTGAACATCCTCCATCTGATCAGCAGCGGGGGGTTCTACGGAGCGGAGCGGGTGGTGGTGGAACTGGCCGCTTATACCCGGGCACAGGGCCATTCGGTAGCGGTCTGGGTGCTGGAGAGCCCGGGGGCCGATGCGATGATGGCCGCCCTCGGCGGGCGTGACGTACCTGCCGAGCGAATCCGGGTGGGTCGGACTGGATTGGCGGGGGTGTGCCGTCGCCTGCGCAGACGGGTGCAGGAGAGCGGTGTGGAGATCCTGCACAGTCACGGTTACCGGACCGATGTGGCGGCGGCGCTCGGCGGGGCGTTCTCTCCCGTGCGCCGGGTGGCCACCTGCCACACCTGGTACAGTACCACCGCCCGGCTCCGTTTCTACGAAAAGGTGGACAAGGGGGTACTGCGGTTCTTCGACCGGGTGGTGGTGGTTTCACCCCCATTGCGACGGGAGGTGGAGGCGGCCGGAATCCCCGGTGCGAGGGTGAGGCTGGTGGAGAACGGTACCGATTTCGCAGCGGGTGGTGAAACGCGGGAGCGGGCGGAGGCGCTGCGTGAGGAATATGGCCTCGGGCGGGCGGGGCGGCTGCTGCTGCGTGTCGGTCGTCTGGACTGGGAGAAGGGCAACCGGACGTTGCTCGAGGCCTTCGCCGCCGGTTTCGGCGGGCGGGAGGCGGTGCTGGTGTTCGTGGGGGAAGGAACCGAGCGCGAGGATTTGGAAGAGATGGCTCTTCGGCTGGGTATCCGGGAGCAGGTGGTGTTCGCCGGTTACCGGCGTGAGGTGAGCCATTTCCTGCTGGCGGCGGATCTGTTCGTCATCAGCTCCTGGAAGGAGGGGCTGCCCATCGCCCTGCTGGAGGCGATGGCATTGCGCAAGGCGGTGGTGGCCACCGATGTGGGGGCCATCGGCTCGGTGATCGTGGATGGTGAGAACGGCTGTCTGGTGCCGCCACGGGACGCCGAGGCCCTTTGCCGCGCGTTGCGGCTAGTGGCCGACGATGCGGAGCTGGCGGCGCGCCTGGCGCAAGGGGCGTGGGAGTGCTATCGGCGCAACCACACGCTGGAGGCGATGGGGCGTCGCTATCTGGAAGTCTATCGAGAGTGTCTGGAAGAGAGATGAACGAAAAGGGAAAACTCCGGGTGGGGCTGTTGCTCGACGGCATGGAGGTGCGCGCCTGGGTCTATCGCATGGTGGAGATACTGCAGCGGAGCGACTACGCCGCCGTGGAGCTGCTGGTGGTGGACGGCGGTGGTGAAGCGGAGAGGCCATCGCTGGTCAGGCGGATCACCGGCAAGGCCCGCAATCTGCTGCCGGTGCTGCTGAACAAGGGACTCGATATCGCCGAGCAGAAACTGGTGGAGCGGGGTGCCTCCCTGCCCGATGCCTTCGCCCCCAGGGATCTCTCCCCCCTGGTGGAGGGCGTGCCGGTGCTCACGGTGAAGCCGGTGCGCAAGCGGGTCTCCGATTACTTTTCCAGCCAGGATGTGGCGGCCATCGAACAGCACCATCTCGACGTGCTGATCCGCATCGGTTTCCGCATCCTGCGCGGCGGGATCCTGCATGCCGCCAGGTACGGGGTGTGGTCTTACCACCATGGTGACAACAGGGTGAACCGGGGTGGTCCGGCAGCCTACTGGGAGGTGGTCGAGGGGTGGCCGGAGACCGGCTCCATGCTGCAGATCCTCTCCGAGGACATCGACAACGGCAAGGTGCTCTACCGCTCCTGGTCCTGCACCCAGGAGACGGTGGCCGACAATCGGAACAATCTCTACTGGAAGACCCTCTCCTTCATCCCGCGCAGGCTGGAACAGCTCCGCCGGCTCGGTGAGGAGGAATTCTTTCGTCGGATGGAGGCGGAGAATCCGCCGCTGGATCTGTATGGCAACCGCCTGTTCACCGTGCCCACTCGCAGCGAACGGGCGCGACACATCGTCAGGCGTACCCTCGGCAAGCTGCGCGACAAGTATGCCAACAAGTTCTATTTCGATCAGTGGTTCCTGCTCTACCATCTGGGTGACGACGGCTGGGGATCCCTGTGGCGGTACCGCTCGATCCACCCTCCCAAAGACCGCTTCTGGGCCGATCCCTTCCCTGTTTACCGGGATGGAAGATACTACCTGTTCATCGAGGAGTTCCTGTTCGACCGTCAGCAGGGGCACATCGCCGTG
>WFNS01000218.1 GCA_015488495.1 Gammaproteobacteria bacterium | reverse complement strand
GGCATCCCGCGCAACGACTCCATCCCCTCCAGCAGGGCGCGCTTCACGTTTTCCGCCGCTCCATCCATGTCCCGATGGGCACCACCCAACGGCTCCTCGATGACCCGATCGATGAGCTCCAGCTCCAGCAGACGGGGGGCAGTGATCCCCATCGCTTCGGCCGCCTCGCTGGCCTTCTCGGCGCTCTTCCACAGGATGGAGGCACACCCTTCGGGAGAAATCACCGAATAGGTGCTGAACTGCAGCATCTGCACGATATCCCCCATACCGATGGCCAGCGCACCACCGGATCCCCCTTCACCGATGACCGTGGAAATGATCGGGGTCCTGAGCCCGGCCATCACGAACAGATTGCGGGCGATGGCCTCACTCTGTCCTCGCTCTTCGGCGCCGATACCCGGATAGGCACCGGGGGTATCGATGAAGCTGAGCACCGGCAGGCGGAAGCGCTCCGCCATCTCCATCAGCCGTTTGGCCTTGCGATATCCCTCGGGGCGCGCCATGCCGTAGTTGCGGCGCACCCGCTCCTTGGTCTCCCGCGCCTTCTGCTGGCCGATGATCATCACCGGCTCCCCCTCCAGCCGCGCCACTCCGCCCACCATGGCGGGATCGTCGGCATAGGCACGATCGCCGTGCAGCTCCTCGAAATCGGTGAAGATACGCTCCACGTAGTCGAGCAGATAGGGACGTTGCGGATGGCGCGCCAGCTGGGCGATCTGGGCTGCGGTAAGTTTGGAAAAGATGGACTCGGTCAACGCCCGGCTCTTCTCCCGCAGCCGGGCGATCTCTTCACTGATGTTCAGCCCGGAATCGTCGCCCACATACCGCAGGGCCTCGATCTTCGCCTCCAGATCGGCGATGGGCTGTTCAAAATCCAGAAAATTCAGGTTCATGGGTCGAAATCCGCATCGTGCAAGACTTCGTCTATTTTACGTGCGGATGACGACCCTGTATATGCCCGGCAGCGAGCCGGCTCGTCACACCCTGAAGCGGGTCACCTTGGCATGCAGCTCACCAGCCTGGGTTACCAGATTGTCGCTGGAAGAAACGCATCGGGAAAGGCTCTCGGCGTTGACCACTGCGATGTGACCGATGGACTGGATACTGGAGTTGATACTCTCGATGATCCCCTTTTGCTGTTCGGCAGCCACGGCGATATGGCTGTTGAGCTCGTTGATCCCTTCAACTGCCTCGGTGATCCGCCCCAACGCCTCATCCGCGTGTCCCGCCTGCTCGACGCACTGCTCCGCACGCTCCTTGCCCCGGATCATGGTCTCCATGGCTTGCCGCGTACCTGCCTGGACCGACTCGATCATCCCCTCGATCTCGCTGGTGGACTCCTGCACCCGTTGTGCCAAGGTGCGCACCTCGTCGGCCACCACGGCAAAGCCCCGCCCATGCTCACCGGCGCGTGCAGCCTCGATGGCGGCATTCAGCGCCAGCAGATTGGTCTGCTCCGCAATACTTTTGATGACATCAAGAACATTACCTATCCGATCACTGTCTTCATCCAGCCGCTTGATGACACCGGCGGCATTCTCCACCTCTACCGCCAGCGAGTTGATGATACGGATGGTGGACTCCACCTCCCTCTTGCCCTGATCGGACTGCTGGGTGGAGTGTTGCGCCATCTCCGCCGCCTCTTTCATGCGCCGGGTAACCTCCACGAAGGAGGTTGCCATTTCATTGGCAGAACCCGCCAGCAGATCGGTATCTTTCGTCTGTTTTTCGATCCGTTCGTTGGCCCCCTGCATGGAGTCGGACATCTCCCGCGCCGATTTGGCCACATGGACCGTGGCGGTGGTGACATCGCTCAATATCTGACGGAAATTGGCCAACATCCGGTTCAGCGAGCTGGCGATCTGTCCCAGTTCATCCTTGTAGCTGTCGTCGAGGTGAGCGGTCAGATCGGAGTTACGCTCGATGGCATCGATGGCCCGTGCCGTCTGCAGCAACGGCGTGGTGATGGTTCGTGCCAACATCCATGCAAGAACCACTGTAATCAAAAGGGCAACGATATTGAGTGGCAGCAGGTCCTTCAGGATCTCCCCTTTGAGGCCGCCGATATTGGAGGCATCCATCACCATCCAGACCTCGCCTCCTCCCTCGTTACCAACGGGGAGCAGCAGGTGAAGCTGCCAGTTCCGCTTGTCCAGGTAATAACCATCCTCTATCTGCTGTGGAGCGGGACGGCTGAACCGCTCCTTCATCTCCGCCAGCAACGCCTGTCCCTTCCGGTAGCTGTCCAGTTCCTGCTGCTTCGCCTGCAGCATCTTTTCGATCTTCGGGCGCTTGCGATGCCCTGCCGGCAGTCTGTCCAACGCCTTCCTGATCTTCGCCAGCCTCGCTTCGAGCCCACTGCGATAGTCGGCCGGATAGAAACTGCGCACCGCCTCGCCCCGTTCGCGAAGATAGGCGATGCCGTAGGGCTCTCCGCTGCCGTCGGTCTTCCCCTCCACGGAGAAAAACAGCAGCTCTCCGTTGGCCTCATAGAGTTCCAGCGCGGCCTCGTCCAGAACATTGGCATAGTTGCCGCCCCCCACGCTTTTCTTCATCAAGCCAAGGATCGGCTGGGCACCCGTCTTGGCCAGATCCAGGGCATGCTTCAATGCCATCTCGTACTCCGAGTTGTAGCGGGATATACCGAGCACGAGGCTGAGAATGACCAGCAGGATGATGGGACCGCCTGTCACCAGCTGCTTGATGGTAAACCACCTTCTGAGATTGTCCATTCCGATTCTCCCCGCCAACCCCGGAGCACTTTCGCCCGAGGCAATGTTTCCACCTTTCACAAAAAAAGAGTGCACCAAAAACCGTACGCCTTTCCTTGCCGGAACGATCGCTCCCCGGAAGCACCCGCGGAGCGATCAGGCGAATCCGTCATTTCACGTTGTGTGAACAGATACCCGAGACGCAGGCCTCACCATAGCCGGTATGGCAGGTCATGCAGGTCTTGGGGTTCAGCGAGGGGTGCGCGTCGGCGATGTCCTTGCCGTCGTAGCTGTAGGCACCATACTGCGGTTCACCCAGCAGGTGCTCGGTCACCAGCAGCGCCTTGATGTCGGTCAGCTCCAGTACCGCCGTCGGCCCATCCGGATACTCCTTGGTCCTGGCCTTGTAGGCATCCATGTGGGCGGGATTGACCCGCACGTTGTATTTGGAGCCCTTGCCATCCTGAATCCAGTTGTAGGTCTTGACAGTCTCCTTCACGATTGCCGGCAGATCGTCCGGGATCGGGGTCTGGTTGTCAGGGATGGCAGCACTACCGAGCACCGGCCACTTTTCCCATCCCTTTGGGAATTCGGCATCCGAGCCCGCCTGCGCCCCTACAGTCGCCACGCAGGCCAGCAACCCGATCAATCCCACGGTGATTCTCTTGACTGACATATCCATCTTTTCCTCCGCGATGTGTTGCAATTTTCTGGTATGTTTTTTCAACTACCCGGGGTGACAACCGATCTCTTCCCTACCGACGCAACCGCCGGCTAGCTGTCTTCCCGACCGTCGTCATCACTGATTCAGTATGCTGTTTCTATCGGAATGGGTTTACATTTCTTTAACAAACCAGGCATAACCCTTTCCTCTTCATGGGATTGCGCGCCTTCTGATAATTGGACCAATTCTGCTTTCCGGCGTGTCGGAATACTTCTCAACCTGTAAAGCCCTGGGTCCCGCCCCTCAGATTGGCCGGCAAACCGCTATTGCGGTAAAGTCCCGCTGTCACCATCCTGTCACCGGAGCATGTCATGAAGTACACCGCCCTGCGCCAGCGGCTGATCGATACCGCACTGGCGATGAACCGCAGTGGCATCAACCAGGGAAGTGCGGGAAACCTCAGTGTACGGGTCGAAGAGGGATTCCTCATCACACCGTCGGCGCTACCCTACGAGGAATGCCGTCCTGAAGACATCGTGCTGATGGATCTAAATGGTGGCTGGCAGGGAAGCCGTAAGCCCTCCAGCGAATGGCGCTTCCACCGGGACATCTACCGGCAACGGAAAGAGGCGGGCGCCATCCTGCATGCCCATCCCCCCTGGTGTACCACCCTGGCCTGTCTGGGCAAGGGGATCCCGCCCTTTCATTACATGGTGGCCGTCGCCGGCGGCAGCGACATCCGCTGTGCTCCCTATGCGACTTTCGGCACGCAAGAGCTTTCCAACGGGGTGCTGCAGGCACTGGAGAATCGGAACGCCTGCCTGCTGTCCAACCACGGTATGCTCTGCCTGGACAAAGAGCTCACACGAACCTTGTCGCTCGCCGTCGAAGTGGAAAACCTGGCGCGGATCTACTGTCAGGCGCTGGCCATCGGGGAACCGTTACTGCTCGATGAGAGGGAGATGGAGCACGTACTGGAAAGATTCCGGGAATACCGACAGCAGGGATCGACATGAAACGGGCCGTGCCGCTTCTTTTCCTCTGCTCTCTCCTGCTGCTGGCCTGCGGCAACGGGGAAACGGACGGACGGCCGCTCGACCACTCCGTTACGCTCATGGGAAAGTCGGGGGAACAACTCATCAGCGTAACCGTCCGTTTGACACCCTCCCAGCCTTCCGGAGAGAACAAAGCGTACCTGGCGATTGAAGCTGCCAGCAGCTCGGGAACGGGCGCCGTATTCGAGGCCACCAGTCAGAAAACAGAATGGAACCAGCGGCAGCTTCTGTTCACCTGGATCGACAGCTTTGGCAATCGGGGAAAAGGCGTTTTGTCCCCCGTCACTCACAGCCCCGGAGACTATCGACTGATACTCACCGCCGGAGAACTGGTGGAACCCCGTATCGCCCGTTATCTGCACGAATATTCCGTGCGGCAATAAAATATCTCCGAACCGCGATAACGCACGACGGCCCTCCACCATCCACTTCAACGAGGATTGAACGAACATGAGCACCATGACCACAAAAGAACGGATCCGGCGCATCCAACGGCACCTGGGGGTGGAAGACGACGGCCTCGTTGGGCCAGTCACCCTGTCGAAGATCGAAGAGGCGCTCGGAATCGGCAGCGAGTGGGCGAACCTCGTCGTCTCCCTCAGGGGGCTGGAGATGCTGGTCGGCTTCGAAATCTCTTCCGACAGCTACTACCGGCGCAAGTTGTCCGCTCCCTACTGGCCCGGTGGTGCGTCCGGCGTCACCATCGGTATCGGCTACGATCTGGGATACAGCACCCCGAGCCGGATCGAAAAGGAGTGGAGGGGACGGATTTCCGATGCCACCTTGCAGGAGATCAGGGGGGTGGCCGGGATCAAGGGGATTGACGCCAGAGAGGCTGCCAGACGTTTGCAACAGCTGGGCATAAGGATCCCGCTGGAAGCAGCCAAGAGCGTATTCTTCCGTGACACCCTGCCCCGCTACGCGAAACTGACCCGCAAGACCTACCCCGGGGTCGAAACACTGCCCCATGACGCCCAGGCAGCACTCCTGTCGCTGATCTACAATCGCGGAACCGCAAAACAGGGCTCCCGCAGGCGGGAGATGAAGGCTATCGAAGCGCTGGTGCGAGAACAATCCCTGAAGCAAATCGCGCAACAGATCCGCGCCATGAAACGGCTCTGGATCGGTAAAGGGCTGCCCGGTCTACTCAAACGTCGGGAGATGGAAGCAGTATTGGTGGAGAACGCAAAGCGACCGTACCGTGCGGAAGAGCTGGTCTATCTTTGATTCCCTGTCACCCCTCTTCCCCGGCCCCGATATAGCGGTAGTAGAGCCGCAATCCGTCCAGCAGATTCCACCAGAGCAGAGAAAACGCGGCCAGCATAGTCAGCGCCGCCGGCCGGATGAATGGTCCTGGCCAAACCGCTGCCAGCAGCAGTAACAACAGGGCGGAAAACTGTAGCCAGAACTGCAAGCGGCTACGCTGAGAAGGGAGAATCTGTTTCATGTTGGGAATCTGTTCCCCCCACCGCCCGGTAGCCTGCATGTAGTTGTTGAGGTGCAGCCAGACAAGAAACGGTACGATCTTGTAAAGCATTCCACTTACCACCGACATGGCAAAGCCGGCCACGAGCAACACCCCGAGCAGCAACTCGGTTTGCGGAAGCTGCAGGAAACCCTGCGCTGTCCAAAGGCCCATCGCTGCCAATAGACACACCAGAGCCAAACGCCAGAAATCGATATTGATGTCGGACAACCGACGACGACGCTGTTGCTGCAACCTCAGCGTCATAAATGAAAAGGCTGCAAAAGAGCCGACCACGCCGCCCCCCCCGATCCATTGCAGCCATTTCCTTTCTTCGGGAAACAACAATCCCATTCCCCAGATACTCAAGCCTGCAAAAAGAATACGTGGTAACCAACGCATGAGCAGCCCCGGGTAGTTGGGTGTAAGCTGAAACATGGGTACCACCTGATAGGCAACACCAATCACCAACAAACCCACCCACCCCAGCATTCCCCAGAGGAGATGCAGGTCGGTCAGCGTGCGAAAGAGAGGGACCGAGTTCAGGCCATGGCCGGCCGCCAGCAATATTCCCAGTCCTGCGGTTACCAGCAGCGCTATGACAGCCAACCCCATCACGAAGACCGTAGCGTGACTCGAGCGTGCTTGAAACAGACAAAACATCACCATCAGAACGAAAAATATCAGACCCGCTCCAAGCACCACCAGCGCGCCCAGAAACAGACCACCCTTCCCGGTGAGCATTCCTGCCCCCAGTGACAGTGTTCCCAAAGTGAGGGCGAGATGAATCACCGCACTGGTCAGTCGGGGCCGCGGAACGGGGGAGGCCATGAGGACGGGCAACAGCTGCTGTATCGCTCCCGCCATGATCATGGTGAGGAAGCCAAGTGTGAGGAAATGGGTTGCAGCCAGTAACGGTGGAGTCCAGCGGCTATCCAGCGCGGCGTGGCCATGCCACAGAAGAACGATGGCAGCAGCAACTACGAAAACCGGAGCAGTCAGAAAAAAACGGAGAGGAACAGAGAGCGGGGGAGTCTGCTCCAGCGACAGAGCAGTGACCTTCATCCCTGACAGAGCTCACCGATGGCGGCGCGCACCGCCCGCTCCGCCTCGGCATCATCCTTCCGCCAGATGAAGATATGGAAATAGGCGTCGTTGCCGCAGCTCAAATAGTCGAACCCTCGCTTCTCCAGGTTGGGATAGAGCAGGCAAGGTTCGCGGTGATGGCGTACATGAAGATACTGACCACTCTCCAATGAATCGATCCTGGCCAGCACCCGTACCAGCGGCTCTGGCGGTTCCAGGTCACTGACATCCAGGAAGGACTGGCCGTTCTCTGCGTCGTCGATTTTCACTGCCCGATTCTTCAGGCCTGAACCGTCGTCTTCATCTGTTCCAGCACCTCCCCTTCCCGGGACGCCAGGAGTTGGGCGCTCATGGGATATACGATCTGCTCCTCCTTGGCATTGTGCTGCTGCATCAGTATCAGCAAAGTCTCTGCCACTCCAAGAAAGACGTTGGCCTCCTTTGCTAAGAGGGCATGTTCCATCTCCTCGAACAATCCCCGCATCTGGTCGTGCTCCATACGCATCACCTGGGTTGGCCCCATGGGGCCACCCGCAGCCTCTTCGAGCGCCGGGAACAATTCCCCCTCTTCCATGGCGAAATGGCGGACAATAGCCTCATGGAAACGTTCGAAAGCCGCCCTGGCTTGCTCCCAGTCTCCTTCCGCGACGGCATGCTCCGCATCTGCAAAAAACTCATCACACCGTTTGTGATCTCTTTCCATATAACTGGAAATGGTCTCCATAGAATAATCTCCCGGCCATTCGACAACAGGCATTATCGTTGGGAGCTCTCTCTCCCTGCCTTGATGAATATCAATATGATTTGCGCAGTGATACGACCAAGGTGAGGCCTGAATGAAACCGCCGTAGTCGGATATTTGTCCTGACAACCAGGATAGCCCGCAGGCCTTACATCGAGCCGATTGGAAACGACCGTTCGTTTACCGATGCTGCCGTTACAGCAATGAGTTTATTGATCTTCGGCAAGCATCTTTTTCTGGCAAACCCGTTTCCCGTCGTTCAGTAGCAAGAAACAGCACCAACAGATCGTTATCCGAAAATCTTATACCCGCTCCGGCCTACATGTCCATCCAGTATTCATAGGGCATATCTTTGGCCAGTGCCAACCCACCCTTGGCGCCAGCATAGAGCGGATCGTCCACCACCGATACGTTGCAAGGCCCCATCTCGGAGAGCGCATCGGCAAGATAGGTATCGATACCGACAATCTGACTGCCACCGCCAGCCAGGATGATGTTGTTCCGTACCTGGTCCTGATACTCCGGATCGAAGCGGGCGATCATGTCCATCGCCGTCTCAGCGATGGCAGGGAGGATGCTCTCGCAGGCGCGGCGCATCTCGTTGGTAATATCGAGGACTACCGGTTTGCCTTCCACCCGGGCCTCCACCTCCACCTGAGTCAGCGAGTCGCCGACGAAACCATGCTCCTCCTTGAAGGCACGGATGATGTTCATGTTGAAATCGGCATCGGGATACCGCTCGGTGAGCAGCCCCAGCAGTTGTTCATCGATGTGATCGCCAGCGGTAGTCAGGCTACGCTGATCGTCTACGCTGGGCATGGTGCCGTGCATGATGCAGAAATCGACGGTGCCCGCGCCGATGTCGATGATCATCGCATTGTCCAGCGCTCCCATTCCGTACGCGACTGCAAACGGCTCAGAGACGACGATCAGCTTTTCCGCGTAGTCGGCGATGGCCTGCCGGATGGCCTGTTTGTTGACTTTCAGCGCTTCAGCCGGCACCCCCACAGCAGCATAGATCTTCTGCCGTGGCCGGGGTTCCACCAGCCCAACCAGATGGCCAATCAGCTCGGCCACCGACTCCTCGTCCTTTTCGGTGCCGGACTTGATGACCCCGTGAGCCAGCGGCCGGACCACGTCGAGCGACAGCCGGTGTTCGTTCACCTCATCGCCGAAAAGAACCCGATCCCCGAGCATCTTCCGGGCGACGAAATCCTTGGGCCAACCCACCAGACTGCGCACCCAGCGCCGCTTCCCGTTACTGGCAGCAATGGCCGACCGGGAGGTGCCCAGATCGATACCGATGCGCAATGCTTTGTCCTGCTGACTCACCTTAACTTTCGGCATAGATAATACTCCTCCGTTCAGGCGGCCTCTTCTGCTGCCGCCTCAACTGGCTCAGATAGGAGAGAATGCCCCTCTCCAATGCAGCTGCTATTTTATCGCGATAAGCAGGTTTTGCGAGACGGGCCTCTTCGTCAGTATTGCTGATGCAGGTCACCTCGGCAAGTACGCTGGGAATCTCCGTACCCAGTAACACCACGAACGGAGCGGTCTTGATGCCGGCATCGATCAGCCGGTGATTGCCCCGACGTAGGGTCCGGTACACGCTCTTCTGAATGTGGGAGGCCAGCTTGCGGGACTCCTGTTGTTTCAACGTGTCACCAATCTGGGCGATCAACTCGCTGAAATCCCCAACCGCATATTGCGAATGCCGATTCTCCTTCCTGGCCACCTCCAGGCTCTGGGCATCACTGGGGGGGCCAAAATAGTAGGTCTCCACGATGGTCATGGGATCATTGGGAATGGTGTTGAGATGGATGGAGATCAGCAAGTCGGCATCGTTCTCCCGGACATACTCCACCCGGTGCTTGAGTGAGAGAGTCACGTCTGAATCGCGGGTGAGGATGACTCTGAGCCCCTCCTCGTCCTCCAGTCGATTGTACAGAAGGCGCGCAATCTTCAGTGTAATATCCTTCTCCATCAGACCATTGGGACCGATGGCCCCTGGATCCTCTCCCCCATGCCCCGCATCGATGACGATGGTATGAACCTCGAGACCAAAGAGATCGGCCATCGCCATTCCCGGCTGATTCAACAGCAGACCATAATCCTCCGCCCCCGGAAGATGACCACCGCCGTCGGCTAGATCATTGTCCGCTGCGGCCAGAACTCCGTTACCGGAGAACGGTCTCCCGTCCCAGAAACGCCCGGCGAGATGGGGTTCCTCACCTCCAGAGACCCCCGCTTTTGCTTCGGTGATCAACGGTGGCAGCCCCCCCTGCCACTCCCCCGGCGTATAGCTGGCGTTGTGGATCTCGGCGACAGACGAAGATTCCCCGCCCTGCAGAAAAACCAGGTGGATGAACAGCGCAGCCAGTGGCAAGATGACCAGCAGGCTCCCGATCCCGGCCCGCCACCACCCCCGGCCCCGACCGTTCCGCTCCATCATCCGCCGCTTTTCCGGCGGGAGGTTGTCACGGTAGACGCCTCGCAGGATGGCCGCTCTCACCATCTGTTGACGCTTGTCGGATCGATTGAACATGGAAATTCGAAGTTTTATTATCGGCTGAAACAAATTTTACTTCCTTTTTACAATGACATGAAACCGATTCCAGAAAACTGCGCAATATTTTCTCACCATCGATGTTCTCTTCAGCGACGGGGAAGGGCCGGCATCACGCCTCCCGAGGTGGCAAACATTCAATGTCGTCGTCTGCCATCATGACCCCCCCGCCTCCGACCAGCGAGGCCGAACTCCTGGAGCGCGCCCGGGCACTCGCCGGGATGCGCCTGGAGCAACTGGCCGCGCGGGCCGGGTGGCCCTGTCCCGCCAACCTGCTGCGCAACAAGGGGTGGAGCGGCCAGCTGCTGGAGACGCTGCTGGGCGCCGACGCCGGCTCCCTGGCAGAACCGGACTTCCAGCAGATCGGCGTGGAGCTGAAGACCCTGCCGGTGGACGCGCGCGGACAGCCGAAGGAGTCCACCTATGTGTGCGTGGTACCGCTGGAGGGAACACGGGGAGAATGGAAAAGCTCCTGGGTCTATCGCAAACTGCACCGGGTGCTGTGGATTCCGGTGGAGGCGGACACCGCCGTTCCCCTGCCTGAACGGCGCATCGGCTCGCCCCTGCTTTGGAGCCCGGACGAAGAGCAGGAGCGCATTCTGCGCGAGGACTGGGAAGAATTGATGAACATGGTCTGCATGGGTGAACTGGAGCAGATCACTGCCCGCCACGGCATCGCCCTGCAGATCCGGCCCAAGGCGGCCAATGCCCGGTCGCTCACCTGGGGCATCGACGCCGCGGGCAACCGGGCACCCACGACACCGAGAGGATTCTATCTGCGCAGCCGCTTCACAGCCGAAATCTTGCGACGATACTACTTGACGGATTGAGACGAAATGCAGACGAAAACCGTTTGCATTTGCTTTCGTTACCCCTATAATGATTGAGAATCATTCCTATTTGATAACATATCAGCCATGCACGACAGCCGGCCTCTCTCTGAAACCGAGGAGCACGCTCATCTGACCATCACCGCCATCACTGCGGACAAGCCGACCCAGTGCCGACTGATGGGACTCGGCCTGGGGGTGGGCAAGGAGGTGGAACTGCTACGCAACCGGCGGGGGGACGTGGTGCTGAAAAACGGTAACAGCCGGATCAGTCTCGGCGCGGGCATCGCCCGGCACATCCTCGCCCGTCTCACCCGTTGCGACGGGGATCCGCGTTGAGATGAAAGGCTGCTGCCCGGACGGAGGTCCCGCCGCATCCGTTTCCCCGGCAGAAGGGAAACGCCGCCACATCGCCCTGATCGGCAATCCCAACGCCGGCAAGACCACCCTTTTCAACCGCCTCACCGGCACCCGCCAGCGCACCGGCAACTGGCCCGGGGTGACGGTGGAGCGCAAGGAAGGGGAATTCACCTGCCGCGGAGAGCGATACCAGGTAGTGGATCTGCCCGGCGTCTACATGCTGGAGGGGGACGAGAGCTCCCTCGACGAACAGATCGCCCGCCATTTCCTGCAGGAGCACCGCGATCACCTCTACATCAACATCGTGGACGCCAGCACCCTGGAACGGGGCCTCTTTCTCACTGCCGAGATCCGCGAGCAGGGGGTACCGGTGATCCTGCTGTTGAACATGATGGACGTGGCGGCCAAACGGGGCATGCAGATCGACATCGAACGGCTGGCGAAAGAGCTGGACTGCCCGGTGATCGCGCTCTCCCTGAACCGGGATCGGGAGATCGCCCCGCTGCTGCAGGCCATCGCCAATTACGACTACGAGCGCGTCCGGCCCCTGGTGATCCCCTACCCGGAACCGGTGGAAGCGGCCATCAACACCCTGCAGCAGGAAAGAGATCTGCCCCGGGGCGAGGCGCTGTCACTACTGCAGGAGGGGGACGGCGAGGCCGCCCGGCTACGCCGCCGGGTGGAGCAGACCACCGGTGAGGAGCTGGACTTCCTTCTCGCCGACGCCCGCTTCGAGTTCGCAGGGGCCGTGGCCAGAAAGGTGATCAGGGAGCGCGGCAAGGTGAGCCGCACCCTTTCCGACCGGGTGGACCGCTGGGTACTGGGCAGCTGGACCGGCATCCCCATCTTTCTGGGGCTGATGTATCTTCTGTTCCTGTTCAGCATCAATCTGGGCGGCGCCTTCATCGACTTTTTCGACCTCACCGCGCAGGCCATACTGGTGGACGGAGGCAGCCATCTGCTGCGCGCTCTCTCGCTTCCAGAATGGCTGGTGACCCTGCTGGCGGAGGGGGTGGGTGGTGGCATCCAGGTGGTCGCCACCTTCATCCCCATCATCGCCGCGCTCTATCTCTTCCTCACCCTTCTGGAAGAGTCCGGCTACATGGCTCGCGCCGCCTTCGTCATGGACCGCTTCCTGCGCCGGATGGGCATCTCCGGCAAGGCGTTCGTGCCCCTCATCGTCGGCTTCGGCTGCAACGTCCCCGCCATCATGGCGGCACGCACCCTCAACAGCCACCAGGAACGAATCCTTACCATCCTCATGACCCCCTTCATGTCTTGCGGGGCGCGGCTGACGGTCTATGCCCTGTTTGCCGCCGTTTTCTTCCCGCAGGGGGGGCAAAACGTCATCTTCCTGCTCTATCTCACCGGCATCGCGTTTGCCATCCTCACCGGGCTGGTACTACGCAACACCCTGCTCAAGGGGACGGCCAACGACTTCATCATGGAGCTGCCCACCTACCAGATCCCCTCGCTGCGCAACATCCTGCTCAATACCTGGAACAAGCTCAGTGGATTCATCATGGGCGCCGGGAAGATCATCGTCCTCGTGGTGACCTTCCTTACGGTGATCAATAGCATGGGGACCGACGGCAGTTTCGGCAACCAGAACTCGGAAAAATCGGTGCTCAGCGCCACCGCCCGCACCATCACCCCCCTGTTCGAGCCGATGGGCATCACCGAGGAAAACTGGCCCGCCACGGTGGGCATCATCACAGGACTGTTGGCCAAGGAGGTAGTAGTCGGAACCCTGGATGCTCTCTACACCAACATCGATCGAGCAGAAAACTCCGCCGGCGGTGAAGCCGAACCCCCGTTACATCTGGGCGAGCAACTGGTGGAGGCGGTGGCCACCATCCCCGACAACCTGCGGACCGCCCTGCACCAGATTGGGGATCCCCTGGGGCTGGGGGCGTTGACGGGCGCCACCGGCCTGCAACAGGCCGCCGAGGCCCACGGTGTGGACGTGGCCACCCTGAGCACCATGCAGACCCGATTCGACGGACAGCGGGGGGCGTTCGCCTACATGCTGTTCGTGCTGCTCTACTTTCCCTGCGTGGCCGCCACCAGCGCCATGCTGCGGGAGGCGGGCCCCCGCTGGACCCTGTTCGGTGTCACCTGGAACACCAGCCTGGCCTACGCCACGGCGGTAATCTTCTATCAGCTTTCCACCCTCCCGCTGCACCCTCTTCAGTCACTGCTCTGGAGCGGTGGCCTGCTATCCCTGGTAGCCGGCATGATCCTCCTCTTCCGCCGCGCAGGCAACCGCACCCTGCGCCTGCGGCACCACCATGCTGGGTGAGATTCGCAGCTATCTCAGAAGGAGGGGCACCGCCTCCCTGCGCGAAATCGCCATCCATCTCGACACCCCTCCCGAGGCCGCCCAACTGGCGCTCGACTACTGGATGAAAAAGGGCAAGGTGACCATCGTCCATCCGGCCTGCGATACCGGCTGTACCGGCTGCCCGGGGGACAAAGAGCCCCTCTACCAATGGGTGGAACGGGAGAGACCGGTTCGGTTCGTGATTCGTGATTCGTGATTCGTGATTCGTGGTTCGTGGTTCGTGGTTCAGGGTTGGATGCGCTTTCCTCGCTGGCCGCTTCCCGCTACACTCGACCCACACTCCACCGGCAATACCAGGAAACGATGGGTCGCGAAATCCCCGAAAGTCATTTTTCCAAGCATCACTTCCAGCATTTCGAGCAGCGGCTACGAGCCGAACAGACAATCCTGCGGGAGTGGTTCCGTGAAGGGCGCTGGTCGGAGCGTGGACCGGTGGCCGGTGCGGAACTGGAGGCCTGGCTGGTGGATGGGCAGGGAGAGCCGCTGCCGGTCAATGAACCCTACCTGCGGCAACTGGACGATCCACAGGTGGTGGCGGAGCTGGCGCGGTTCAACGTGGAGCTCAATGTGGCGCCGCAACCACTGCATGCCGGAGCGCTCTCCCGGCTGCAGGAGGAGCTGGAGAGACGCTGGCAGCGCTGCGAGCGGGTAGCCCGAGAGCTGGATGCCCGCATGGTGATGATCGGCATCCTGCCCACCCTGCGCAACGAGCATCTGGTGGCGGAGAACATGTCGGCCCTGCAACGCTACCGGGCGCTCAATGAGCAGGTACTGCGCCTGCGGAAGGGCACCCCGCTGCGGCTGGAGATCACCGGCTCCGAGCATCTCGACTCCCGACATCACGATGTGATGCTGGAGGCGGCCACCACCTCCTGGCAGGTTCATCTGCAGGTCCGGTCGAAGGAGGCCGCAGCGCTGTTCAACGCCAGCATGGTCGCCTCCGCCGCCACCGTGGCTGTGGCCGCCAACTCCCCTTTCCTGTTCGGCAAGGTACTGTGGGAAGAAAGCCGCATTCCCTTGTTTGAACAGGCGGTGGAGGTGGGCGGTTACGCCGGCGCCGCGGGCGGACCGGTTCGGAGAGTCACCTTCGGCAGCGGTTATGTCCGCCACTCCCTGGAGGAGCTCTTCCGGGAAAACCTGGAGCACTACCCCATCCTGCTGCCGGTCACCCTGGAAGAACCTCCTCGGCTACTTCCTCACCTGCGGCTGCACAACGGCACCATCTGGCGCTGGAACCGTCCGCTGATCGGCTTCGACAGCGACGGCACACCCCACCTGCGCATCGAGCACCGGGTGATGGCCGCCGGCCCTACCATTCCCGACATGATTGCCAACAGCGCCTTCTATTACGGTCTGGCTATCGCCCTCGCTCGCAACACGGAGCCCGGCCTCCCTTTCGCGACAGCCCGCGACAACTTCTACGCTGCGGCACGTCACGGCCTGCAGGCGGTGGTCCAGTGGATGGATGGCAAAAGGCACCGACTGAATCGGCTCATCCCCGACAACCTGCTGCCGCTGGCGGAGAGCGGTCTGCGGCAGACCGACCTGTCCACCGATGATATCCGGCACTACCTGGGAATCATCGAGCAGCGTGTCCGCAAGGGACAGAACGGCGCCGCCTGGCAACGGACATTCGTTGCGCGTAACGGACGGGACATGGCGGCACTGACGCTCGCCTATCTGCGGCACCAGCAGAGTGGTATCCCTGTTCACGAATGGGACCTATAATTTCTCTCCATGCTGAACATCCTTCGCTCCCTCCCGCCCGGATTCCTGCACAGCACGGCACGGGACCTCCACCGTATCCTTCCTGGCCCAACCCTCGTTCATCTGGAGGGACGCCGCACCCCGGCCCTGTTCGTCTCCATCCTGCTGCACGGCAACGAGGACGTAGGACTGCAGGCGATCCAGCTGCTGCTGCGCCACTATCATGGCCGCCCCCTCCCGCGCGCCCTGTCACTGTTCATCGGCAATGTGGCGGCCGCGGAGAGGGGGGTGAGACGTCTGCCGGGACAGCCGGACTACAATCGGGCCTGGCCCGGCGGCGAGGAGGAAGGAAGCGCGGAACACGCCCTGCTGAGCCAGGTGGTGGAGGAGATGCAACAGCGCGGGGTCTTCGCAAGCATCGACCTGCACAACAACACAGGCCTCAATCCCCACTACGCCTGCATCAACCGGTTGGACCCGCCGTTTCTGCACCTGGCCACCCTGTTCAGCCGCACCGTGGTCTATTTCATCCGTCCCACCGGCGTGCAATCCATGGCCTTCGCCCCCCTCTGCCCGGCGGTCACCGTGGAGTGCGGACGGGTCGGAGACGCTCACGGCATCGAACACGCTCATCGTTACCTGGAGTCCTGCCTCCACATCGCCGAGCTGCCCCATCACCCCATCGCCGCCCGCGACATCGACCTGTTCCACACCGTGGCAACGGTCACCATCCCGGCGGGAATCCGCTTCGGCTTCGGTGATCCGGCCGCAGATCTCGACCTGCGGGAAGACATCGAGCGGCTCAACTTTTCCGAGCTGGCGGCCGGCACACCGTTCGCCACAGCCCGGCGCAACGACCGCCCGGTGCTGGAGGTACGGGACGAACAGGGAAAGGAGCGCAGCGACCACTTCCTCATCCGCCACGGCCAACAGATCCTGCTGCACCGCCCTGTCATGCCCGCCATGCTCACCCGTGACAAACGCGTCATCCAGCAGGACTGTCTCTGCTACTTCATGGAACGCTACCCCCTCCCCCAACATCAAGAATCCAGCCATCTCGCCACGGGTTGACGGCGGGATGGGCTCGCTGCTCTTCGCCCATCGTTGTCTCTGCCCTGTCTTGGGACAACGGGAAAGCTGTGCCCCTCCCTAGGTTTCGAATCTGCGTCGTGGATCGGCTTCCTGCTTGTTTGATCGAGGTACTTGAAACCCAGGAGCCACCGTTCGGAGACCGGTCTCGGCCCCCCATTCCAAGGTACGATTCGACTCAAGCAGGGAAAAATTCGATGGGATAGGTGACGGTGACCGTATCCACCGCCTTGCGCCCGAAGTTGAACATCTTGATGCGACGCACCAGTTTTTTCTCCAGGGATTTGTTGCCCAGTTCGCTGGAGATCACCTTGATGGCGGTCACCTTTCCGGAGGGTGCGATGGTGATCTTCAGCACCAGCTTTCCCTGAAGATCGGGATCCCGGCGCAGGGCGCGGTTGTAGATGGCGAAGATGGCTCCCTTGTTCTTGTCGAACACCATCTGGATCTCCGACATGCTCCGGCCGGCGCTGCGTTTGCGTTTCTTTTCCCGCGCTGCGCTCTGCTCGGCCCGCTTGGCCAGCTGGCTGCGCTGCCGTTCCCGCAAGGCGGTGGTACCGACGTCGCGGTCCAGTTTTCCGGTCTTCACCCCACCGCTACCCTTGGCCACGCCGGCGGTCAACACGCTGCTGTCCGGCCGGGCGGCGACCTTGCCGGCGGCACCGTTCCTTTTGGTCACCCGCTGACTCAGCAGCTCACTGGCCACCGGGGTATCCATCAATTCGGTCAGTTCATTGGCCATCGCCAGCACACCGGTCTGACGTGCCTTTTCCCGCGCCTTGGCCTCGCGATCGGTGAGCGGCTTTTTCACCTTCGGTGGTTCGCGCTTGATCACCGGCTCCGGCAGCGGTTTTGGTTTGGGCTTGATCTCCGGTTTCGGCTCCGGTTTGGGTTTCGGCTTCGGCTTTGGTTTTGGTTTCTCCACTCTGGGTGGAGGTGGCGGGGTTTTCTTCTCCAGGATCAGTTTGGCGAAACGGGGCGGGATCACTTCGCGCTTCTCCCGCTCCACTTCCGGCAGATGGATGAAAGGCACCACGGCACCGAACAGGGCTGCGATCAGCAGGGTGACGGCGACGATGATCCGGAAGCGACGCTCTTCGCTCCGATCCCCGAACAACCCCCAGCGTGGATCGAGGTGACCGACGCTCATGTTCCGCCGGCCACCTTTCCGGGACTCTTCTGGGAGACCGCCAGCGCTATGTTGCGATAGTCGGCCTCGGTGCAGGTGGCCATGATCTTCTTCAGCAAGCGGTAGGGAATCCCCTTGTCCCCCATGATGGTGATATGGCGCCCCTCTTTCTCCTCGTCACCGGCCACCAGTCGCTTACGGGCCTGGAACTTCAGCTCCCTGGCAAGGGCGTCGATGGTGGCTGCTTCGCTGTGGAGGATCTCGGCCACCGAGGCCACCTTGCGCCCCTGTACCAGGAGATCCTTCGAGGTAACCATCAGGATCAGGGTCTCCTCCGGTTTCTTCTCCGCACTGGAGAGGGGCAGCTTGAAATCCTTTGCACCGGGCAGCTGCACCGCTGTAGAAGAGTTGACCAGGAGAAAAAAGACCAGGATGGTGAAGATGTCCATCAGCGAGACCAGATTGAGACCCGGTACCTTCCGCCGTTTGTGGTGACGCGCCATGCGCCTGGCCCGGCGTGACATCTTCATTTGCCGTCCCCCTGCTGCGCAGCCGGCGGAGCGTCACCGATGGCGATGGCCGGAAACAGCTCCACCTCTTCCACCGCCAGGCCGACCGATATCGTGGTACTCCGTACCCGGTCCATGACGCTGATCAACGACTGGTAGTCCACGTCCGGTTCCACCAGCAGGGTGATGTTCTCGATCTTCGGTGCGCGCCGCTTCAGCTCAAGCAGCCGATCGCTGAAACGCTTCCAGTCGGTCCGTGCACCAAAGGGAAACTGTTCGGAGAAGCCCGATGCCTTGTCCCGCAACTGGAGCGCCTGTTTGCGAACCGTCACCTCCAGCTGCAGTTCGGGGATTTTCCGGCTGTTCTCTCCCCCCTCCGCAGGGATGTTGATCTCCAGAATGGCCATGCGCGAAAAGACCGCGGTGATCAAGAGGAACGGCACCAGGATCACCATCAGGTTCATGAACGAGGTGATGTTCAGCTCTTCCGCCTCCTGGTGGCGGCGCCGGCGAATCAGTCGCATGATGGCTCAGCCCGCTTTCGGTTTTGCTGCGGCTCCGTTGGTATTGGCGGGGCGGGCGGCGGCCCGGTTTTGCGCCGCACCCAGCATCAACATGTTGAGGCTCTTGACCGCAGCCATCTCCAGGCTGTCCACCAGGGCAGCGGTCTTGGTCTGCAGCTGGGTGTGCATCAGCAGCAGGGGAATGGCGGCGATGAGCCCGAACGCGGTGGTGTTCATCGCCACCGAGATGCTGGCGGAGAGCAGGTTGGCCTTCTCCGCCGGATCGGCGTTGGCCACGGCGGTAAAGGCCTGGATCAGACCGATGATGGTGCCCAACAGCCCCAGCAGGGTGGCGATGTTGGCAAAGGTGGCCAGATAGTGGGTACGCTTCTCCAGGGCAGGAATCACCTCCATCAGCCCCTCCTCCATCGCGGTTTCTATGTCGTCGCGGCGGGTGGAGGTGAACACCCGATTGAAGCCGTAGTTGAGCACCTTGGCCAGGGCGCTGTCACTCTTGCCTGTGGCGGCCACCACCCCCTTGTAGTCTTTCGCCTGCACCAGCGGCACCACCTCCTTCCAGGTCTTGCGAACGTCACTCTGGACCCGGGTGAGAAAGAGATAGCGTTCGATGGCGATGGCGATTCCTGCGGCGAGGATGAACAGGATTGGGTACATGAACAGACCGCCGGTCTGGAAGAATCCGATGATGGTGTTGATTGTCTCCATAACAAACCTCTGGTATCAGTTGCCGGATGCGCCACGGGTTGCGCTGAAATAGACCGAGCCGTAACGCTTCTCCCGCTTGAGCAGGCCGGGATCGACCGGTTCGAGTACGTAGTCCGCCAGACTGTGCAGGATTAGCCCCTGGTCCAGGTTGTTGAGTTTGGGGCGTTTCCACGGCACGATGTAGAGCACCTTTGGCAGGCCGGGATCACCGGTGATGGTGGTCCCCTTCATCTCCAGGTTCTGCTCCGCGGCAGCGGTTCCGGCCAGAAGCAACCCCCCGGCCAACAATCCCGCCTTGACGCTCGGGCTCTTCGCTCCCCACGGGCGGGGTGAATACGGCGGTACCATCTTTCCCATAATCGGCTCCTACCTCGATTTGTTTAACTCTTTGTCAAGTTGGGCTATCCAGCGTTTCACCTTCTTGTCCTTGTTGCCGGTCAGTTCGAGATAGCGCTGGTAATACTGGATGGCCAACTCGTTGTCCTGCAGATAGAGGTCGAACAGGACACCGAGGTTGTAGTACACCTTGGCATCACTGGGATCCTGCTGCAGCGCCGCCTGATAGATACGCTGCGCATCCTGGAAGCGACCCAGCTTGCGGTAGATGATACCCAGCTGGTTGCGCACGCTGTTGAGTTCGTCGTTGCGTTGCAATGCCTGCCGGCAGGCCTTCTCCGCCTCCTCCAGCCGCTCCTCCCTGGTGTAGACGATGCAGAGATTGGCCCATGGACCGGCCAGTTCCGGATGCTCCCGGGTGAGCAGCGCCAGCCGGCTCTCGGCCTCTTTCAGCTGCCCTTGTTTCATCGCCTCCAGGGCGTAGTGATATTTCACCTGCTGATCCGCGGGTCGCTCCCGGGATGCATCGCGTTCCACCGACGGCGGCGAGGCACAGCCGGCCAACAGCATTGCGACGAGCCAAAGGGTTCTACTGCAGGGCTTCCACATAGGCATCCTGTTTCTCCGGGCGCGAATAACGGGCGGGGAATATCTCGGCCAGACGATCCAGGCTCTTCTGGATCCACTGGTCATAGAGACCATCCAGAATTCGCACGCGGTTGCTGCGATAGAACTCCAGTGCCTTCTCCTCGAACGGAAACGCCTGCTCCTCCAGCAGGAGATCATACTGCTCCAACTCCTCCTCGTTCAGACCACGCGGACGCTCCGAATCCATCAGCGCCCTGGCAAACTGGTAGTAGATCTCGCCGATCTGATAGCCGGCCCGGGTGATGGTGGAAGCATCACCGTATCCAGCCACCAGGGCGTAGGCGTCGATCGCCTGTTTGAGCAGTTTTTTCTTGCGGCGCAGGCTCTTTTTCAGCGGCACCGTGAGGCGCACCGCCTGATACTCACGATATTTGGCATCGGCGATCTCGAGCGCCGCCGTCATCGCCAGATAGCGAGAGCGCTCGTTGGAGACGGGGGCCTTCCTGTCGGCATCGATGATCTGCTTGCGCCAGTAGTCACGCTGTTTCTCGTCCCCCAGGGACTCGTAGAGCGCCACCAGTTTCTGGCGAGCCTCGATGGCCACATCGAACGGGGAGGGGTACTCCTTCACATAGCGTTTATACAGTTCGATGGCCTGCTGCGGTCGGCCGTTTTCGGCATAGAGCTCGGCCGCCTTCCACAGCGCCGCACCTCTCTTCTCCGCATTGGACTCCAGCACTGCGAGCCGTTCGAACTCCGCCGCCGCATCGACCGGCCGACCGCTGCTCAGATAGGCGAGCGCCAGCTTGCGGGTCACCTCGTCCTGCAACCGGTGACCGGGCTGCTCCTCGCGGAAGCGCTCCAGCACTTCGATGGCCTCGGACCACTTCTTCAAAGAGATGAGGGCCGCCGCGGCGTCATACTCGGCGGTGGGTACGATGGACGAAGAAGGAACCTCCTTTCTCACCCGCAGAAAGCGCTCCACCGCCGCGGTGACGTTCCCTGCCTCCCGGGCCGCCTCCCCCTGTCGATAGATGGCGAGCGCCATGCGCCGGGTGATTTCCCGCCGCCGGTCCTTGCTGACCCGGCCGCTCTGCAGCAAGGCATGGTAGCTCTGCTCCGCAGCCAGGTATTTGCCGGTCTCGAACCGGCTGTGACCCACGATCAGCAACGCCTTTTGCCGCTGCTGGACATCACCCTGTGCCGCCACCCGCTGCGCCAGGGTGATCGCCCGGGGATACTCCCTGCGCCGGTAGCTCTCCTCGGCCAGTCGCAACAGTACATCCGAGGCACGCCCGTCCCCCGGAAAACGGTTGGCGAAGTCCAGCGCGATGTCGTAGCTCCGCCGGCGCCACTGCTCCCGTTCTTCCTTTGGACCACTCTCCGCCTGCTGGAACGCCAGCAGGACGGCAGCATAGCCAGCATCGGCCCGCTTGGCGAAACGGGGATAGCGCTCCACCACCTTCAGGTATTCCGTCACTGCGTCTTGGTAACGCTCCGCCTCTTCCAGAATCTCGGCGTAGAGATAGTTGAGCTCCGCGGCATCCTGGTCGTCCGGATAGTTCTGCAGGTAGCGCCGATACCACTCTGCTGCCTGCAGATAGTCCTGCCGCTTCCCGCTCCCGCGGGCCACGATGTGATAGTGCTCCGCCAGCAGCCGGGTGCTCTCCTTGAGAGCCAGCCGCACGTCGCGGAATTGCGCGGGATCATGGCTGTTCCAGAACGGAGAGTGCAGACCGTACTCCCGGATCAAGCGCTCCCGCGCCGCCACCAGGTTCTTTTCGAAGCCCTGCTCCTTCCAGGTCTCCACGATCTTCAGCAGGTAACGGGGAGCATCCTGGGAGTTGGGATAATTCCGGATATAGGTGGACCAGGTCTGCACCGCATCGTTGATGCGCTCCTGATCCAGATAGTAATCGGCCAGGGACTGGTAAACCGCCTCGATGTAACGATGATAGCGGTTGCCGGCGAAGAAATCGGCCACGCTCACGGGACCGTTCATGTTCACGAAACAGAGGTTGATGGCCCGCCGGGCATCGGCATAGAGCTCCTGGTTGGCCCTGCCCTGCTCGCCCGGCGTGTTGTCGTAGTGTTCCAGCACCGCAAAAAAGTCGTCCAGCGCCTGCTGGTACCGGCCCAGCCGGTAGAGAGACCACCCCCGCTTGTAAAGCGCGTGATAGTAGTAGGGGTTGTCCTTCTTGCTGGTCAGAATCTCGCTGTAGGTGGCGGCCGCCCGCTGGTAGTCCTGCTCCATGAACAGCCCTTCGGCGACCCGGAAGCGAGCCTCGGCCACGTAGCCGGAGTCGGGGAAACGGCGGATCAGCCGCTGCAGGGTTTCCAGCGCCTTGCCGGTCTCTCCCTGCTGCTCGTAGGCCCTGGCAAGCTTGTAGAGCACATCCTCGTTGCTCGCCTCCTGGGGGTTCTTCTCCAGCTCGGCCAGATAGGCTGCCACACCGGAAAGTGGCGCCGCCGGAACCGCTTCACGTGCCTCGTCACCCAGCTCCAGTTCCAGGTCGGCGATCCGCCCGATGATGTGCTTGCGCACCTCGTCGGAAACCTCCGGGGCCTCTTCGAGATAGGCATGGTAGGCAGCGAGCGCCTCCTTGGCATCGACACCGCCCTGCTCCAGACGCCCGTAGAGCTCCGCCAGACCATAGCGGGCCTGGGCGAGATAGTGATTGATACGTCGGCGGCGTTCGGTCAGTTGTTCTTCGGCTTTTGCACGTAGCTGCTGGACGGCGCGGAGATAGACATCGTCGAGGGCGGTCTGCTGCCGCTCGATCTCCCGCCTCACCTCCGGCGCTTCCGATCCCGATATTCGATTCAACCGCTGCCGCCACTCCTCCAGTTTCAGGCGCATACGGTTGATGTCCTCGAAATCCCCCAACAGACGGTGCCAGAGCGGCGCCAGCAACATCTCGGGGAGATAGGCGGTCAGCAGGTTCTCCTCCGCACTCCGGCTGCGCATGGTCAGGAAGACGGTGTCCAGTTCCCCCCGTCCCAGCCGCTGCAGAAGAGTATCCAGACGATCCCGCTCCTGCTCGAAGAAGCGGACGGTGGTACGATAACGTCCGATGGCCTCCCTCACCTTTCCTTCCCGCTCCAGGACATAGGGCAACGCCAGTTTGGCCTCCTGGACCACCAGATGACGCGGATCCCGTTCGTCGAGCTGCGTCAGCAGCTCGCGGGCCTGCTCCAGCTCATTGGTATCGATGGCAATCCAGGCGCGGCCCAGCAATGCCTTGTTGGCATAGAGACCGTCCTCCGAAACCGCGCGCAGCATCTCCAGGGAATCCCGGTATCCCTTCTTGGCAGGGGTGGTGAAACCGTGCATGGAGACCTTGCCGTAAGCGGTGCGGGAACCGGAGTACTCCTCGTAGAGGAGGATATAACCGAATACGGTGTTGAGGCGATCGATGAACTGGGGAGTCGCCTCCACATCGATATCCAGCCGCTTTCTCAGGCTGTTCAAGCCCGATATTCCGCCCGGCCAGGAACCGATCCGGATACTGCCCATACCGATGTCGAGCCGTGCATAGGGGTAGAGCGGTGAGGTAGGATGAATACTCCAGAGGGCGGAGGAGGAGCCGGCGAGATTGTCCAGCTGATAGAGGGAAACGCCCATCATCAGCAACCGTTCATACTCCAGCTCCTTGGGCAGTTGGCGGATTCCCACCTTTTGCAGTGTCTCTACCGCCTCATCATAATACTGTCGTTGGTAGTAGGCCCTGCCCAGCTCGAGCCGGTTCCGGGAGCGTTGCTCGGGGGTGGCGCCGAGGATGGGAGAGAGATAGAGCTCCTCAGCCTCTTCGAACAGCCCCCACGAGGCATAGAGACGGGCCGCCAGCGCTGCCCATCTCGATTCTCCCACCTGCAGCTCAGCACCATCCAGTGCTGCTCGATAACGCCCAAGTGCGGTGAAGTCATCTCCGGCGTAATGGGAATAGAGCAGTTCACGCTCCAGCAGGTCGGCACGCCCCTCTTTCCTCGCAAAGGCGTTTGCAGAGAGCCCCACCATCAGCAGCACGACCGTCAGGCCCAGCCAGCTGCGTCGCATCATCAATCGATTACCCGCATGCTCACGGCCGGTGTTTGCCGAAACGTTGCATTGTCGAGATACAGCTCCACCATGCCATGTCCCCCGGGAGACTGCTCCAGCGTCCACTCCTTCCGGTATTCGACGGGAGCGCCATCCTCTCCCCTGCCGCGAAAGAGCGCCTCCAGCCGGTATCTTCCCTGGAATAGGGTACCCCGGTAGATCGGGGCGGCGCCCCCCTGTTTCAGCGCCTGTCGCTGATTGTCGTAGAGGGCGAATTCGGTGACAGTATCGCCATCCAGCTTCAACGTCACCTTCTCCGGTCGGAACCGGAGATCCGGTGCGGCGGTGAGATAGACGGTGATGCTTTCCAATCCGCGACGGTCGTCCGCAATCAGTCGCCGTACCTTGCCGTCCAGGAGGAGCATATCCCGCTTGACCCCCTGCAAAACGGCATCCAGCTCTCTCGGACGTTCATCTTCGGCGGAGATCGCCACGCCGGTGACCGTCCCCACAGTGAGCAGGAGGATCAGGATGATATTCCCTGGATTGCGAACCATGATGGGTGATTTGTAACCGTTCAACGAATCGTGAAGCTCGATGCCAACTATTCAGAAATCACCCCTGAAGACGGATCAGCTCGAGGCGAAGAACGCGGCTTTGCAATGGGCCATTCCCGCACCCCTGCTTCCTGGGCATCGGTCCCTCCTGTCCAGGATGAGCAACCATTCTTCACCCCGGAAATGGCGGATTTCAGGGGTGGACTGTGCAGCTTCAGTGATTTTACCACTATTCCAATGTTGGCATATTATTGCCCCGACAACCAACTATTTGCACCTTCAGGACACCGGCGCAATACTAGCAGGCCATTGAAAAACGAAGTTTTTCGATGGCCTGTGTGCGGCACAGGGAGGTGCCACCATTTTCGATGACAGCAAGTCATTGAAAATGAAGGAAGCCGGAAATCGCATTTTTCGGCTTCCGTGGTTGAAAAAGCCAGGGATGGCCTTTTTCAACATCCTGTTGGCGCACCACATCACGTGGCAAATCACGCAACAGCGCAAATACGGATACCACGTCGGCCCTTGCCGATTTCAGACCCCATCCCCACACCCGGGTTCCTGCGCGGATTCCGCCTCGGGCCATCCCTTGACATGGCGCATCACCAGGTTGGCAAGCGCCTCACCGTGATCCGCCCGAAGATTGAGGGCAGGAATGTAGTCGTAACCGCCTCCGCCAGCCTCCCTGAAGAAGCGACGGTTCTCCTGCCCGATCTCTTCCAGTGTCTCCAGGCAGTCCACCGGAAAACCGGGGCAGACGACATCGACCTGACCCAACCCTTCCCGTCCCCATCGTTTCAGGGTCTCATCCGTATAGGGAGCCACCCATTTGGCGCGGCCGAAGCGGGATTGAAACGCTACCTGCCAGCTGTCCTCTTCCAGCCCCAACCGATTCGCTACAAGCCGCGCCGTATTGTGACACCGCTCTGGATAGGGATCGCCGCTGCGCCAGGTCTTTTGGGGGATGCCATGAAAGGAGAAGAGCAGCTTGTCCGGCTGAGCCCCCCGTCGCGCCCAGTGTTCCTGGATACTGTTGGCCAGCGCCCGGACGTAGCCCTCATCGTCATGATAGTCCATGATGAAGCGCATCTCGGGGATATGGCGCAACCGGCCCAGATAGTCCGAAACGGCGTCGAAGGTGGAGGCGGTGGTGGTTGAGGAGTATTGGGGATAGAGCGGCAGCACCAGGATCCGTTCGCATCCCGCAGCACGGAGTCCGTCCATTCCTTCCCGGATGGATGGGTTCCCGTAACGCATCGCCGCCACCACCTTGACCGGCCCCGACAAACGCTCGGCAAGCAATCGCTGCAGGATGGCACGCAGTTCCAGCGTTGTCTCCAGCAAAGGGGAACCGTTTTCGGTCCAGATACTTCGATAGGCCTCCGCAGAGCGTTTCGGACGGGTCTTCAGGATCCTGCCGTGCAGGATCAGCCACCAAAGGGGACGGGGCATCTCCACGATACGGGGATCCCACAAAAACTCGGCGAGATAGCGTTTCAAGGCATCCGGCGTGGGAGCATCGGGTGTACCGAGATTGACCAGAAGCACACCCAGATGCGCCTCCTGGCCGCCACCGGAATCGAGTTTCCCTTGGTATCTGCTCATCTCATCGATCCAGCGACTACCGAAAGATACCCCAGGGATTTTTCGCCTCTGATGTCGCGTCCCGTGGACCATGGAACGAAAGCAAGGGGGCGACCCGGCAAGCTGAAGTTACGCACGCGAAATTCAGATGCCAACCGGAAAGTCAGAAGGGGATGGCCGGCTCTATCGGTACGAGAAAGCGCGCCCGCAGATCCGCCACGGCAGCGCGGAAAAGATCCGCCGATTTCGTCGTTCAGATAATCACCAAAAGCTCAACCCGACGCGGCACCCGTCGTCTTTTTTGCGCCAGCATTGACCCGCTCCCGAAGCTCCTTCCCGGCCTTGAAGTGGGGCACATATTTTCCCGAGAGAGACACCGCCTCCCCGGTCTTGGGATTCCGCCCGATACGGGGAGGGCGATAGTGGAGGGAAAAACTGCCAAAGCCACGCACCTCGATCCTCTCTCCATTGGCGAGAGACTGGGTCATGCAGCCCAGAATGGCCTTGACCGCAAGCTCGACATCCTTCTCCGGCAACTGGTTACGCATCCGCTCTGCCAGCCGTTCGATCAGTTCCGACTTGGTCATACTATCGTCCCCTCCGTCGATAAGACAAAAATATGGCGCCAACCGCAAAATGCGGGTGCCTGCCCATTCGCTATCGGAATGGTGCGGTCATCCGCACTTGGCGGGCTCAGAGCATTGCCCTTATTTTTCCAGCTGTTCCTTGAGGAGATCCCCCAGGCTCGTGGTCGCCTCACCCGCCGAACGGGTGTAGTCGCGAATCGCCTCAGCTTCCTCGGCAGCTTCCTTGGCCTTGATGGAGAGAGAGATGCTTCGATTCTTGCGATCGAAACCGATGATCTTCACTTCGACCTCATCACCTGTGCTAAGCACGGTGCGCGCATCTTCGACCCGATCCCGGGAGAGCTCGGAGGCCCGCAGATAGCCTTCCACGCCCTCGCCCAGATCGATCACCGCGCCCTTGGCATCCACCGCAGTCACCTTGCCACTCACCACGGTCCCCTTGGGGTGCTCCGCAATATAGCTGGATACCGGATCCTGATCGAGCTGCTTGATCCCCAGGGAGATACGCTCCCGCTCGGGATCCACTGCCAGCACCACGGCTTCCACCTCATCGCCCTTCTTGAACTGGCGGACCGCCTCTTCCGGATTCTCGCTCCAGGAGATGTCGGAGAGGTGAACCAGTCCGTCGATACCACCCTCCAGACCGATGAAGATACCAAAGTCGGTGATCGACTTGATGGCGCCCTTGATCTTGTCTCCCTTGTTGTGGGTGGCGGCGAACGACTCCCATGGATTGGGCTGGCACTGCTTGATACCCAGGGAGATGCGGCGACGCTCCTCGTCGATGTCGAGCACCATCACCTCGACCTCGTCACCCACCTGAACCACCTTGGATGGATGGATGTTCTTGTTGGTCCAGTCCATCTCGGAGACATGCACGAGCCCCTCGACACCATCCTCGATCTCCACGAAGGCACCATAGTCGGCCATGTTGGTCACCTTGCCGAACAGGCGGGTGCCGATGGGATAACGGCGCGAAATGGCCACCCAGGGATCCTCTCCCAGCTGCTTGAGACCAAGGGAGACCCGTTGGCGCTCCTTGTCGAACTTGAGGATCTTGACCTCGATCTCGTCACCCACATTGACCACTTCGGAGGGATGCTTGACCCGCTTCCAGGCCATGTCGGTGATGTGCAGCAGTCCGTCGATGCCACCCAGATCCACGAAAGAACCGTAGTCGGTCAGATTCTTGACGATACCCTTGACCACCATCCCCTCTTCCAGGCTCTCCAGCAGCGCATCCCGCTCTTCGCTGTACTCCGACTCCACCACCGCGCGACGCGAAACCACCACGTTATTGCGCTTGCGATCCAGCTTGATGACCTTGAACTCCAGATCCTTGCCTTCCAGATAGGTGGTATCCCGCACCGGGCGGACATCCACCAGCGAACCGGGCAGGAAGGCGCGAATCTCGCCCACGTCGACAATGAAGCCGCCCTTGACCTTGTCCACGATGCGGCCGGTCACGATCTCGTCGTTCTCCACAGCCTTCTCCAGGCGATTCCATGCCTCGGCCAGCTTGGCCTTCTCCCGTGACAAGCGAGTCTCGCCAGAACCATCTTCCACCGCATCGAGCGCCACGTCCACCTGATCACCAACCTTGACGGTGGGCTCGCCCTCCTCGTTGTAAAACTGCTCAATGGGGATGACCCCTTCCGACTTGAGCCCGGCATTGACCACCACGAAAGAGGGGCCGACCTCCACCACCGTTCCCTTCACGATGGCGCCAGGACGCATCTGCGTATTCTGTAGACTCTGTTCAAACAATTCTGCAAAGCTTTCGCTCATCACTATCTATTCCCTACCAGCCTGTCGCTGGTCACTGTTGTAGCCACCCCGGCCCTGTCACGCCAGTGTGGGTTGATTTCAAGTTACCCGGACTACCCGATTCGGTCGGGCCAATCCGGACGGTTTACGACATCCGTCCGAGACGCTCCTCACAGACCGCCATCACACGCTGCATCACCTCGTCGATGCCCAGCCCGGTGGTATCGATGACGACCGCATCCTCGGCCGGCCTCAGCGGTGCGACGCTGCGTTCCATGTCCCGCTTGTCGCGCTCCGCAATCTCTTTGACGAGATCGTCAAATATAACATTCGCATCTTTTTCCTTCAACTGCTTATAGCGCCGCTGCGCCCGCTCCTCGGGGCTGGCAGTGAGGAAGATCTTCACCTCGGCATCGGGAAATACCACGGTCCCCATATCCCTGCCATCCGCCACGAGCCCCGGAGGGGTCCGGAACGCCCGTTGCCGTTCGAGCAGTGCCTCGCGCACTTCGGGAATGGCGGCAACCTTCGAAGCATCGCCACCGATCTCCTCGCTACGGATCGTGGTGGTGACATCTTCTCCCTCCAGCATCACCCGTGGTGGCGAACCATCTTCCGACACACAAAACTGGACATCGAGATGCGCAGCGAGGGTCTCCAGCGCCTCCACGTTGTCCAGCGAGATGGCATGGTTCCTCGCCGCCTGCGCCACCAGACGGTAGAGGGCACCGCTGTCGAGGAAATGCCACCCCAGACGACGGGCCAGCCGCTGGCTGACCGTCCCCTTTCCAGACCCGCTGGGGCCGTCGATGGCAATGACCGGAACACTCACCAGGCGGTTTCCCTGATATTCATGCCCAGCCGCCAGGCGGTGGCGACGAAGTCCGGAAACGAGGTCTTCACGTTGGCACAATGATCGATGACGATGGGTGAAGAGGCCCGCAGACCCGCCATCGCAAACGCCATGGCGACCCGGTGGTCTCCATGGCTGTCCACCCGACCTCCCTGCAGTTCGCCACCCTGGATGACGATACCATCCTCGGTGGGACGGGCGGAGATTCCCAACTCGTCGAGACCGTCGGCCATCACCTGGATACGATCACTCTCCTTGACACGCAACTCCCGGGCGCCGGTGAGCACCGTCTCCCCTTCTGCACAGGCAGCGGCAACGAACAGGGCGGGAAATTCGTCGATGGCCAGGGGAACCAGCTCGGCCGGAATCTCGATGCCATGCAGCTCACTGCCTTTCACCCGAATGTCGGCCACCGGCTCGGCCCCGGCGCGGCGCTCATTCTCCAGGGTGATGTCCGCCCCCATCTGTTGCAAAATATCGATGACACCGGTACGAGTGGGGTTGATGCCAACATTTTTCAAGAGTACGTCGGAATCCCTGGCGATGGCCGCCCCCACCATGAAAAAGGCGGCAGAGGAGATGTCTCCCGGCACCATGATGTGCATTGCCCGCAACCGTCCTCCTCCCTGGAGACAGATCCGGTTGCCTTCACGCTCCACCGGATAACCGAATCCCTGCAGCATCCGCTCGGTGTGATCACGGCTGGGATCGGGTTCGGTGACACAGGTCCGGCCTTCGGCATAGAG
>WFNS01000217.1 GCA_015488495.1 Gammaproteobacteria bacterium | reverse complement strand
TGGCCACCAATGCCAGTTTCGTGCAGCGCCCCGGCTGGCCCTGGGCGCAGAGCGAGGCGGTTCTGGAGGGGTTTGCCGATGAGCTGGCCCGGGATCACCGGGGGGTGCTGCGGCGGTTCGTTGCCTTGCAGGTACGAGGCAGTGATGCGGATCGCCAGCAGTTACACATCCTGCGGGAGCGGCTGTTTCTCCTTGAAACGCCCGACTCTGGGATGCTGGAAGCCGGTCTGCGGTTGCTGAAACAGAGCGATCTGCGCGCCGAACTCCCGCGTGTCGACCGGCCGGTGCTGCAGGTGGCCGGGGAGCGGGACCGACTGGTTCCCGTGGAGGCCGCCATCCGGCAGGCGGCCCTGTTGCCCGGTGGTGCCCTGGAGGTGTTGACCGGTGCCGGCCATGCCCCTTTCCTGTCCCATCCGGATCGGTTTTGCGAGGTGGTGGAAGCCTTCATCGATGAACGAATATCGTCTGGATAAGCAGCGGGTCCGGCGCTCGTTCGATCGGGCCGCGGCTCGTTACGACGAAGCGGCGGTGCTGCAACGGGAGGTGGCGGACCGCATGCTGGAACGCATGGAGCTGATTCGCCTGCGGCCGGAGCGCATCCTGGATATCGGGGCCGGAACGGGATATTGCACCCAGGCCTTGCGTGAGCGCTACCGCAAGGCGGAGATCGTTTCTGCGGATCTCTCCGAACAGATGGTCCGGCGGGCCGCGAGCCGGGGTTCCTTGTGGCAGCGCTGGAGGCGGCGGCAGCGGTTCCTGGTGGCCGACATGGAACGGCTCCCGCTGGCGGACGCCTCGCTGGATCTGGTGTTCTCCAACCTCACCCTGCAGTGGTGCAGCGAGCCGGCGCCGGTTTTCGCCGAATTGCGCCGGGTTCTCCGGCCGGGGGGATTGCTGATGTTCAGCACCTTCGGTCCGGATACCCTCACGGAACTGCGGCAGAGCTGGCAGGCCGCAGACAGCCATACCCACGTGAGCGCCTTTCCGGAGATGCATCATCTCGGGGATCTGCTGCTGGCCGAAGGGCTTGCCGATCCGGTGGTGGACACGGAGCGGTTCACCCTCACCTATTGGGAGGTGAAAGGGCTGATGCGGGATCTGAAAACCCTTGGTGCCCACAACGCCACTGCCGGCCGCCCTCGCGGCTTGACCGGCAGGGGTCGTTTCTCCCGTATGGTGGATGCGTATGAGCAGCACCGCCAGGGTGGGGTGCTTCCCGCAACCTATGAAGTGATTTACGGACACGCCTGGAGACCCGAGGAGGAGCCGGAACCGGAAGGTGGGCCGGTCCATACCGTCTCCCTGGAGCGGCTGCGTTCGACCCTGCGGAGAGGAATGCAGTGAGAGGCCTGTTCGTCACGGGGACCGACACCGGGGTGGGGAAGACCCTGGTTGCGTGCGCGCTGCTGGCCGGTTTGCGGCGTGTCGGGCTTCGTACCGCGGCCATGAAACCGGTGGCGAGCGGGAGCGAGTGGACCTCCGGGGGACTGCGTAACGAAGACGCCACCCGGTTGGCCGCCCAGGCGGATTGCCACCTTCCCTATGAACTGCTCAATCCGTATGTGTTCCAGCCTCCCGTTGCGCCTCACATCGCGGCCTGGGAGGCAGGGGTCCGGATGGAGATGGACCATCTCCTCGCGGCATACCGCCGGATCGCGGCCGGGGGGGCGGATCTCTGTGTCGTGGAGGGGGCTGGTGGCTGGCTGGTACCTTTGAACGAGGAGCAGACCCTGGCCGATCTGGCGGTCGAGCTGGATCTGCCGGTGGTGCTCGTGGTGGGAATGCGTCTCGGCTGCCTCAATCATGCGCTGCTCACTGCCGAGAGTATTCAGGCGCGGGGTGTGCGGCTGGTGGGGTGGGTCGCTAACCAGATTGAGCCGGAGGTTTCCCGACTCGAGGCCAATATCGAAACACTTCGTCGGCGATTGCCTGCCCGATTGTTGGGAACGATTCGGTATCAACCTGCCATCTCCACGGAGGCAGTAGCTGGGCTTCTGGATGTGGGTTTGTTGGCGGATTTACCGGAAGGGAAGGACACCGATCATGGGTATCGTCCGGTGGGGTGATGCCACCGCTTGCAGCGATCGACAGTTTTTTTGTGTTATGTCAAATACCCCACTTGTCATGGCATAAGACATTCACTAACATAGCGGGCGTATCACCAAAGAGATAGCTGGCGCCCGGAAAAGTTCCCCCATCCAGTGCATTTTTTGCCACAGGTGGTATACCTTTCAGGCGATCGGCGCCATTTTTTGCAACGGAGGAGACTACTCGTGGAAACGACAGAGAAATATCATTTCGATGTCGTCAGATGGTTTACCATCATGGCGGTCGTCTATTTGGTCGTAGGTACCCTGGTGGGTGTCCTGATAGCCTCGCAACTGGCGTGGCCGGTGTTGAACTTCGATATCGCCGAGCTGACTTTCGGTCGGTTGCGTCCCCTGCATACCAACGCGGTCATCTTCGCCTTCGGTGGTTGTGCCCTGATGGCAACAGCGTTCTACACCGTTCAGCGTACCTGCGGGGTGCCTTTGTGGAGCAACAAGCTGGCGTGGTTTACCTTCTTCCTGTGGAACTTCATCATCGTCGCCGCGGTGATCACCCTGCCACTGGGTCTGACCCAAGGTAAGGAGTATGCGGAGCTGGAGTGGCCGCTGGACATCCTGATCGCCGTCGCCTGGCTCGCCTATTCCTTCAATTTCGTGATGACCATCGCCAAGCGCAAGACCTCGCACATCTATGTGTCCAACTGGTTCTTCCTGGGCATGATGGTGATGATTACCTACCTGCACGTAGTGAACAGCCTGGCCATTCCCGTCAGCTGGTTCAACTCCTACTCCATCTTCTCCGGCGTGCAGGATGCGATGATTCAGTGGTGGTGGGGCCACAACGCGGTGGGATACTACCTGACCGCCGGATTCCTGGGGATCATGTACTACTTCGTGCCCAAGCAGGCCAACCGGCCGGTGTTCTCCTACCGGCTGTCGGTGATTCACTTCTGGGCGCTGATGTTCGGTTACGTCTGGCTGGGTGCCCACCATCTGCAGTACACCGCTCTGCCTGACTGGACCGGCTCCCTGGGTGCTGCGGTCTCCCTGGCGATGATCATTCCCTCCTGGGGCGGTGCCGTGAACGGCATGATGACCCTCTCCGGTGCGTGGGACAAGCTGCGTACCGACTATGTGCTGCGGTTCCTCATCATGTCTCTCGCCTTCTATGCCATGTCCACCTTCGAAGGCCCGGTCATGTCCTCCAAGACCGTCAATGCGCTATCTCACTACACCGACTGGACCATCGGCCACGTGCATTCCGGTGCGCTGGGCTGGGTGGTGATGGTGGCGGCCGGTGCCATCTACCACATGGTCATGAAGCTGTGGAATACGGAGATGTACTCCGCCAAGCTGGTCAACCTGCACTTCTGGCTGGCCACCATCGGTGCCGTGATCTACATCGTTGCCATGTGGGTGTCCGGCATCATGCAGGGGCTGATGTGGCGTGACTATGACGCGTTCGGCACTTTGAGCTACACCTTCGCCGAGTCTGTCGCAGCGATGCACCCCTACTACGTGATGCGTGCCGTGGGCGGCGCGATCTATTGGCTGGGTGGCGCAGTCATGCTCTACAACATCATCATGACCATTCGCATGGCCAGTGCAACTCGCGCGGTCGGTGCACCAGCCAAGGCCTGAAGCGAAGAGGAGTAGAAATCAATGTCAAACGAAATCCATTCAACGAAACTTCAGGACAAGGTCGAGAGCAATGTGTTCGTCATGTTCGTCATGTTGGCGGTCCTGCTCTCGGTCGGTGGTCTGGTCGAGATCGTGCCTCTGTTCTACCTGAAAGGAACGATGGAGCACAACAAGCATCCCGAGATTGTCTGGCAGCGCAAGGCAGGCGAGACGCTGGCGGACTGGAAGCCTGGTGACGGTATCCGGCCCTATACTGCTCTCGAGCTGGCGGGGAGGGATATCTACATCCGCGAGGGATGTTATCTCTGTCACTCGCAGATGATCCGGCCCTTCCGTGACGAGAAGGAGCGCTATGGTCACTACTCGCTGGCCTCTGAGTCGATGTACGACCATCCTTTCCAGTGGGGATCCAAACGTACCGGACCGGATCTTGCCCGGGTCGGAGGGAAGTACTCGGACGAATGGCATCGTCAGCACCTGATAGCGCCGCGCTCGCTGGTTCCCGAGTCGGTGATGCCCAACTATCCCTGGCTGGCGACCAACATGCTGGACGGAGAGTCGGTAGTGAGTATGGTGAAGGCGATGGCCACCCTTGGTGTGCCCTATACCGAGGATGACTATGGTGCCGATTTCAGCCGCGCTGCGGACGAAGTCAAGGGCAAGACCGAGCTGGATGCGGTGGTTGCCTATCTGCAGGTACTGGGAACCATGGTGACCTTCGAAGAAGGGGTGGACTATCGTGAGTAGTCTTGCGGAACATTTCCACACGGATTGGGCGGCGCTGACCGTAAATGATTGGATTGGTTTGATCGTAACGGTCGTCGTCTCCATCCTGATGGTGGTTGCGTATGTATATGTGTTCCACCCGGCCAACCGGGAATATCTGGAGACACGCAAATATATTCCGCTGGACGACGAAGACCGTTTTGAGACGGAGGAAAAAAAATGAGTGACAAGAGTAATCCGTACAAAGTACCCACTACTGGGCATGTATGGGATGATAATCTCGCCGAGCTGCTGAACGATCCACCGAAGTGGTGGATGATCGGCTTCTGGGCCAGTATTGTGATGGTGGTGATCTATTTCCTGGTCTATCCATCCATCCCTCTGGTGCACAGCCATTTCAAGGGGCTTACTGGCTGGACCTCCATCAAGGAGTACAAGCAGGACCTGCAGGCCATCGAGCAAGTCCGGGCCAAGTATGAAAACCGGCTGCAAGGCATGTCGGCGGCAGCCATACTGGCGGACGACGAGCTGACCGAATATGTCGTTCGTTCTGCGAAGGTGCTTTTTGGTGACAAGTGTGCCGCTTGCCATGGTACCGGGGGTGCGGGCAACCCCAACTTCCCCGTTTTGGTGGATGATGATTGGCTGTATGGTGGCAAGATTGAGAATATCGTGCAAAGTATCACCAACGGTCGCCGTGGCAACATGCCTGCTCATGAGGGCAAGCTGAGTGACCAGGAAATTGCGGACCTTGCCAAGCATGTCAAGGCCTTGAGCGAGGGTGGCGAATATGCACCGGGTAAGGAGATCTTCATGGGCAAGGGGGCCTGTTTTGCGTGCCACGGCCAGGATGCCAAGGGTATGACTGCACTGGGCTCTGCCAACCTGACTGATGGGATCTGGCGCTTTGCCCCTGGTACCGAAGAGTCCATCGCTTACACTATTCGTCATGGGGTCAACGATCCCAAGGACCCCAAGACGAGGGATGCGGTGATGCCTAAGTTTGGTGGCAAGTTGAGCGAGACCGATATCAATAAACTGGCGGTCTATGTCTACAAGCTTGGTGGCGGTCAGTAAGGTATCGGGAAGCTCTGATATCTGTTCTTGAGAGACCGTCGGAGCGTAGTTCGTTTGTTGAGCTCCTCCGACGGTCGATCAACCTGATAAAAGAGGGGATAGACTTATGGACGCGGTAGTTATCGGTGCAATCCTGACGGTTGTAGGCTCTATCGTGGTACTAGCCGTTATCGGAGTGCGGATATTCAAGCAGATCAACAGTACGCACTCCGAAGATTAGATTGGGAGTGTCGAATCAGATTTTTAGTGGCAATTGATGGCAAAAGGGGGGAGATATCCTCCCTTTTTGCTCTTCCAGCTGGCTGTTTTTCTTTTTTCCACTCTGTTTTTGTGGTTATCCTTTTTGCTTCCTTTTTATTCGTGACGCAGGTAATCTGAAATTGGTGCGGGAACAGGAGGACTCCTGTTTTCCTGTTATAAAACAATCTGTTGCATGCGGCTGGATTGATTCCAACTGCTGATATGACAGAAAACATGGTACAATAAAAAAATTTTCTGACCAACGCATCCCTGTATCCGGTGACGCCTGTAGAAAGCAGCGGCAGAGTCCCCCGGCCGCCATTATTGCGGATTTTTGTGGAATATTGAAACGACGGTGAGCAAATCACCTTTTGTGTAGTACGAGGAGCGGCATGAGCAACAGCGATCAATCCCTTCAAAACGCGACTCTTTCTGATCTCTATGAAGAAGCCGGACACTGGCATGTAAACACTGGAGGGGAAACCATCCACGCCAAGCGGATATCTGGGCGCTTTCGGCGCCTGAAGTGGATGACTTCTTCCATCTGGTTGCTGTTTTTCCTGCTTCCTTATCTGCGTTGGGAGGGGCGACAGGCCATCTTGTTCGACATTCCCAGTCGGCAGTTTCATGTATTCGGTCTTACGTTTCTTCCGCAAGATGTCTGGATGCTGGCTCTGGTACTGCTGTTTCTGGCCATCGTATTGATTGGCGTGACAGTAATTGCGGGACGGGTGTTCTGCGGTTATTTCTGCTTCCAGACTGCTTGGACCGATGTCTTCACCTGGATTGAAGACAAGCTGGAGGGGCCCCCGGCAAAGCGGCGTAAGCTGGACAAGGCTCCATGGGATGCCACCAAGATCCGTATCAAGTTTACCAAGCATTTTCTGTGGCTGTTGATAGCTGTTCTCACCGGCGTCACTTTTGCTGGCTGGTTCACCGATATCTATCGGCTCTGGATCGATTTTTTCACCCTTCAGGCGCATCCCGCAGCATGGGTGACGCTGGGACTGTTCATCGCAGGCACCTATATTCTGGCAGGTTTCATGCGGGAACAGACCTGCTTCTGGCTTTGTCCGTACGCCCGTATCCAAGGGGTAATGTACGATCCGGAGACCATTCTTCCCACCTATGATGTCAAGCGGGGAGAGCCGCGGGGAAGATTGAAAAAGGGGGCATCAGTAACAGAAGACGAATTTGGTGACTGTGTGGATTGTAATCAATGTGTCGCGGTATGTCCGACCGGTATCGACATCCGCAACGGTCAGCAAGAGGGCTGTATTACCTGCGGTCTCTGTATCGACGCGTGTGACCAGGTGATGGATAAGATCAAGCGGCCACACGGGCTCATCCGCTACGCATCGCTGGATGAGATCGAGGGCAAGCCTCGCATTCCGCTGTTCAAGCGCCCCAAAGTGCTGGTGAGTATGGGGATCATGACGGTGGCTCTGGTGGGGATCATCTATGGGATCGCCAACATAGCCGGCATCGAACTCAAGGTGCTGCATGACCGGCAGCCCCTGTTCGTATTGCAGAGTGATGGTTCCATCCAGAACAAATATCAAATCAAGGTGTTGAACAAGACCGACAAGGATATCCACGTCAGGGTGACGGTCGAGGGCCCCGATGGACTGAAGGTCATAGGTGCAGAGAAACCCTTCCTGGCTCGCAATGGGCAGATATCTGCGCATACCATCTTCGTCAGGATCCCGCGAAAGAGCCTGACGGGGGAGCGTATTCCGGTTACCTTTGTAGTGGCTGCGGAAGAACAACCCACCTTGACCACCAGTTACGAAAGTATGTTTTTTGGCCCACGTCACTGATTCGGGACAGGAAAAAAGACCATGAGTGAACATTTGGAAAGACGTTTTTCCCAGAGTAACAAGCGGGCGTGGAGAAACCCTTGGGTGATCGGGTGGATGGCCCTGTTGGGCGTGGTGCTGCTTGCCAACATCGGGATGATAACGCTGGCGTTCGTTACCAGTCCTGGGCTGGTGGACAAGGACTATTATGAGCACGGACGCGAATTCGAGCGTAACCGCCTCAAGCGAATGGCCGTGCGCAACGCACTTGGTTGGACAGCGCATCTGGATATGCCGGAGAAGAATCAACAGGGTGTTCCTGCCATTTACCGGTTCAGTGTAGTGGACAGGGAAGGGGTTCCTGTGGACGATCTGGATGCCCGTATCAACACCTATCGTCCGTCGGATGCCGAGGCAGATTTTTCCGTGCCACTGGAACGTTATGCACCGGGGATGTATCAGGCTGAGCTGAAATTTCCGCTGAAGGGGCATTGGGAAATCACCGTTACCGTGCAGCATGATGATGAAAGTTACGACTTCATCAAGCGGCGTATCTTTGTTCTCGGGAGTTGACTTTCGACGCGATGCGTAGCGTGTCGCCCGTGCGGGGGCAGGCGTTTGATACCGCGCGGCTGAGGGTGCCGAGGCATGACGGAGAGAGGTGATTTGGCGCAACGCGGCGCGTTGGATGCCGCGAAGAAGCGGCCTGATCCTGTCCGTGAGGGGACACCTCCCGTGGGGGGGAACGATACCGCGGAAACCTGCTTCCATTGCGGCCTGCCGCTATCCCCTACAGAACGGTTCGAAGCAGAAGTGGATGGGCAACTTCGGCGGTTCTGCTGTTTTGGTTGTCAGTCCGTCTGCAAGATGATCTACGAGTCCGGTCTGGAGGGGTTCTATCAACGCACCCCGGAGGGAACACGGCTAGCCCCGCCCCCCGAGCTGCCGGAAAACCTGTCGTTCTACGACCTGGACGAGATCCAGGAGGAGTACGTTACCCGGCACGGTGAACAACGGGAGATCGACCTGTTGGTGGAGGGGATCCATTGTGCCGCCTGTGTCTGGTTGATTGAACGGGGGATGGAGCGACTGCCCGGCGTGACGGCCGCCAACGTCAACCTCTCCGGCAGACGTCTGCATGTCCGTTGGGACAATACCCGCGTGCAGCTCTCCAGGATCCTGGCGAAGCTGGGGGAGATCGGCTATGCGGCGGTGCCGTTCGATCCCGATGCGGCGGAAGGGCGGCTGAAGAAGCAGAACCGGGCCTTCCTGTTCCGCATCGCCTTCGCCGGTTTCACCATGATGAACATGCTGTGGATCTCCATTGCACTCTATACGGGTGCCGATGAAGGGGAGTTTCGCACACTGTTCTACTGGGTCGGCATGGCGCTTGCCACACCGACACTGCTCTACTCCGGGTTTCCTTTTCTCAAGGGGGCGTGGACCGGACTCCGGCGTGCTCACATGACCATGGATGTCCCCATCGCCATCGGGGCGAGTGCCACCTATCTCTACTCTTCCTACTCCACCATCTTCAATCCCTTGCAGGGGCATGTCTATTTCGACACGGTGGTCAACCTCATCTTCGTGCTGTTGGTGGGGCGGTTCCTGGAATCCACCTCCAAGCGACATGCCGTGGCGGCCACGCAGCGGCTGATGGACCTCCAGCCGAGGGTTGCGACCCTGCTGAAGGAGGGGACGGAGCAGACCGTGCCGGTGAAGGCTCTCAAAGCTGGCGATCAGATTCTCGTCAAAGCGGGGGAACAGATTCCCGCCGACGGCACCATTACCGAAGGGCGCAGCAGCGTCAACGAAGCGATGCTCACCGGTGAGTCCAGGCCGGTGGAAAAGGGCGAGGGCGATGCTGTCTCCGCCGGTACCCTGAACATCGGCAGCGCCCTGCAGGTCGAGGTGACCGGTGTCCTGAAGGATACCACCCTTGGTCGGATCATCCATCTGGTAGAGGAGGCACAGGCCTCCAAAGCACCCATCCAGCGGATCGCGGACCGTATCGTGCCCTGGTTCGTGACCATCACCCTGCTGTTGTCGGCGGTGACCCTCGCCATCTGGTGGAACAGCGGTTTCGAGAAGGCGTTGATGGCCTCGGTATCCGTTCTCATCATCACCTGTCCCTGCGCCTTCGGGATGGCGACCCCCATGGCCATTGCGGTTGCGTCCGGTCTGGGGGCGCGCCATGGAATCCTGATCAAGAACGGTGAGGTGTTGGAGACCCTGTCTGGAATCACCCATTTCATATTCGACAAGACCGGAACCCTTACCGAGGGGCGGATGAAAGTCCAGGAGATGCATCTTGCCGAAGGGGTGGACGAAAGGGAGATTCTGCGGTTGGCGGCGACGGCTGAGAGCCGTTCCGAACACATCATCGCCCAGGCCATCGTGAGCGAGGCCCGGGAGCAGGGGACAGAGGTGGATTCCAGCACGTTGGATCATTTCGAGAACCGATCCGGATTCGGAATCGGGGCGGAGATGGAAGGAAGGAAGATCCTGCTGGGGAGCCGGGCCTGGCTGGAACTCAATGGCGTTCCGGTGGAGAACGCATTCATCGAAATGACCCAGCGGCTCGAGGCCCAGGGGGTGACCTGTGTCTACATGGCGATGGATGGGCGGGAGGTGGCCCTGTTCGCGGTGGCCGACCAGTTGCGCCCCTCCGCCGCCCCTCTGCTGGAGTCGCTGCGCAGACAGGGGATGCGGCTGACCCTGCTCAGCGGTGACAGCCGACCGGTGGCCGAGGCGGTGGCGGAGCGTCTGGGGGGAATGGAGGTGATCGCCGAGGTGCTCCCCGATGACAAAGATCGCGTCATCCGGCGGTTTCAGGAAAGCGGGGTGAAGGTGGCGATGGTGGGCGACGGCATCAACGATGCACCGGCCTTGATCCGGGCCGATGTGGGAATCTCGCTGGGATCCGGGACCGATGCCTCCATGGAGAGTTCGGACATCGTCTTGATGAGCGACGAGTTGAACAAGGTGGAGCAGGCAGTGGCGTTGTCGCGCCGGACCTTGCGCACCATTCGTCAGAATATTGGTATCTCTTTGGTCTACAATAGTGTGATGGTGCCATTGGCCATGATGGCCTATGTCACCCCTCTGGTGGCGGCGATTGCCATGCCCATCAGCTCCCTGCTGGTGATTGGAAACTCGGCGCGGATTCGCACCCAATTTACTCGATGAGACATGGGCGATTGAACGATGGAAGTAATCTATTCACTGATTCCCGGCATGCTGTTCATGGGGCTTGGCATGGTGGTGCTCCTGATCTGGGCCATCAGGCGGGGGCAATATGACGATCTGGAGGGAGATGGAAACCGCCTTCTGATGGACGACGATGATCCGCTGCTGCCAGCGGATATGCGCAAGCGCAACAAGAAGGATGCCCGGCACTGGCCCGATGCTGAAGATGACTGAGTCGTTGCTGTTTCACTGGCTATTCCGGGCTGGCTACTCCACGAATTGCAAGGCTTTGAAGTAGCTGAGCAGCTATATCCTGGGGAGAAATATGGACGAAGAGCGCGCGGTTCCGGTCGTGATGGCCTTCTCCGGGAGCGATCCCACCGGAGGGGCCGGGATTTTGGCCGATGGCGAGGCGGTGGCGGCCGTCGGTGCGCGGCTGGCGCCGGTGATCACCACCTTGACGGTGCAGGACACTGCTCGGGTGTTTTCCTGCGAGCCGGTTGCGGGCGTGCGGGTGGTGGAGCAGGCACGTGCCGTGCTGGAAGACATGCCGGTCTCGGTGTTCAAGCTGGGTATGCTTGGCAGTGTGGAGAACGTGGAGGTGATCCACACCCTGCTCAAGGACTACCCCGATATCCCGGTGGTGCTCGACCCGGTATTGATCTCGGGGGATGGCAGTGAACTGGCTGACGAGGAGCTGCGGGAGGCGATGATCTCCCTGCTCTTTCCGCTCACCACCCTGGTGACGCCGAACAGCCATGAAGCGCGCATACTGGCGCCCGAGGCGGACAGCCTGGATGCCTGTGCCGAGGAGCTGGAGGGGTACGGTTGCGAGTTCGTGCTCATCACCGGAACCCACGAGGCCACACCCGAGGTTGTCAATACCTTGTATGGAAATCACCGCAGGCTGGAAAGCTGGAGCTGGCAACGCCTGCAGAACGACTACCACGGTTCGGGGTGTACCCTGGCTTCCGCCATCGCCGGTTTGCTGGCCCACGGCCGGGAGATCTTCGGTGCAGTCCAGGAGGCGCAGGAGTACACCTGGCAGGCGTTGCGCCACGGCCATCGGGCGGGAATGGGGCAGTACCTGCCCAACCGCTTCTACTGGGTGAAACCGTGAGTGACCACTCGATTCGCGGGTTGTACGTGATCACGGCGCGGCGGGAATGGGACCGCCGTGACATCGTCGCCTGTGTGAGGTTGGCCATCGATGGTGGTGCCCGTGTGGTCCAGTATCGGGACAAATCGTCCGATTCCTTGCGGCGGCTGGAAGAGGCGACTGCGCTGGCCAGAGTGTGCCGGGAGCGGAACGTTCCCCTCATTATCAACGACGATCCGGAGCTGGCCCACAACTGCGGCGCCGACGGCGTCCATCTGGGCAAGGAGGACCGCACCATCAGGGAGGCGCGGGCGCTGCTCGGACCGGCGGCCCTGATTGGGGTCTCCTGTTATGATCACCTCGAACGCGCCAGACGGGCGGAAGCCGCGGGTTGTGACTACGTCGCATTTGGCAGCTTCTTCCCTTCCCGTACCAAACCCGACGCGGTGCGAGCCCCGCTGGAGCTGCTGCAGCGGGCCAGGGAGGCGCTGCGCGTTCCCATAGTTGCCATCGGCGGTATTTCTCCGGAAAATGGCAGGCGGTTGATCGAGGCGGGAGCGGATGCACTGGCGGTAGTGGAAGGGGTGTTCGGCAAGGAGGACATCCTTGCCGCAGCGCAGCGTTACGCAAGGCTGTTTCGGGATGGATGAATGAGGGCTCTGGCACTCCTCGCTGCTTTCCGGTGACCACCTTTGCCGGGAAAATATCAGAAAAAATAGCTTAGGGAAACGACTATGTACCACTCACACGAACTGTTCGAACAGGCTCAGCGACACATCCCCGGCGGAGTGAACTCTCCGGTGCGGGCGTTCCGGGGGGTCGGGGGCGAGCCAATCTTCTTCCGCAAGGGAGAGGGCGCCTATCTCTACGCGGAGGATGGTACGCGCTACATCGATTATGTCGGTTCCTGGGGCCCGATGATCGCGGGCCATGCGCACCCGGATGTCATCGAGGCGGTGGTCAGTACGGCCCGTAACGGCCTCAGTTTCGGTGCCCCTACGGTACTGGAGACCCGCATGGCGGATCGGGTATGCGAGCTGGTGCCCTCTCTGGATCTGGTGCGCATGGTCAACTCGGGTACCGAGGCCACCATGAGCGCCATTCGTCTGGCGCGTGGTTTCACCGGGCGCGACAAGATCGTCAAGTTCGAGGGGTGTTACCATGGCCACTCCGATTCCCTGCTGGTGAAGGCAGGTTCCGGAGCGTTGACGCTGGGCGTTCCCAGCTCTCCGGGAGTGCCTGCGGCGCTGGCCGAGCACACCTTGACCCTGCCATACAACGATCTGGCGGCGGTGTGCGATGCCTTTGCCAAGGTGGGCGGGCAGATCGCCTGTATCATCGTCGAGCCGGTGGCCGGCAACATGAACTGTATTCCGCCGGTAGAGGGGTTCCTGGAAGGGTTGCGGGACATTTGCGACGAGTATGAGAGCGTTCTCATCTTCGACGAGGTGATGACCGGTTTCCGGGTCGCCCTCGGTGGTGCCCAGTCCCATTATGCAGTGGAGCCGGACCTCACTACACTGGGCAAGGTGATTGGAGGAGGTATGCCGGTGGGCGCCTTTGGTGGCAAGCGGGAGATCATGGAGCAGATCGCTCCGCTGGGACCGATCTACCAGGCCGGTACGTTGTCGGGTAACCCGGTGGCGATGGCGGCAGGACTCGCCACCCTAGAGATTGTCAGCCGGCCCGGATTCTACGAAGAACTGACCCGGAAGACGGAACATCTGGTCGGCGGCATCCTGGAGGAGGCTCGCAAGGCAAGGGTACCCATGACCGCCAATACCGTTGGCGGTATGTTCGGCCTCTTCTTCACCGAGGAAGAGAGTGTCAGCAGTTACACCCAGGTGGTGGAGTTCTGTGACGTGGACCGGTTCAAACTATTCTTCCACGGCATGCTGAACGAAGGGATCTATCTGGCACCCTCGGCCTTCGAGGCGGGGTTCGTCTCCGGCGCACACAGTGACGAGGATATCGATGCGACCATCGCCGCCGCGGGCCGGGTGCTGGCAACTCTTTGACGCTTCTGGCATCATTCCCATTCCGGGGCCGATGGGTACCGGAACGGGGCCGTTCCTTTCAATGGAGAAGTCATGAACAAGAAGATTCTGTTTGCTGCCGGCTCGATGCTGGCACTGCTCTCGACGGCCGCTACCGCCGCGGAGTTCAGACTGAGCAAGGTCTATCCTTCCTGGTTTTCCTACAGCTACGCCGAGCTGGAATATGTGGACATGGACGAGGGCTTCAGCGGCCTCTCCGCCGGGATCTCCTTCGATGTCAAGCCGAACTGGAACGTGATCGGAGAATATCTTTCCACCAGCAGCTCGAAAAATGGCATCGATCTCGACTATCGGGTGATCGCGGTCGGGGGAGGGTACCACTATCAGCTCAAGAATCTGGAGAAGAGTGATCTCATGTTTCATGCCGCTCTGCTGCAGGGAAAGAGTGAGTGGGTGGTGGGTAACCACAAGGCCGATGACAAGGACAGCGGACTTCGCCTGGGGGCGCGGTTGCGTTTCGAGCCCCAGCGCAATCTCGAGGTGAATGCCGATCTCAGCTACAACAGCCTGTTCGACAACGATTTGACCTTTACCCCGGCCGTGTTATACAGCATCAACTCGCAGTTGGCAGTGAAAGCGGCCTTCGAGTTTGGTGATCGAGACATGCTCTCCATCGGAGTCAGATATTACATCCGCTGATTCCGTCGAGTCGGGGCATGCACCACAGAGCGGGAAACCGTTTCATCGATGAAAGGCGGAGGTTCTCCGCCTTTTCTCTTTGCCTCATCGTCTTCCTCTTCGTCCCGCTGGCCGCCTGGGCTGAGAGACCGCCGGCAGCAGCCATCGCCAGCGCCCATCCCCTCGCCACTGAGGCCGGTTTCGAGATCCTTGCTGCGGGAGGCAACGCCTTCGACGCGGCGGTAGCGGTTACCGCGGTGCTGGGGGTGGTGGAACCCACCGGTTCCGGACTGGGCGGAGGAGGCTTCTGGCTGCTGCATCGCGCCGCCGATGGGCATCGGGTGATGCTGGATGGACGGGAGACCGCTCCCGCTGCCGCTCGTCGGGATATGTACCTGGACGAGAAGGGAGATGTGGTCCCCGGTCTCTCCATCGACGGTCCTCTGGCGGCGGGTATTCCGGGGACACCGGCTGCATTGGTCCATCTGGCCCGTCATTACGGCAGATTGTCCCTCTCCGTTTCCCTTGCCCCCGCCATCCGGCTGGCCCGGAAGGGATTTCCCGTGGATGAATCCTATCATCGCATGGCCCGGTTCCGGCTCGCTGCGTTGCGCCGTTCTCCCGCCGCTGCGGCTGTCTTCCTGCACGAGGGCCAGGTTCCTGCGCCCGGCTTCCGGCTGCGGCAGCCGGAGTTGGCCGAGACCCTGCAGGCCATCGCGCAACGGGGCGCGGCCGGCTTCTATGAGGGAAGGGTGGCCAGACGGCTGGTGGAAGGGGTGCGCCGGGCGGGTGGGATCTGGACGCTGGCGGACCTGAAGAACTATCGTGTGGTGGAGCGCCGGCCGGTCGAGGGCAAGGCAGGTGGGATAAGGGTGGTCTCGGCAGCACCGCCATCTTCCGGGGGCGTCGTGCTGCTGACCATGCTCCACATCCTCCAGCAGTTCGATCTGGGGCGGCTTGGCGAGGCAGACCGTGTTCACCTGCTGGTGGAGGCGATGCGCAGGGCCTATCGGGATCGGGCCCAATATCTGGGGGATCCCGATTTCGTCCCCATGCCATTGCGGCGTCTTCTCTCTCCCGACTATGCGGCCGGGCTGGCTGCCGGTATCCGCCTGGATCGGGCCACGCCCAGTTCGGCACTGCCGGGGGTGGCGGGTTTGTCCGGAGGCAGGGATACCACCCACTTCTCCATTCTCGACAGGGAAGGAAACCGCGTTGCGGCGACCCTGAGTATCAACTATCCGTTCGGCTCCGGCTTCGTGCCACCGGGCACCGGCGTGCTGCTCAACGACGAAATGGACGACTTCTCGGCCAAGCCCGGTGTGGCCAATGTCTATGGGCTGGTGGGAGCGGAGGCCAACGCCATTGCACCGGGAAAACGTCCTCTGTCGAGCATGACGCCCACCTTTCTGGAGAGCGACAAGGGGATCGCCATACTGGGAACCCCCGGTGGCAGTCGTATCATCAGCATGGTGTTGCTGGCCACGCTGGAGTATGCAGCGGGCCGATCCCCCAAGGCATGGGTGGCCAAGCCCCGTTTCCATCACCAATATCTGCCCGATGAGATCCAGCTGGAGCCCGGCGCGCTGGACGAGGGGACTCTGCGTGCCCTGCGGTCGAAGGGGCACCGACTGAAGGAGCTGGAACGTTCCTACGGTAACATGCAGGCTATCCTCTGGGACAAACAGGAAGGGCGGGTGCTGGCGGCCAGTGATCCCCGAGGGAGCGGGCGCGCAGAGGTGCGCTGAGCCGTTTTTCCGAACCCCTTTCCCGTGGTCGGTTGCGTGAAACGGTGATCTTGCAGGTAGAATTCACGCATGGACGCCGCCGCCTTTCTTGAAACTGTCACCCGATGGATAGCCGATCATCCCGATTTGGCGGGCTGGTTGGTGTTCCTCATCGCTGCGGGAGAGTCGCTGGCCGTGGTGGGGCTGTTCGTTCCGGGTGCCGTGTTGATGTTCGTGATCGGTGCACTGGTGGGGAGCGGGGTGATGGCGCTGTGGCCTACTTTGGCCTGGGCGGTTGCCGGTGCGGTGGTGGGCGATGGCATCAGCTACTGGCTGGGGCGCTATTATCACGATCGATTGCGATTCATCTGGCCATTCACCCGCCACCCCGCGTTGATCGAGAAAGGGGAGGTGTTCTTCAGGCGCCACGGCGGGAAAGGGGTCCTGTTCGGGCGCTTCGTGGGTCCGGTTCGCCCCATCATTCCGGTGGTGGCCGGGATGATGGACATGCCGGCCTGGCGGTTCAGCCTGATCAACGTCTTCTCCGCGCTGCTCTGGGCGCCTGCCTATATTCTGCCTGGCGTGGTGTTCAGCAGTTCGTTGAGCATGGCGACCGAGGTGGCCGGGCGGCTGGCCATCCTGATGCTGTTGCTGTTTTCCGTAGTACTGGTCACCCTTTGGTTGATACGGCGGATATTCTGGTTGTTGCAGCCACGCGCCAACCCGGTGATCGGTGGCATACTGCGCTGGAGCCGCCGCCATCCCTTGGTGGGACAGATCGCCGAAGCGCTACTGGATCCGGAGCATCCCGAGGCCCGAGGCCTGGCGGTTCTTTCCGTGACGCTCTTTCTGGCGGTCACTCTCTCGGTTCTGCTGATCACCGCACTCCAGGAGAGCCGGTTGCTGGGCAATCTGGATCTGCTGATTTTCAACGCATTGCAGACCCTTCGTACCCCCTGGGCCGACCAGATCATGGTGTTCGTCACCTGGTTCGGAGACCGGGCGGTGGTAGCGCTGCTGCTGGCGGTGATCACGCTCTGGCTTGCCTGGTCGGGGGCGTGGCGGGTGATTTTCCATCTGTTGGCCGCGGCCCTCTGCTCCGAGGCGATGGTCCTGGTCCTCAAGATGGTGAGTGCCATCGAGCGGCCCGTACCCCTGTCTGCCTCGGGGATCGACCTGTTCTCGTTCCCCAGCGAGCACACTGCGTTGGCAACTACGGTATATGGCATGCTGGCGATCATCGCGGCGGGGGCGCTTCCCGTCGTGTGGCGCTGGTTGCCCTACGCCCTGGCCGGCGCCCTGGCGGCGCTGATTGGATTCTCCCGTCTGTATCTGGGCGCGCAGTGGTTCTCCGATGTGCTGGGTGGGTTCGGCGTGGGGGTGATGTGGGCCGCGTTGGTGGGGATCGCCTATCGGCGTCATGTGCAGCCGGAGGCGGGGAACAGGAGGCGTCGGGTAGGGGCTGCGCGGCTCGCCCTGGTCACGGTTATGGGGCTGGTGGTGGCCGCCGTCTGGGGGGAGTTCCGGTTTGACCGTGAGCTGGCCCGCTACGAACCGGTCACCGTCTCGCACCCGCTCGACATGGCGTTCTGGTGGGAACGGGGATGGAGGGAATTGCCAGCTTACCGGGCCGATTTTCGTGGCCTCCGGGATCACCCTCTCACGGTTCAGTGGGCGGGTTCACTGGGGGCGATCCGGGAGCGGCTCTCCCGCACGGGGTGGCGGTCCCCGCCCCCTCTGGATCTCCCGCACACACTGCGTATGCTGGCGTCACGGGAGGATCCCCTGGCTCTGCCGGTGCTGCCCCAGGTGAACGGCGGCCGTCACGAGGCGCTACGGCTGGTGCAGCCGTTGGAGGAGGAGCGTTTGCTGGTGCTCAGGTTGTGGGCCACCGATCGGATACTGACCCCGGGAGACGTTCCGTTGTGGCAGGGGAACGTGAGCTACCTTCGTTTTTCGCGACTCGCCGGGCTGCTTACCGTCGGTCGTACCGAAGTGGATTTTTCCGGCCCCTTGAGCCTCTTCACCGAAGAGGCGGCGGCGATGCAAGGGGTGCTTTCCAGGCGGGTCCACCGGCAGGTGCCGGTGAACGGTGTGTTGAACTGGGATGGCGAGGTCATTCTGCTCCGGTTCGCCGGATCCCCATCTTCTTCAGCAACGCATGGAGCCGTTCCAGGCGCTCCAGGGGATCGTTGAGCTGCAACAACTGCTGTTTCTGCCCGAGCGAGAGGGGCAGCAGCTCGGCCAGACGGCAACCCACCCAACCGGCATCCTCGAAGTGGAAAGGGGGCTTGTTGTAGGGAAGCCCAAGCTGTTCCAGCAGGTGGCCGAGCAGCTCCCGGGCGTGGTGGC
>WFNS01000216.1 GCA_015488495.1 Gammaproteobacteria bacterium | reverse complement strand
CTTCGACTTCGACGGCACTATTACCACAGATGATAGCTTCATAAAATTCATCCGCTTTGTCGTCGGTGATACCAGATTCTTATGGGGAATGGCTGCCTTGTCACCAATGCTCACCGCTTATAAGCTAAAGCTCATCCCCAACTACAAAGCCAAACAGATGATGCTCTCGTACTTCTTCAAAGGTATGGATGAAGAAAAGTTCATCGAGGTCGCCAACGAATACTCTCTCAAGCACATCGATACCATCCTGAGAGCAAACGCGATGGAACGAATAGCCTGGCATAAAGGCCAGAAACACAAAGTTGTCATCGTATCGGCATCCATAGAGTCTTATGTCAAACCTTGGTGTGATAAAAACGGATTAGATCTAATTGCTACCCGTCTTGAAATAAAAAATGGAGTAATTACTGGTAACTTTGCGACCCGAAATTGCTACGGGATAGAGAAAGCAAAAAGAATTAAAGACAAATATAACTTATCAGAATACAGTACTATATATGCCTATGGAGACAGCATAGGTGATAGAGAGATGCTTAAAATTGCAACGAAGTCGTACTATAAGTGTTTTGAATAATATTGGGTGCCCGGACAGCTTGCTCATCAACCGCGCATAATACGAACGGGTCAGGCTTGCATTATTGCGTTAAAGACAGTTGCTAATAACTACAAAAGCAAATCCTCATGGGGGATTAAGAAAAAGAAAATAAGGCGAACCAGATGGCCGCTACCGATTCCTGTGTCGTTCCTTTCGAGCGAATTGCTATGTGCTTTTCGCCTTCAACGGAAACCGTTCTGGATGTTCAATGATTTCCTCCGTTAGATCGACATCCATTTTTGGCCAATAAAAATGCCCTGGTGATTGTTCTTCAAGGTCCAAGATGGCGTTTGCTGGTTGATCCTTGAACCAGGGAAAATCTTCGTACGGTATGAATAACTCTTTGCCGTGTGCAAGCAACCAGATCCCGTGAGCTGATATATTTGTAACCTCAACCTGGGAAGTGCCTTTACCCATGTGCGAATGAGCTCATTGCAATGAGCCTCTATCAGCGAATCGATCTCTTTTTTGGTTTCTCGCAAGTTCTAAGCCAAGAAGGCTTGCTTCATCCTCTCCCGAAATTACATGCACATGCTTCCGATTTTCTTCTCCTGAGAAAAAGAAAAACCGATAGCCGCCTTTTTTGAATATCGCTGGGCTTCATGGTTTCCAATGCGCATCGCTAAGTGATGACCGACGGCGCGGTTCTTCCGGTTCGGGCGGGAAGCTCCGCCAGCCGGCCGGCGATCTCGATGAGGGGAGCCAGTGCCTCCTGTGGATCCTGCAGCTGTTTCCCGGGATCCGGTTCGTAGGACTCAATGTAGATCCGCAGGGTGGCTCCTACGGTGCCGGTGCCGGAGAGGCGGTAGACGATGCGTGAGCCCCCATCGAACAGGATGCGAATTCCCTGGTTGCTGCTGACGCTGCCATCCACCGGATCGGTATAGCTGAAATTGTCGCAGGAGGTGACCCGGAAGGAGCCGAACTGCTGGCCGGGCAGGATGGCGAACTGTTGTTCGAGGTGCTGCATGACCCCCTGCGCCGCCGCCATCTCCAGCTCTTCGTAGTCGTGGCGGGTGTAGAAATTGCGGCCATACTCCGCCCAGTGCTGCCGGACGATCTCCGCAACCGATTGCCGGCGTGCCGCCAGGATGTTCAGCCAGAACAGCACCGCCCACAGGCCATCCTTCTCCCGGATGTGGTTGGAGCCGGTGCCGAAGCTTTCCTCGCCGCAGAGGGTCACCTTGCCGGCATCCATGAGGTTGCCGAAGAATTTCCAGCCGGTGGGGGTTTCGTAACACTCGATGCCCAGCTTTTCCGCCACCCGGTCCACCGCCAGGCTGGTGGGCATGGAGCGGGCCACCCCCGCGATGCCGTTCCGGTAGCCGGGAACCAGCCGCGCATTGGCGGTGAGCAGGGCGAGGCTGTCGGAAGGGGTGACGAAGAAGTTTCGTCCCAGGATCATGTTACGGTCGCCGTCGCCATCGGAGGCGGCGCCAAAATCGGGGCCGTCGTCGGAGAAGAGAAGCTCCACCAGTTCCCGGGCGTATGCCAGGTTGGGATCGGGGTGGCCGCCGCCGAAATCGGGCAGCGGGGTGCCGTTCATCACCGTTCCGGAGGGGGCGCCGAGGCGGTTTTCCAGGATCTCGTGGGCGTAGGGTCCGGTGACTGCGTGCATGGCGTCGAAGCGCAGGGTGAAGCCGCCCTGCAGCAGCTCGCGGATGGCGTCGAAATCGAACAGCGCCTCCATCAACTGGGCGTAGTCCGCCACCGGATCGATGATCTCCACGGTGGTTTCCCCCAGTCGGTGGGAGCCGAGGTGGTCCAGCGGGAGGTCGGGGCAGTCCAGGGTGAGATAGCGATCGATCTCCAGAGTGCGCCGGTAGATGGCCTCGGTGATTTTCTCCGGAGCCGGCCCGCCGTTGGCGGTGTTGAATTTGATGCCGAAATCCCCGTCGGGACCCCCGGGGTTGTGGCTGGCGGAGAGGATGATGCCGCCGGCGGCGCCATGCTTGCGGATGACGGCCGACGCCGCCGGCGTGGAGAGCAGCCCCGCCCGTCCCACCAGCAGGTGGCCGATGCCGTTGGCCGCCGCCATGCGGATGATGGTCTGGATCGCCTCCCGGTTGAAGTAGCGGCCGTCGCCCCCTACCACCAGAGTCTCGCCCTGCAGCTTTCCGACGCTGTCGAAGATGGACTGGACGAAGTTCTCCAGATAGTGGGGTTCCTGGAAACGGGTCACCTTCTTGCGCAGGCCGGAGGTGCCGGGGCGCTGATCGGTGAAAGGGCGGGTGGATATCGTGCGGGGGGTCATTTCATCTGTTTCCTTCTGTTCTCTTGTGCTTCGCCGGTACACAAGTATTTCCTGCCCCCAGTTCGGGGTCAAGGGGAACGGGGAATTTATCCTTGAACTTCACGGGTGGTATCCTTATAGATAAACGAACATTTTTCACCATTCCGGAGGAGCTGAATCGAACATGACAACCGTAGAAGCTCATAAAGAGACCCTTGGTTTCCAGGCCGAGGCCCGGCAGCTGCTCAAGCTGATGATCCATTCTCTCTACAGCAACAAGGAGATCTTCCTGCGTGAGCTGATCTCCAACGCCGCTGATGCGGCCGACAAGCTGCGTTTCGAGGCGCTGAGCGACAGTGCGCTCTATGAGGATGACAGCGAGCTGAAGATTCGGGTGAGCTATGACAAGGAGGCGCGCACCATCACCGTGCAGGACAACGGGATCGGAATGTCCCGGGAGGAGGTGATCGAGAACATCGGCACCATCGCCAAGTCCGGGACCCAGCAGTTCCTGGAGAGCCTGACCGGAGACCAGGCCAAGGATGCCAAGTTAATCGGCCAGTTCGGTGTCGGCTTCTACTCCGCCTTCATCGTCGCCGACAAGGTGACCCTGACCACCCGCCGGGCCGGGATGGGTCCGGAGCATGGGGTGCGCTGGGAGTCCAGCGGCGAGGGGGAGTTCACCGTGGAGACGGTGGAGAAGCCGGATCGCGGAACCGAGATCGTGCTCCATCTGCGGGAGGGGGAGGATGAGTTTCTCGACGGCTTCCGGCTGCGCAACATCATCCACAAATATTCGGATCACATCGACATTCCTATCCTGATGCCCAAGGAAGAGGGGGAGAAGGAGACCGGGGAGTGGGAGCAGATCAACAAGGCCTCGGCACTGTGGGCACGGCCCCGCAACGAGATCTCGGAGGAGGAGTACAAGGAGTTCTACAAACATGTGGCCCACGACTTCGAGGATCCGCTGGCCTGGACCCACAACCGGATCGAGGGCAAGCTGGAGTATATCTCACTGCTCTACATCCCCAAGCGGGCGCCGTTCGATCTGTGGGACCGGGAACGTCGCCACGGCGTCAAGCTCTATGTCCGCCGGGTGTTCATCATGGACGATGCCGAGCAGCTGATGCCCAACTATCTGCGCTTCGTGCGCGGGGTGATCGATTCCAACGACCTGCCCCTCAACGTCTCCCGCGAAATCCTTCAGCAGAGCAAGGTGATCGATTCCATCCGCTCCGGCTCGGTGCGCAAGGTGCTCGATCTGCTGGATGGTATGGCGAAGAACGAGCCGGAGAAATACGCCACCTTCTGGTCCGAGTTCGGCAAGGTGATGAAGGAGGGGCCGGCGGAGGATTATGCCAACCGGGAGCGGATTGCCAAGCTGCTCCGTTTCGCCTCCACCCACAACGGGGACGATACCCAGAATGTCTCCCTGGCCGACTATGTGGAGCGGATGAAGGAGGGGCAGAAATACATCTATTACATCACCGCCGACAGCTACAACGCCGCCCGGCACAGTCCGCACCTGGAGATCTTCCGCAAAAAGGGGATCGAGGTGCTGCTGCTGTTTGACCGGGTGGATGAATGGCTGGTCTCTTCGCTCACCGAGTTCGATGGCAAGCCGCTGAAATCCATCGCCAAGGGGGAGCTGGATCTCGGCGATCTCGAGGACGAAGAGGAGAAGAAAGAGCAGAAGAAGATCGCCAAGGAGTTCAAGGATCTGGTGAAGCGGGTGGAGAAGGCGCTGGGGGACCGGGTCAAGGAGGTCCGGTTGACCCATCGTCTGACCGACTCCCCCGCCTGTCTGGTGAGCGACCTCTACGACATGGGTACCCATCTAGAGCGCATCCTTAAGGAGGCGGGTCAGGAGGTCCCCTCCAGCAAGCCCATCCTCGAGCTGAACCCCGAGCATCCGCTGGTGCTCAAGCTGCGCGAGGAGAAGCCGGGGAAACGCTTCGACGACTGGGTGGAGGTACTGTTCGACCAGGCGGTGCTGGCGGAAGGGGGACAACTGGACGACCCCGCCACCTTCGTGGCGCGGCTCAACGCCCTGTTGCTGGAGCTGGGGAAAGCGCCCTGAACCCCCGGCAGGCCGTTGAAAAAGTCCCCGGCGGCTTTTTCAACGGCTCACCGACCCGTTCCGGTTCCTGCCAAATGGCAAGGAGCGGTGCTGTTTTGCTGGTATAAAGAACCGGGGCGGGATAGGATACGGTGGAACGGTTGACCTGAGGGATGGAGCGAACATGAAACGTATCATTTTCCTTTTGTTTTTTCTGGTCGTACTGGCTATCGGGCTGGCCTTCGCCGTCATCAATCTCGAACCGGTGAAAGTGAACTACTACCTGGGCAGCGTGGAGATGCCGCTGGCACTGCTGATCGTGCTCTCCCTCGCCGTGGGGGGCGTGCTGGGTGTTCTGGCCACCATGGGCAAGATCATGGGTGCCAAGGGGGAGGCGCTGCGCCTGCGCAGGACGCTTCACGACGCCCAGAAGCAGCTCGAGAATCTGCGCGCCACCGCGCAGCCCGGCAAGGGTTGAGATGGGTGCCGAGACGATTCTCTTTCTTCTGCTTCCGGTGGCGGCGGCCTCCGGCTGGCTGCTGGCGCGTCGTCAGCAGTCGTCCGGGGAAGGGGAGAATCGCCAGCTTCCTCCCGACTATTTCCGTGGCCTGAGCTACCTGCTCGATGACCAGCACGACAAGGCCATCGACATCTTCATCCGCATGCTGGAGGAGGACAGCGAGACCATCGAGCTGCACCTGGCCGTGGGCAGCCTGTTCCGTAACCGGGGGGAGGTGGATCGGGCCATCCGTATCCACCAGAACCTGGTGGATCGCACCACCCTGAGCGATGAACAGCGGATTCGGGCCCTGTTCGAGCTCGGAGAGGACTACATGCGTGCCGGCCTGCTGGATGGTGCCGAGAACCTCTTTCAGGAGCTGGTGAAAAAAGGGGAATACCTGACGGACTCCCTGCGCCACCTGATCGACATCTACCAGCAGGAGAAGGACTGGCAGAAGGCCATCGATGCCGGATTCAAGCTGGAGCAGTGCGGTGTGGAGGATGTCCGGCCGACCATCGCCCAGCACTACTGCGAGCTCGCCGAAGAGGCCCGCAGGGGAGGGGATTCCAGGCTTGCGCAGCAGATGATCGAACGGGCCCGCGCCATCTGGCCCTCCTGTGTCCGTGCCAGCCTCATGGAAGGAACGATGGTGATGGAGAGGGGGGATTACGAGAAGGCGCTTGGTATTCTCCAGCGTGTGGAAGAGCAGGACGCCGATTTTCTCCCGGAGGCGATCCCGGCCATACAGGATTGCTACCGGGAGCTTGGCAGGGAGGAGGAGATGCAGGGCTACCTGGAGACGGTGGTGGCCCGCCACGGGAGCCTCGGTATCATGCTGGCGCTGGCCGGGACCATCTGCGAGCGGCAGGGGGGGCGACAGGCCGCGACCGCCCTGCTGGACTACCTGCACGAACACCCTTCCTTGCGTGGGCTGGACCGGTTTTGCGAACTGGCGGCACGGTGTGACGAGATCCCCGAGCAACGGCTGCTCGCGGGGATCGGCGAGATCGTCAGAAGCTTGGTGGAAGGGGATCCGGACTACCTGTGCCACAACTGCGGATTCCAGGGCAGGGTGCTCCATTGGCAATGCCCGAGCTGCAAGCGCTGGGGAGCGATCAAGCCGTTGCACGGCATCAAGCAGAATCCGCAGCCGGACAGAACCCGCACCCTTTCCCTCATGGTGTCCTGAACGCCCGTGATGAACGTTCTCTTCTCTCCGCCGCGCATCATCGTTGCGCTGGATTTTGCCGATCCGGCCGAGGCACTCCGTTTCGCCCGGCGGCTGGATCCGGCCCACTGCCGCTTGAAGGTTGGCAAGGAGCTGTTCACCCGTGGTGGAACCGCGGTGGTGGAACGGCTGGTGGGGTCGGGTTTCGAGCTGTTTCTCGATCTCAAGTTTCATGACATCCCCAACACGGTGGCGGGGGCCTGCCGCGCAGCCGCCGAGTTGGGGGTGTGGATGGTCAATGTCCATGCGCTGGGGGGCAGGCGCATGATGGAGGCGGCCCGGGAGGCGATCGAGGCCGGGGCGCACCGCCCCCTGCTGACCGCGGTCACCATCCTGACCAGCATGGGCGAACGGGACATCCACGAGATCGGATTGACGGGATCACCTCAGGAGAACGTCAATCGCCTGGCGGCGCTGGCACATGCGGCCGGTATGGACGGCGTGGTCTGTTCTCCGCAGGAAGTTGCGGAACTGCGGCAGCGCATCGGCGGGCCGTTCTGTCTGGTGACCCCCGGCGTACGCCCCTCGTGGGCCGCGCAAGGGGATCAGACCCGCACCCTCACTCCGGCGGAGGCGCAGAGGGCGGGGGCCGACTATCTGGTGGTCGGGCGACCGGTGACCCGCGCTGCCGATCCCTTGCAGGCACTGCAGCGCATCAGCGAGGAGCTGGCCTGAACAGTTACCGCCTCGTTCCGTACGATGGATACGACCGGCCTTACCCCTCCAGCAGGTCGAATCCCTCCCGCTCCAGCATTTTCACCAGCCGGATCAGTGGCAGACCGATCAATGCATTGGGATCCTCCCCCTCCAGCCGCTCGATGAGGGTGACGCCGAGTCCCTCCGATTTGAAACTGCCGGCACAGCCATAGGGCTGTTCCTTGCGGAGGTAGTTCTCTATCTGCCGGGGGGTGAGCCGGCGGAACCAGACCGTGCAGGGAACGCGATCCAGCTGGAGTGAGCCGGTTCCGGCGTTGAACAGGCAGAGACCGGTGTGAAAGGTGATGCGGTTTCCGGAGGCGGCCCGGAGTTGCTCCAGCGCCCGCTCGTGGCTGCCGGGTTTGCCGACGATCTCCCCCTCCATGACCGCCACCTGGTCGGAGCCGATCACCAGGGCGTCCGGGCGATGTTCCGCCACGGCGCGGGCCTTCGCCTCCGCCAGGCGGAGCACCAGCGCTTCCGGCGGCTCGCCGGGGCGGGCGCTTTCGTCCGCCTCGGGTGAGATGGCCTCGAACGGAACCTTCAGCCGCTCCATCAACTGCCGGCGTGCAGGAGAGGAGGAGGCGAGGATCAATGGAGGCCGATTCATATCTTTCGTGCCTGTTCGGCTGCGTTGCCCACGTAGTCGGCCGGGGTCAGCCGCAACAACCGCTCCTTCGCTTCTTCCGGAATCTCGAGCGACCGGATGAAGGCCCGCAGTGATTCCCGGTCCACCCGCCTGCCACGGGTCAGCTCCTTGAGTTTTTCATAGGGCTGTTCGATGCCGTAGCGGCGCATCACCGTCTGGATGGGTTCCGCCAGCACCTCCCAGTTCTCCTCCAGGTCCTGTTGCAACCGTTGCGGATTGGCCTCCAGCTTGGTGATCCCCTTCAGCGTGGCCTGCCAGGCGATGACGGAGTAGGCGATACCCACCCCCAGGTTGCGCAGGACGGTGGAGTCGGTCAGATCCCGCTGCCAGCGGGAGATCGGCAGCTTGCTGCCCAGGTGGGCGAAGACGGCGTTGGCCAGGCCGAGATTTCCCTCCGAGTTCTCGAAATCGATGGGGTTCACCTTGTGCGGCATGGTGGAGGAGCCCACCTCGCCGGCCACCGTCCGCTGCCGGAAATATCCGAGGGAGATGTAACCCCAGACATCCCGGTCGAAATCCAGCAGCACGGTGTTGAAGCGGCTCACTGCATCGAACAGCTCCGCAATGTAGTCATGGGGCTCGATCTGGGTGGTGTAGGGATTCCATTCCAGACCCAGGCTGGTGACGAACTCCCGGGCCGTCCGCTCCCAGTCCACCTCGGGATAGGTGACCAGGTGGGCGTTGTAGTTGCCCACCGCGCCGTTGATCTTCCCCAGCAGGGAGACCGCACTCACCTGTTCCCGCTGGCGCCGCAGGCGGGCGGCGGTGTTGGCCATCTCCTTGCCCAGGGTGGTGGGCGAAGCGGGCTGGCCATGGGTCCGGGAGAGCATGGGCAGATCGGCATGGCGATGGGCGAGATCGGTGATCTCATCGATGAGCCGATCCATCGTTGGCAGCAGCACCTGACTACGGGCCTCGCGCAGCATCATCCCGTAGGCCAGGTTGTTGATGTCCTCGGAGGTGCAGGCGAAGTGGATGAACTCGCTCACCGCCTCCAGCTCCGCGTTACCGGCGATCCGCTCCTTGAGAAAGTACTCCACCGCCTTGACGTCGTGGTTGGTGGTTCGTTCGATGTTCTTCACCCGACGGGCATCGTCGAGATTGAAGTCATCCACGATACCGTCGAGGAGATGGCTTGCGTGGCCACTCAGCGGCGGCACCTCGGGGATGCCGGGATGGGCGGCGAGCCACTGCAGCCAGCGGACCTCCACCAGGATGCGGTGGCGAATGAGGCCGAATTCGCTGAAAATAGGCCGCAGCACGGCACACCGGTCGGCATAACGGCCATCGACGGGGGAAACAGCGGTGAGGGGGGAGAGTTCCATGGATTATTCGGTACCGGAATTGTCTGCCAGCCGGCAATTCTACAGGAAGATACGTTAACATGAGAAGGCGAACGGGTACGACCGGGATGAGGGGGAGAAGAACGATGATTGCGACGGGGATTGCCGCACTGGCGGCTGCTGCAGGGTTGGTGCTGGTGGATGCCGGCGGCGTGGGGGAGTCATTCGGCCTGGTGGAGAAGAGGCCGCCCTACGAGGTCCGGGCGGTGGATGCCATGACCCGCGTGGAGCGCAGCGGGGCGTTTCGCGGGGAGAAGGAGGTACGGCTCTACGCCGCGCGCAACGAGACCGAGCCGTTCCAGGTGGTGGTTTCCGCCCATCGCAAGCCGTTGCGGGTGCTGGACGTGACGGTGAGTCCCCTGAAGGGGCCGCAAGGGAAGGAGATCAGCGGGGCGGTGCTCTACCGGGAACACTACGTCCCGGTGACGAAGCCCTCGCCCCTGTCCCAGTTTTCCCCCGCGGACTACCCCGATGCCCTGATTCCCTTTCGGGATCCGCGTTCCAACCGCCCCCTCGAAGGGCCGGTCTATGATGCGGTACCGGTCACCGTGGTGAAGGGGGAGAACCAGCCGTTCTGGGTGGATCTCCGGATTCCGAAAGGGGTGCCGGCCGGGGAGTATCGCGGGCGGGTGACGGTGATCGCGGAAGGGGGGCTGCGCGCCCAGCTGCCCATCCGCCTGACGGTGTGGGACTTCACTTTGCCGGATGTCCCCCCCATGGGATCCGATTTCGGGCTCAACAGTGACCGGGTGGCCGAGATATACCGGCTCTCTCCGGAACGGGACGTGCGGCGCTTCAACCGGCTGGTGCGCAGCTATTACGATCTGTTGCTGGACCACCTGCTTTCCCCCGCCTTCCTGTTCGATACCCGGCCCAATGTGGATCCGGTGACCGGAAAGCCCGATTTCAACGCCGTCTATCCCGGTCTCGGCACGGCGGCGGATGGCCTGGCCTACTACTTCGACCGCAAGCACGCCGCCAGCTACAGTTACCTGTTCTGGGAGCACTCCCCATTTGCGGATCCCCTGGGGCGGGACCGGCAGCGGATGATGAATTTCCTGACCGGCTATGTGAACTACCTGAAGCGGCGGGGCTGGAGTGATCGGGCGCACATGCCCTACGGATTCCTCGACGAACCCTCCAGCAAGGCGGCGTACGACAAGATCCGCTCCTGGGGGCGGTTCTTCAACGAGGTGGAGAAACGGGCCGGTACGCCGGCGCCCCTGATGATCACCGAGCAGCCGGAACCGGAGGATACCGCCTGGGGGTCGCTGGACGGCTATGTGGATATCTGGGTTCCGGAGTTCAACGCCGTGTGGCTGGACGACTACTACGAAAAGGGTGCCATCCGCAAGCAGTTGGCGGCGGGCAACCGGGTGTGGAGCTACGCGGCGCTGGCCTATGTTCCGTCCGAGTGGGATCGGGCGCACCCCTTCAGCCGTTCGCTGGTGGATTCCCATCCCCCCAAGTGGTTGATCGACTATGCTCCCATCAACTACCGGATTCCCACCTGGCTCAACGCCCTTGCCGGGATCACCGGATTGCTCTATTGGGACACCATCTGGTGGGAGCCGGATGTGGACGTGTGGCGGGACGCCGGCAACTACCGGCACGACGATCCCAATGACCCGGACAGCCGCGGACTGGTGCTGAACGGGGAGGGCTTTCTCATCTACCCCGGTTTTCGCGATCGCATCGGCTTCGATGGGCCGGTGCCCTCCATACGGCTCAAGTGGTTCCGGGAAGCGGTGGAGGACTATGCCTATATCCAGTTGCTGCGTGACGCCGGGGAGTGGCCATTCGCCCGCCAGCAGATCCAACGTTTTGCCAGAGGGGTCGGCGACTGGGACGACGATACGCGGGCGCTGTACGAGGCGCGGCGCAGCATGGGTGAGCGGCTCTCAGCGCTCCAGGGTAAATAGCAGGTCCACTCCGCTGTGGATACCCGATTCGCTTTCCAGGATCCAGTTCTGGTTGATCTGGTAGCGGGCCCGCAGGATGTTGCCCCCTTCGGTGAGGCCGATGATGTACTGGACATAGAGCCGGGGTGACAGGTATTTGCCCAGCACCAGTGAAGCGGTGTCGTCGCCGGCACCGGATTCGATGCTCACCTCCTCGATGTCGAGCTCCTTGCCCAGCCTTTTGGCCAGCCAGGTGCCGCCTGCCAGTTGCAGCGAACGGGCCGCCTGGCTCACCCGGTCTCCCTCGCTGGTGGTGGCTTCGCGCAGTGGTTTGCCGATCAGGATGTAGGCGAGGATGTCGCTGTCGTCCATGGGCGGCGTGGAGAAGAGCTGGAGCTGGGGTTTCTTGAGTCGTCCGAAGACCAGGATGCCCGCCTCCACATCCCGCTGCCGGCGTACCACACGAAACTGCAGGCCGGGATTGGTGAGCGGGCTGGCGGCGTACAGCAGCCGCCCTTCGTCGATACTCAGTTTCTGCCCGTAGATCTTGTAGCTGCCGTCGTGGATCTCCAGTTCCCCCTGGGCGATGGCGGGGCGGTCGGGCGCCTCGATGATGGCCAGTTGCCCGCTGATGCGCCCCTCGAAGCCGTGGCCCCGCACCTCGACCTTCTCGCCCAGTTTCAAGGCGATTGTGGTGGCGATTTGCCAGCGTTTCCGCGGGGTTTCGCTCTCCTCGCCACCGACCACGACCACATCGGGGGATACCGGCACCAGACCCTGTTTTTCCGGCAGTTTTATCTTTGCGCGCGGGATTTCCACGTGGCCGGATAGCTGAACGATATGCGGCCGGACCCTGACCATCAGATCCGGCGAGGCGATCACCCTTGCCTCGGGGAGCCGCGCCACCTCCACCTTCGTACCCTTCAGGCTGAGCCAGCTCTGCCATTGGCTGAGCGAGCTGAAATCCAGTTCGCCGGTGAGGGAGAGGGTTCCCGTTCCCGAGCGGGCGCTTCCCTGCAGGGCCAGTCTGCTTCCCTGACGGGTTTCGGCCAGCAGGGCGATCTTCTGCAGCGAGATCCCCAGATCGGGCAGGGTGACGGAGCCCTCCTCGAGCCGGATCCGGCCATCGAGGCGGGGGGTGCCCAGGCTGCCACCGAAGGAGAGGTCACCGACCACCTTGCCGGCGGGTTGCTGGATGCGCGGGACGAGCAGGGCCAGCAGGGAGAGATCCTCCAGTTGCAGCGTCAGTCGGCCCGCCACCGGCTGTTCCTCTGCCGTGGCGGACGAGAGACTCCATTGGGGCAACTGCCAGCTACCGCGCACCTTGCCGGTTTTCTGCAGATCGGCCTCCAGGGTGGCCTCCAGCGCCTCCGGCCGCTTATCCATCCGCAGTGCGATCTCCCGGTAGGCGACCCGGTACCGATCCTCCTCGGCGAGCAGATAGTCCAGCCCCCCCTGGTAGAGGCGGAGGTTCGCCCGGCTGCCATCCAGCCGGCCATCCCGGTAGCTGATGTGTGCATTGCCTTCGGCCAGGCCGGTGACGAAGAGGTCGTTTCTCGGCACCCAGGGTTGCAGCCAGGCCAGATCGAGACGTTCCATCGTCAGGTCGGCGAGCCAGCCGTTGCCCGCTCGCTTTCCTTCCAGACAGATGCGGGCCGCTTCGTGTTGCCAGCACCAGGGGGAGAGTGAGGCTGCGCTCTTGCCGAGTCGCAGCTCCGCGCTCTCCTGCTGTCGCCAGTGCAACTTGGGCAGCACCAGCTCCCCCCCTTCCAGCAGGGCGTGCCATTCTCCCTCTTTCAGTTCACCACGGATCTCGCTGTGCATGCGGGTGCTCTCGTCCCGTACCAACCGGAGTTGCAGGCGATGGTCACGGGTGAAGCCCTCACCGGTGAGGGAGAATCGCTGCAACCGGAGTTTTCCGGCCTGGATACCGTCCAGCCGGGCATCGATGGCCCACGGCTCCTTTTTTTGCAGTCCGATCTTCAGATCACCTTGCGTCCGCTCCACGAGATACTGCCTCCAGCGGATACCCTTTCCGTCCAGCTGCACACGGAAGTTCGGCTCCATGCGGCGCCCGCCGACGGTTCCCGACGCCTCCAGGCTTCCCGCCAGCTCCGGCCAGAGATGGCCCAGATCCGGTGCGTTCAGGCGCCACCTCGTATCCCATCGTTCACCGAGGCTCCCCGATGCGGTGAACCGTGCGGAGCCGGAGTCGAGCCGGACCTGCTCCATCCGCAGGACGCCGGCGGAAAAACGGAATTTCCCCCGGGCGGAGAGGGGATACCCCCTTACTTCGCCACGAAGCCGATCCAGTTCCACCTGGCTCTTCTCGCTGTCCCCCTGACCGGTCAGGCTGAGCCCGATTCGCCCCCCTGGCCAGGCCTTCCAGGCCCGGGAGGGATCGACGGCGTCGGCAGCGAGCGACGCTTCCCACTTCAGGGCCGGCTGCCATTGCAGACGGCCGCTGCCGCGCCACTCCCCGTCCAGCCAGCGGGCGAGCAACCGGTCCACCCGCAATTGCGTGAGATCGCCCGAACCCTCGATCTTCGTCTGTGCGGGAGAGAACCTTTCCGATGGCAGGCTGGCGGTGGCCTCGAACCGGTATTGCTGTGGTGTCCCCTCGATCCGCAGGGTTCCCGAGGCGCCGACGGGTGCGTCGGGCGGGGCATTCCAGTGCCAGCTCGAGGTGATGTCGAAGGGCAGCTCTGCGACGGTTTCCAGGCGGCCCTCCGCCTGCAGTTCCCCCTGTGGCATGGAGATTTCGAGCTGCTGGAGTGTCAGGGTGGTCTGCCGAAAGCTGCCGCGCAGATGGATTTCGTGCAGCAGGAGGGGTTCGTTCTCCTCTTTCTGGTACCGCAGCCGGGTCAGGGACGCCCGCTCCAGCCGGAGCGTGAGGGGGAGGGAGAAGCCCTGGAACGCCCCTTGCGCTTTCTTTTCGCCTTTTTGCTGGAGGGAGATGCCGGAGGCCTCCAGGGAGACGATTCTCAGCTGTCGCTGCAGCAGTGCGCGCGGCTGCCAGCGCAGGCGGAGATATTCGATGCGAAGCTCGTTGTGGGGATCGCGATAGCGGAGATTGCGCACCCGGATCCCGCCGAGCAGGCGCCCCTGGACGGAACCGACGTGCAGGGTGCCGTGGGTGGCCGATTCCAGTTGCCGGACGGACCATCGCAGTCCACTCTCCGTGCCGAGCAGGATCCCACCGGCCAGGATGATCGAAGCCAGGAGAAGGAGTGACAGGGTGGTGAGCACTCTGCGCATCACATGTCCGGCCCGATACTGAGATGGATGCGCCACGGACGATCCGGCTCCAGGAAGGCGGAGGCCAGGTCGAGGCGCAGGGTTCCCACCGGCAGGAACCAGTGCAGTCCGATGCCTGCGCTCTGCCTGAGGGTGAAGTCGTTGAACGAATCGAAGGCGTTTCCGGCATCGAAGAAGGTGGCCACGGCGAATTTCCTGGCGAACGG
>WFNS01000215.1 GCA_015488495.1 Gammaproteobacteria bacterium | reverse complement strand
TCCAGCCGTTTCAGCATGGCAAACTGGGATTCTTGAGCTTTGGAGTTCTGCTTCTGATAATCCGCTTTTTCGACACTCCTGGTCACCAGGTTTTCTGCCCTGAAGGTCTGAAACTTGATGGCATCGGCACCTGCCGATACCGCTGCATCCACTAATTGCAATGCCATATCGGGATCACCGTTATGGTTTACCCCTGCCTCGGCAATGATGAAGACTCCACTCATCCTGTTCTCCCGAAATCGAAGAACGGTTTTTTCAAAATGCCCTCCAGCGGAAAGTCACGGATGATATTCACGATTCTCCGGGATGCCTCTCCGTCTCCATAAGGATTGGTGACATGCCTCAATTTCTTCTTGAATTCCGGTTCTTCAATCTTTCTGATTGCCCTGTGAATGCTGTCATAGTCAGCTTCGCAATCAATGACGCTCTCTGCCCTGATTCGTCCACGCTGTCGATCCCCAATATTGATAGTAGCGACACGGAAACTCGGTGCCTCAATCAGTCCGCTGGAGGAGTTCCCCACCACGGCATCCACGAACTGGATCGCCGAAAGATAGTTGAGTTGTCCCATCGAGGTAAAGGCCACTGCCTTTTCGGAACGGGTTGCAACGTAGTCATCTATCAGCCGGTTGATGACCCGGCCACCACAATCTGCATTGGCTTTTGTGAAAATCAGATGCGTTTCTTCGAGTTCGTCCAGCGCCCTCAACAACGCACCGAATTGTTCGCCAGCCGTTGAGCTATCCAGCGTAGCCGGGTGAAATGTAACCAACAGATTTCGCTTTCCGAACCGGAAGCCGATAGTTTCTTCCAGCTCATCGCGGGCAAGCAGGGCCAGTCGCTTGATGTTATCTACGCCCGGTGCACCCACATTGAAAACCCGGGATGGCTGCTCCCCCAACTGAATGACCCGACTGCGATACACCTCCGTCGCGGTAAAATGGAGATGCGACATCTTTGTAATCGAGTGTCTGATGGACTCATCGAATGCCCCTTCGGTCACCTCTCCCCCATGTATATGAGCCACGGGGATTCTGGAAACCATTGCCGCACTTACCGCAGAAAAGATCTCAAATCGATCGCCCAATACGAGCAGGAGATCGGGCCTCAAATCTGCAAATGCATCGGCAAAGCCGATCATTCCCAGACCCATTGACTTTGCGACGCCGACACCGGTGTCGGATGAGAGTAGCATCTCCACCTTTCGGTCAACATGGAATCCATCCCGCTCGATTTGCTCGTGAGTCAATCCGAACTCCGGGGAAAGATGCATGCCGGTCACGATGATCTGCAACTGCAGATCGGTGGCCGCCTCGATCTCCTTCATTATCCAAAACAGCAAACCGTATTCGGCCCGGGTCCCGGTGATGATACAAACTCTTCTGTTTCCGCTCATATCATTTCATCCGGATCATCCGTGAACAACTGCCCATTGACCTGAAATCTGGCTTCCGCTGATTGCATGGGCATCATCCGTTGGCATGGATTGAGCCCCGTAGAAAGGGTGATGGTTTCAAGCCGGTCCACAAAAAGGAATTTCAGACATTGTAGATCTCTGCCTTGTACGCCTTGAGGTTTTTCGGATGAGTAATCCATTCGATGGTCTTTTGCAATCCTTCCCGAATACCGACCTCTGGTTTGAACCCGGTCAGCTGCTCTATCTTCCTGTTGTCGCACCACAATCGGAATACTTCCGATTTTTCAGGTCGAATACGTTGTTCGTCCGTCACGAACTTTACCTGACTACCCATGAGTTCCTTGATCAAATCGAGCGTATCGGCAATGCTGATCTCGAAATTGGAACCGATATTGACGGTCTCACCAATGGCGTCCTCGCTTTGCGCCAGCGCCAGGAATCCCCTGCATGTGTCGGTAACATAGTTGAAATCCCGGGTTGGAGAGACATCTCCAAGGTGGATTTCCTTCTTGCCGTTGGCAATCTGGGTGATGATGGTGGGAATGACCGCACGCGCCGACTGGCGCGGACCGTAGGTATTGAAGGGACGCGCCACAGTGACAGGCAGGCCAAAAGAATTGTAGAAACTCATGGCAATGGCATCTGCCGCAATCTTCGTGGCGCTGTAGGGAGACTGTGGCTGCAGAGGATGTTTTTCATCGATGGGCACATATTGCGCGGTACCATATACTTCGCTGGTGGAGGTATGGATAAGCCGCTCTACTCCATTCTCCCGCGCCGCCTGACAGATGTTCAAGGTACCCTTTACGTTTGTGTCCACGTAGCTGTCGGGTGCCACGTAGGAATAGGGGATGGCGATCAATGCCGCCAGGTGAAATATGACATCCACATCCCGGGTGATATGTTTGCAGTAGTGTGGATCGCGAACATCTCCAGTGAGGATCTCGATACTCTCCTTGCACTCCACATCCTCGAGCCAGCCCCAATGGTTGAAGGAGTTGTAGTGCGACAACGCCTTGACTTGCCAACCCCGCTGAACCAACATCTCCGTCAGATGGGAACCGATAAAACCATCTGCACCTGTTACCAATGCCCGCTTGCTCATTTTCCCGAGTATCCGCTAGTCCGAATGTTATCTTCCATATTGGTCTTCGAACCGGACGATGTCATCCTCTCCCAAGTAACTACCTGACTGTACCTCGATCATCTCCAGTGGAATCGTTCCCGGATTTTCCAACCGGTGTATCGTACCTAAAGGAATATAGGTCGACTGGTTCTCGGTCACCAACAGCTCTTCATCACCCCGAATCACCTTGGCAGTTCCCCTCACCACGATCCAGTGTTCGGCCCGATGATGATGCATCTGCAATGAAAGCGCTGCCCCGGGGTTCACGGTAATTCGCTTGACCTGGTAGCGTTCTCCGCTGTCGATACCTTCATAGGTCCCCCATGGTCTGTGAACACGGCGATGGATCAGGTGTTCCTGGCGCCCCGCCCGGCCGATTTGTTCGACGATGGCCTTCACCTCCTGCGCCGCATTTTTGTGTGCAACCAGGACTGCGTCTGCTGTCTCTACCACGATGAGGTCCTCGACTCCTACGGCCGCCAGCATGCGACTGCTGGCATGTAACAGGGAGTTATTGGTGTTTGCCGTCAGGACATCTCCCTTGATGACGTTGTTGTTGTCGTCCTTCTGACTGGCCTCCCATATGGCCGACCAGGCCCCTACGTCAGACCAGCCGGCGGTCAGAGGCACCACCGCCGTTCGAAAAGAGGCGTTACTGTCACCGCTTATCTTTTCCGCCACCGCATAATCGATGGAGTCGGCCGGGCACTGCCCAAAAGCCTCTGCCCCGATCCGGAAGAAATCATGGTCTCTCTCCCCCTCTTCATGACTGCGCTCGCATGCGTGCAGGATATCCGGTCGGTATTCACCCAACGCCCGCAGCCAGACCGACGCCTTCATCATGAACATGCCGCTGTTCCACAGATGATCCCCCGATGCCACATATTGTTCGGCGGTGGCCCGATCCGGTTTCTCAACGAAACGAGCAATGTGGTAAGGTGTATGGGGAGAAGCTGCTCCATCCCCCTCCTCTGTTACCGGCTCCCCTCTGCAAATGTATCCATAACCGGTTTCCGCCCTGTCCGGCGTGATACCGAAAGTGACGATGAAATCTTTCTCGGCAAGTTCGGCAGCCCGCATTACGGCCGAATGAAAGCTGGTGACATCCCTGATGACATGATCAGCCGGCATGACCAGCATGACGGAATCTCGCTCCTCCTCATTCAGCATCAATGCTGCCAAGGTCAAGGCGGGTGCAGTATTCTTCCCTACCGGCTCGAGTATGATGGCATGGCTCTGCTCCTTGATCTCCCGCAGCTGTTCCGCGACCAGAAAGCGATGTTCCTCATTGCATATTACAATGGGAGATGTCAATGGATACTCCACTCCTTTCAGGCGGCACAGGGTCTCCTGGAGCAGGGTCTTCTCACCCATCAACGGCAGCAGCTGCTTGGGAAACAGCTGCCGTGACAGGGGCCACAACCGGCTACCTGAGCCACCGGATAGCACCACGGGAGTAATCCGGTGTAGCGACATCGTCAAAACTGCCCCCTGATTCGAGGGTCCTTTTTGATCCTCATTATCACAGCCACAGAAAAAGCCGCCATAACTCCCAATAAAAGCCCCGCAATAGCGGTGACAAGTACGATGGTTGCCTTGCCAACCCCAATGGGATCGACCGAACGCATGGGAGCCATCAACATACGGGTTTCCCTCATGTTGTTGACTGCTGCCTGAATTTTGGCTATTTCCGCGGTTTGCTCCTGTTGTTCGCGGCTATTCTCAGAGATCAGAGTATTGATGGAATCCTTCTCCCGCGGTATATCGATATGCAGCCGTTCTTCCAGCGCCGCCAGGCGCTGGTTATTCTGCTGTATTTCGTTGTCGATCATCAGCAGCGTCATGGCCCGGGTTTCATCACCCGTCTGGGAACGGGCCATCTTCCTGTAATTGATGGCATCGGATACCAGAGCTTTCAGCTCATCAATTTGATCGTTTAGCAGCCCGGCTGTTTGATCGAGACGCTTCAGATCGGCGAGGAGAATTTTATGACGGTCCTGAAGCGCGCTCAACTTGTTACGACTCTTGTCCAGCTCGACATTCATCTCCTTCTTTATGATATCGAAGACCCCCTGGTGGTTTTGCTTGACTTGCTCTACCACCAGCTTGTGCAGATTTACCACCGTCTCCTCTTCACTCTGGGGCGCTTTGCTCTCAAGAATGATCACCTCGCTCCCCGCTGGGATGCGAGCGTCGATCTTGTAGCCGCTTGCTTCTTTTCCCTTGGAAATCTTACCGAGAACGTAAGGGATGTACGCCTCCCTTATCTTGGCAAGGAGCGTCTCTGGACGGTCGATTAGCATCGCTTTTCCATCCTCCATCACCGTTCCAATCTCAATGGCAGTGGTGTAACGATATTTGGTCGGTTTCACCAGAGCAAACAGCACTCCCAAAATGGTACAGATCAAAAACACGGCCAGAACAACGCGTCTCTGCTCCAGAAGAATTCGAACGAGGTCCAGCAGACTGAGCTCCTCATCACATGCTGATGGGCCGTCTGTCACGATGTTGTTCACCTCTGTAACCTTAGGTACGCCACTCATCAAGTACGCTCCACCATTCCTTGCCTCCCCCCTGAGTCCCGAGCGATGCCAAAATTTCAATTATGACTTAAAGCCATTATGCAGTCCAGGTACGGTCTGGGGGGCCGTGAACAACCGGATCAGCATCGCCCCCAACAGGGCAAGCAGGGCCGCAGCCAAGAACCCGGAGGATGGACCGAAACGCTCCCAGAAGTAACCGCTGTAAAGGCTACCTACCGCTCCGCCTGCGCCAAAACTGATACTGCTGTACAGGGCCTGCCCCTTGCCCTGATGGCCAGCGATGAAAAACCGATGCACCAGGGCGATGGCCGATGCATGAAATACACCGAAACTGGCGGCGTGGAGCGTCTGCGCAAACAACATGACATAGAGATGTTCCGCCCAGAGCGCGATGCAGACCCAGCGCACCGCCGCCAGCAACAAACTATAGAACAACAGGATGGGCAGAGAAATGCGGGAGACCAGGCGATGCATCATCAGGAATATCCCTACCTCCGCCAACACCCCCAATCCCCAAAGCTGTCCGATCAGGCTGCGGGAGTAACCGTACTGCTCCATATAGATGGTATAGAAGGTATAGTATGGACCGTGGCTGGCCTGCATCAGAAAACAGGCAATCAGCAGCACCAGTACCTGGGGTCGAATCAGGACCTTCAGCAGGGAGTGCTCCGGCTGTTGCGGACCACCGGCTTTGCGCTCAGGTACGCCCCACGCGGCGATGCAGATGGCCACCAGCAATCCCGAGATCACCCACGGCAGCAGTTCCACTCCGTAGCTGTCCAGCGCAGGCCCGAGTCCCGCTACCACCACGATGAATCCCACTGAACCCCACAGGCGGATGGAACTGTAACGCTGCTGCTCCGCGCCAAGATGATCCAGGGTGACGGCTTCGAACTGGGGCAGCACCGCATTCCAGAAGAAGCTGAACAGCAGCATCACCATGGCAATCCACAGATAGCTCTGACCAAAGAACAGTATGGTGAAGGAGAGCATGGCGAGCAGTGAACCGAGTCGCACGACACCCATCCCCCTTCCGGTATGGTCCGCTATCCACCCCCAGATATTGGGCGCGATGATCTTGGTGGCCATCAGGATAGCCATGAGCTCGCCGATCTGGCGCGGGGTGAAGCCGAGCGATTCGAGATAGAGCGCCCAATAGGGAATCAGGGCGCCGAGGCTGGCGAAATAGAAGAAATAGAAACTGGAGAGGCTCCGGTAGGGCATTCAGGCGCGACAGGGATCAGCCATCCGCGCCGCCCGGGATCACCGGTGTCCGGGACTTCACTTCGATGTTCTGCGCCCGGTGGCGCAACAGGTGGTCCATCAGCACGATGGCCAGCATCGCCTCCGCCACCGGCACCGCGCGGATCCCCACGCAGGGATCGTGACGACCGGTAGTGATTACCTCTACCGGCTGCCCGTGGATGTCCACGCTGCGCCCGGGAATGCGGATGCTGGAGGTGGGTTTGAGCGCGATCGAGACGGTGATCGCTTGGCCGGTGGAGATTCCACCCAGCACTCCGCCGGCATCGTTGGAGAGAAAGCCCGCAGGGGTCATTTCGTCCCGGTGCTCACTCCCCTTCTGTACCACGGCCCGAAAACCGGCCCCGATCTCCACCCCCTTGACGGCATTGATCCCCATCATGGCATGGGCGATGTCCGCATCCAGCCGGTCGAACACCGGCTCTCCCAGTCCTGCCGGCACCCCTTCGGCGACCACCTCGACCCGTGCCCCGATGGAGTCTCCCGCCTTGCGCAGGGCGTCCATGAACGCCTCCATCTCGGCCACCTTCCCGGCATCGGGGCAGAAAAAGGGGTTGCGGCTCACCTCCTCCCACTCCCGCTTTTCCGCCTCGACAGGACCCAGCTGCGCCAGGCAGCCGCGGATCACGATTCCTTTTTCGGCCAGATACTTGCGCGCGACCGCACCGGCCGCCACCCGGGCCGCGGTCTCCCGCGCCGAGGAACGGCCCCCACCGCGATAGTCGCGAAAGCCGTATTTCTGCTGGTAGGTGTAGTCCGCATGCCCGGGCCGGAAGCGGTCCTTGATGGCGGAGTAATCCTTGGAACGTTGATCCACGTTCTCGATCAGCAGGGCGATGGGAGCCCCCGTGGTTCTCCCCTCGAACACGCCGGAGAGGATCCGTACCCGGTCCGGCTCCCGGCGCTGGGTGGTATGACGGGACTGGCCGGGCCGGCGCCGGTCGAGATCCCGCTGGATATCCGCCTCCTCCAGCTCCATCCCCGGCGGGCAGCCGTCCACCACGCAGCCGATGGCAGCACCGTGGCTTTCGCCGAAATTGGTGACCGAGAACAGCCTGCCGATGGTGTTGCCGGACATCAGATCACCTTGGAGAAACGCCGCTGCGGCTGTTCACGCAGGTAGCGATCGAAGGTCATGCAGATATTGCGGATCAGCAGCTTTCCTTCCGGCCGCACCTGGATTGCATCCTCGTGGAGCTCGAGCAGGCCATCCCGCTCCATCCCCTGCAGCTGCCCCAGCTCGTCTGCAAAGTAGTCGTCGAAGTCGATGCCGAACCGTTCAGCGATCTCCCGCTTGTCCAGATGGAAATGGCAGATCAAGCGGGTGATCACCTCGCGGCGCAGCTTGTCGTCGCCGTCCAGCTCCACCCCGCGGAATACGGGAATGCACCCGGCATCGATCCGTTCGTAATACTCATCGTTGGTACGCACATTCTGGCTGTAGCTGTCCCCCACCATGCCGATGGAGGTCACCCCCATGGCCACCAGATCGCAGCCGGCATGGGTGGAGTAGCCCTGGAAGTTGCGATAGAGCGTCCCTTCGCGCTGGGCCACCGCCAGTTCGTCGTCCGGTTTGGCGAAGTGGTCCATGCCGATATAGACGTAACCGGCCTCCCCCAGCCGCTCGATGGTCAGCTTGAGAATCGCCAGTTTCTCCGCCGGCGACGGCAGATCGGCGGCATCGATGCGCCGCTGGGGCTTGAACAGCTCCGGCAGATGAGCGTAGTTGAAGACCGAAACCCGATCCGGATCCACCTCCAGCACCTTGTCCAGGGTACGGGCGAAACTCTCCCGGCTCTGGAACGGCAGACCGTAGATCAGATCGATACTCACCGACTTGAAACCTGCCTTGCGGGCGGCACGCAACGTGGCCAGCGTGACCTCCTCCGGCTGGATCCGGTTGACCGCCTTCTGCACCCGGGGATCGAAGTCCTGCACCCCCAGGCTCATCCGGTTGAAGCCCAGCCGGCGCAGCAACTCGATGGTATCCCCCTTCGCTTCCCTCGGATCGATCTCGATGGAGTACTCGCCGCTGTCGTCGTCGTGCAGCCTGAAGTGTTTGCGGGTCACCTCCATCAGCTTGATCATCTCCTCATGGCTGATGAAGGTGGGGGTGCCACCGCCCCAGTGGAGCTGATCGACGGGGCGGGAGGTGTCGAACAGCTCCGCCTGCATGGCGATCTCCCTGAACAGCCGCTCCAGGTAGGGAGCCGAGCGGCTGCGGTCCTTGGTCACCACCTTGTTGCAGGCGCAGTAGAAACAGACCGTATCGCAGAACGGGATGTGAAAATAGAGAGAGAGCGGCCGGCCGGAGCCGTTGCTGCGCGCCGCCCAGGCACGGTACGCCTCCTCACCGAAGGCATCGGTGAACTGCACTGCGGTGGGATATGAGGTGTAACGCGGTCCGGACTTGTCGTAACGGCGGATCAGATCCGGATCGAAGATTACTGATTCATCGAATTTCATTCTGCGACTCCCGTGGCTGGCGACGACGATCGCCGCCCATAAACTCTATTCTAGTTGCTCCCGTGTCAGCAGGAACACCCCCTCCCCGCCACGCTCGAACTCCAGCCAGAGAAAGGGGATCTCGGGGAAGCTTTTTTCGAGGGCCTGCGCACTGCTCCCCACTTCGACCACCAGGATGCCACCGGGGTTCAGATGGCGGGCCGCTTCGGCGAGAATGGAGCGAACCACGTCGAGGCCATCCTCCCCCGCCGCCAGCGCCAGCTCCGGTTCGTGGCGGTACTCCGCAGGCAACGCCGCCATCTCGGCGCCATCCACGTAGGGGGGGTTGCTCACGATGATATCGTAGCGTCTCCCCTCCAGATTCTCGAACAGGTCCGAACGGATCAGCTCCACCCGCTCCTCCAGACCATACCTTCTCACATTGATCTCCGCCACCTCCAGCGCAGCGGTCGAGAGATCGCTGGCATCCACCACCGCCTCCGGGAAGGCAAGGGCAGTCGTCACGGCGATACAGCCGCCACCGGTGCAGAGGTCCAGCACGCGGTTCACCCGCTCCGGCTCGATCCACGGGGTGAAACGCTGCTCGATCAGCTCAGCGATGGGAGAGCGGGGAATGAGTACCCGTTCATCCACGTGGAACTCCAGACCGGCGAACCAGGCGGTACCTGTCAGATAGGGGGCTGGTATCCGCTCCTCGATTCGTCGCCGGAACAGCGTCAGCACTGCTTCCTTCTCTTCCGGCGTGAGCCGGCTGTCGAAATATTCGGCCGGAAAGTCGGGCGGAAGATGCAGCGCATGCAGCACCAGCCAGACCGCCTCGTCCAGAGCGTTGTCGGTGCCGTGCCCGAAGTGCAGTCCGGCACGATTGAACAGGGAAACCCCCAGGCGGATGAAATCGCGCAGCGTCTGCAGGGGGGCGGTATCCGGCATCGACATCCCGGCCATCATCCTCAACTAGCGGATGAAACCGAGACTCTCCAGCTTGAGAATCACCTGTTGCGCCGCCTCTTCCGGGGTACACTCCCGCGTATCGATGCAAAGCTCGGGGTTTTCCGGTTCCTCATAGGGATCGCTGATCCCGGTGAATTCCTTGATCAGACCCGCCCTGGCCTTGGCGTAGAGCCCCTTGACATCCCGCTGTTCGCACACCTCCAGCGGCGTAGCCACATGCACCTCGATGAACCCTCCCACCGGCTCCACCATCTCCCGCACCTCGCGACGGGTGGCGGCGTAGGGGGCGATGGGGGCGCAGATGGCGGCACCGCCGTTCTTGGCGATCTCGGCGGCGACGAAACCGATCCGGCGGATGTTCAGATCCCGGTGTTCCTTGGAGAAGGTGAGCTCGCTGGAGAGATGCTTGCGCACCAGGTCCCCGTCCAGCAACGTCACCCGGCGGCCGCCCATCTCCAGCAGCTTGACCATGAGCGCATTGGCGATGGTGGACTTGCCGGAGCCGGACAATCCGGTGAAAAACACCACGAACCCCTGCTTGTGGCGCGGGGGGTGGGTCTTGCGCAGCTCCGCCACCACCTCCGGGTAGGAGAACCAGTCCGGGATCTCCAGCCCCTGCTGCAGGCGGCGGCGGAACTCGGTCCCCGAGATCTTGAGTACGCTCTCCCCCTCCTTCACCTCGTCGATGGGCACGTACTCCGCCCGATCCTCCACATAGACCATCATCCGGAACGGGATCATCTCGATCCCCAGCTCGTCCTGGTACTTGCGCACCAGCTCCTGGGCATCGTACGGGCCGTAGAAATCCTCTCCCTGGCTGTTTGCGCCCGGTCCGGCGTGATCCCGGCCGACGATGAAATGGGTACAACCGAAGTTCTTGCGAATGATAGCGTGCCACACCGCCTCCCGCGGCCCCCCCATGCGCATCGCCAGCGGCAGCAGGCTGAGCGTGGTGGTCTGGCGCGGATAGTTCTTGATCACATGCTCATAGCAGCGCACCCGGGAGTAGTGATCGATGTCCCCGGGCTTGGTCATCCCCACCACCGGGTGGATCATCAGGTTGGCCTTCACCTCCTTGGCCGCGCGGAAGGTGAGCTCCACATGGGCCCGGTGCATGGGATTACGGGTCTGGAAAGCAACCACCCGGCTCCATCCCCGTTCCTGGAAGAAACGGCGGGTCTCCTCGGGTGTCTTGCGCAGGTTGCGGAAATCGTAGTGGATGGGCGCCTCGACGCCGCGCAGCCGCCCTCCCAGATAGACATTTCCCGCCCGGTGATGCAAATAGGCCACTGCTGGATGCGCCCGATCGTCGGCGCCGAATACCAGCTCCGCCTCCCGGGACTTGTCCGGAGTCCAGATGTCGGACACCGCCATGGTGGCGATCAGGCGCCCCTCGGGAGAGCGCAACGCAATCTCCTCGCCTGCAGAGGTTTCCGCCGCAAACGCCTCGCTCACATCCAGTGTCACCGGCATCGGCCAGAGCGTGCCGTCCACGAGACGCATCTGCTGCAGCACGGACTCATAGTCCGCCTTCCCCATGAAACCCTCCAGCGGCGAGAACCCGCCATTGAGCAGCAGCTCGATGTCACACATCTGCCGCTCGGTCAGATCCCAGGAGCGCAGGCGCTGCGCCTTGACCTTCTCGGCTTCCGCCGCCTCACCGTCGAGATAGAGATTCTTCAGACTGCCGCCGTGGGGCTCGATCAGTTCCATCACAGGTACACCTTCAAATTGTTGTCAGGAGAGGAAAATGAAAATAGCCGCGCATTTTACCACACTTCGCGGCCACCTCATTTGCAGGCGTGTTTGGGCCGGAAAGCCACCAGCACCTCCGGATTGGTCTCCAGGCGTGGCCCTTCGATGAGATCGATACAGTAAGGAACGGCGGGAAATACCGCATCCAGACACTCCTTGATGGCGGAGGGTTTGCCCGGCAGGTTGATGATCAGCGAACGCCCCCGGATCCCGGCCATCTGGCGTGACAGGATGGCAGTGGGCACATATTGCAGCGAAACGGCCCGCATCTGCTCACCGAAACCGTCCAGGATCTTGTCGCAGACCGCCTCGGTGGCCTCGGGGGTGATGTCACGCGGTGCCGGACCGGTCCCCCCGGTGGTCACCACCAGACAGCACCCCTCCTCGTCGCACAGCTCCTTCAGCACCGCTTCCACCTGCGGCTGCTCATCGGGAACCACCCGGCTGACCGCCCGCCATGGAGAGACCAGCGTCTCCTCCAGCCAGGAACGGATGGCGGGTCCCCCCTTGTCTTCGTATTCGCCCCGGCTGGCGCGATCCGAAACCGTTACGACTCCGATGGTGATGTTGGTTTTGGTCATCTGCTCTGCACACTCCCGATTGGCCTGTCGGCCGACATACTATACTCATTCAGGGACAACAGTGAAGGCAGAACACCATGAAAAAAGAGCGCCAGGTGACCATCGACGGCTGCGAGGCGGCGGCCTGGGTGGCCCACCAGCTGAACGAGGTGATCGCCATCTACCCCATCACCCCCGCCTCGCCCATGGGGGAGCATGCAGATCAGTGGTCGGCGGAGGGACGCACCAATCTGTGGGGCACGGTGCCGCACATCGTCGAGATGCAGAGCGAAGGGGGCGCCGCCGGGGCCATCCACGGCGCGCTGCAGGCCGGGGCGCTGACCACTACCTTCACCGCCTCCCAGGGCCTGCTGCTGATGATCCCCAACATGTACAAGATCGCCGCCGAGCTGACCCCGGTGGTCTTCCACATCGCCGCCCGCTCCCTGGCGGCGCAGGCGCTCTCCATCTTCGGCGATCACTCCGATGTGATGGCGGTGCGCGGCACCGGCTTCGCCCAGCTCTGCTCCGGCTCGGTGCAGGAGGTGATGGATTTCGCCCTCATCGCCCAGGCTGCCACCCTGCGCGGCCGGGTCCCGGTGCTGCACTTCTTCGACGGCTTCCGCACCTCCCACGAGATCGCCAAGATCAGGCAGCTGGACGAGACCACCCTCCGCACCCTCGTGGACGAGGAATGGATCCGCACCCATCGGGCCCGCGCCCTCTCTCCGGAGCATCCGGTGCTGCGCGGCAGCTCCCAGAACCCCGATGTCTATTTCCAGGCGCGTGAGGCGGTCAATCCGTGGCAGCGCGATTTCCCGGCCGTGGTCCAGGAGGTGATGCACCAGTTCGCCGTCTGCACCGGCCGCCGTTACCGGCTGTTCGATTACGCGGGGAATGAGCGGGCGGAACGGGTCATCGTCATCATGGGCTCCGGCGCCGACACCGTGGAGGAGACGGTGAAGCAGCTCAACCGGGAGGGGGAGAAGGTGGGTTTGGTCAAGGTCCGGCTCTACCGCCCGTTTCACGAGTCGGCCCTGCTGGGTGCCCTGCCCCGCACCACGCGCCGCATCGCCGTTCTAGATCGCACCAAGGAGCCGGGCGCCAGTGGTGAACCTCTCTACAAGGACGTAATCACCGCGCTGGCCCGGGACCACACCGATGGCGGACGTTTCGCGGAGCTGCCCAGGGTGGTGGGCGGACGCTACGGCCTCTCCTCCAAGGAGTTCACCCCCGGCATGGTGAAGGCGGTGTTCGACGAGCTGAGCCAGCCCCGGCCGCGCAACGGCTTCACCGTCGGCATCCATGACGATGTGACCCACACCAGCCTGGAGTGGGATCCGCGCTTCCACACCGGCAGCATGGAGGAGCTGTTCCAGGGCGTGTTCTACGGACTGGGTTCGGACGGCACGGTGAGCGCCAACAAAAACTCCATCAAAATCATTGGAGAATCGTCACAACTTCATACCCAGGGTTACTTCGTCTATGACTCCCGCAAGGCGGGCGCGGTCACCATCTCGCACCTCCGCTTCGGCCCCCGTCCCATCCGCTCCCGCTATCTGATTGGCGCGGGCGAGGCTGACTTCGTCGCCTGTCATCAGCCGGTGTTCCTGGAGCGTTACGAGATGCTGGAGAAGGCGAAACCGGGCGCGGTGTTTCTGCTCAACACCCCCGTCCGCCAGGACCGGATCTGGAACAGCCTGCCCCGCAAGCTGCAACAGCAGATGATCGACAAGCAGCTCCGCTTCCACACCATCGACGCCTACCGGGTCGCCAGGCAGTGCGGGCTCGGTCGCCGCATCAACACCATCATGCAGACCTGCTTCTTCGCCATCTCCGGCATCCTGCCGCAGCGGCAGGCCATCTCCCTGATCAAGCAGGCGGTGGAGAAGAGCTACCGCCGCAAGGGGAAGGAGCTGCTGGAGGCCAACTTCCGCGCCATCGACATGGCCCTGGAGCATCTGCATCAGATCCCCCTGCCCGCCGAGCCGCTGGGCGATACGGAGCTTCCGCCCCCGGTGCCGCCCGACGCTCCCGGGTTCGTCCGGCAGGTCACCGGCCCCATCATCGCGGGGCACGGCGACGACCTGCCGGTGAGCCGGCTGCCCGCCGACGGCAGCTTCCCGGTGGGGACCGCCGCCTTCGAAAAACGCAACCTGGCGCTGGAGATCCCGGTGTGGGAACCCGACATCTGCAGCCAGTGCGGCAAGTGCCCCTTCGTCTGCCCCCACAGCGCCATCCGCAGCAAACTGTTCCCGGCAGGGCTGACCGGGAGTGCCCCTCCCACTTTCAAGCATGTCCCGGTGAAAGGCAAGGACTACCCGGCGGATTATCACATCAGCTACCAGGTGGCCCCCGAGGACTGCACCGGCTGCGGCCTCTGCGTGGAGATCTGCCCCATCCATGACAAGGCCGATCCGGCGCGCAAGGCGCTCAACATGGCACCCCAGCCGCCGCTGCGCGCCCAGGAGCGGGACAACTGGGAGTTCTTCCTCTCCCTGCCGGAGTACGACCGCACCCGGGTCAAGCACACCACCCTCAAGGGCTCCATGCTCTACCAGCCGCTGTTCGAGTTCTCCAGCGCCTGCAGCGGCTGCGGCGAGACCCCCTATATCCGGCTGGCCACCCAGCTGTTCGGCGACCGCATGGTGGTGGCCAACGCCACCGGCTGCTCCTCCATCTATGGCGGCAACCTCCCCACCACCCCCTGGGCGGCCAACCGGGAGGGGCGCGGCCCGGCCTGGAACAACTCCCTGTTCGAGGACAACGCCGAGTTCGGCTTCGGCCTGCGGGTGGCCATCGACAAACGGCGCGAATACGCCCGTGAGCTGTTGAACCGCCTGCGCGAACGGCTTGGCGCCCTGGAGGTGGAGGAGATCCTCGACGCCGACCAGTCCAGCGAGGCCGGTATCCGGGAACAGCGGAAGCGGGTGGCGCTGCTGCGCGAGCAGCTGGCCACCATCGACAGCCCGACGGCCCGGGAGCTGGAGAGCGTCGCCGAGGATCTCTGCCGCAAGAGCGTCTGGATCATCGGCGGCGACGGCTGGGCCTACGACATCGGCTTTGGCGGACTGGATCACATCCTGGCCGCGGGGCGGGACGTCAACATCCTGGTACTGGACACCGAGGTCTACTCCAACACCGGCGGCCAGACCTCCAAGGCCACCCCGCGCGGCGCCGTGGCCAAGTTCTCCGCCGCCGGCAAACCCACCGCCAAGAAAGACTTAGCCCGGCTGGCCATGGATTACGAACATGTCTATGTGGCCCATGTGGCCTACGGTGCCAAGGATCTGCAGACCCTGCGCGCCTTCCTGGAAGCGGAGAGCTACCCCGGCCCCTCCCTGATCATCGCCTACTCCCCCTGCATCGCCCACGGCGTCGATCTGGGCTTCAACCACCGTCAGCAGCGGCTGGCGGTGCACAGCGGCCACTGGCCCCTGTTCCGCTACGACCCGCGCCGCGCCCGGGAAGGCCGCAACCCGTTGCGCCTGGACTCACCACCCCCCACTATCCCCTACCGGGAGTTCGCCCTGAAGGAGGCACGCTTCAGCGCCCTGTGGCAGAGCCATCCCGAACATGCCGAAGAGCTTTTGGAACAGGCCCAGCAGGAGGTGACCGAGCGCTATCACCGCTATGAACAGCTCGCGGAGATGCCGTGGGATGGAGAGACCCGCCAGAAATAGCAGCGTGATCCCGGCTTTTTTGCTGCCCCTTGATCTTCTGCCAGTTGGCGCCGATAATATACCAATATGGCAGCACCAGATCGGGCACCCATGCATACCATCTACAAACCCGAGGCACGCGACGAAAAGCGATACTATCGGGTGGAGGATCAACCAGCGACGAGCTCCCCACGCTGTGCCGACCGCAGCCTGGGGCTGAACCTCCGCAGCCGGGCGGAGCTGATTGAACGCATCCGCAAAGGCCTTCCGGTGAAGGCGCTCGGCAACCTGGCGCGCTCTCTCGGCCTGCCGGAACGGGAGGTGGCGCACCATGTGGGGATCTCGGCACGGACCCTGGCGCGCCGCAAGACGGAGGGGCGTTTCCACCCTGACGAATCCAACCGTATCACCCGCCTCTCCATGCTGTTCGACGACGTGGTGGAGCTGTTCGAGGGGAACACCACCAGCGCCGCCCACTGGTTCCACACCCCGAAGAAGGCGCTGGGGGGCGCCGCCCCCATCGAATACGCCGATACCGAGCCGGGCGTCCGCGAGATCCAGGATCTGATCGGACGGCTGGAGCACGGCGTCTTTTCATGACGGAAGCGGTTCCCGCCTACCGCATCACCAAACGAAAGTGGGCGGCAAACGCCTTCGACGGCGAGGCGGCGAAGCGCTATCCCGGTCGCTGGAACCTGCGCGGCCACCCCCTGATCTATACCGCCGCGTCGCGCTCCCTCGCCATGCTGGAGATCCTGGTCCACTACGAGGAGTACGAGCTGCTCACCGATCACTTCATCTGCATACCGCTGACGATCCCTTCGGAGTGCATCCTGGAGCTGGACGAGCCACTGCCAGATGACTGGCGCACCGATCCGCCCCCGCCATCCACCCGCACCCTCGGCACCGGCTGGCTGGAAAGCATGACCTCCCTGGCGCTACGGGTTCCCAGCACCGTGATACCCGCCGAAGCGAACTATCTCATCAATCCGCTGCATCCCGACATCCATCGGCTGGAGATCGGCGATGCCGAGCCTCTCGACATCGATCCCCGTTTGCTGACTCAAACCTGACCGGATCAGAGACCCGATGTCGCAAAACCGTTCTCGCTTGCAGGCAAAGAAGAAGAAGGCGTCAACCACGGCCGATATACGACGCATTGCCGCCGAATATACCGTCAAGTCACCGTGGTTGCGAATGTGTCTTGCTGGACTTACATAGACTGTGGGATGGGTAAAAACCCATTGATTACGCAGTGTTATTGGACTTTATCGGGCTTCGATGGATTGGTATTTGGTGGCTATGGGTGGATTCGAACCACCGACCCCAGCATTATGAGTGCTGTGCTCTAACCAACTGAGCTACATAGCCGTGGTATGGGTCATTGCTGAAAGGCGGCATTTTCCGGTTTCAACGGCCCGCTGTCAAGATGGTTCGCCTTTCAGCATCGGCCAGGCGGCGCGCAGGTAGGCTGCACCCGACCACAGCGTGAGAATGGCGGCCAGGTAGAGCAGCCAGAACCCCAGTTCCACCACGGGAACGGGGCCGATGGGCAACCGATACAGCATCAGGATGATGGCTGTCATTTGCAGCGCGGTCTTCACTTTCCCGATGTAGGAGACCGCCACCCTGGTGCGTGCACCCAGCTCCGCCATCCACTCCCGTAGCGCCGAAATGGTGATCTCCCGGCCGATGATGATGATGGCCGGGATCGCCACATAGATTCCGGAATAACGGGTGGGATTGTGCTCCACCAGCAGTACCAGCGCGGCGGCCACCATCAGCTTGTCCGCCACGGGATCGAGAAAGGCACCGAAGGGGGAGGTCTGTTCCCAGCGACGGGCCAGATAGCCATCCAGCCAGTCGGTGATGGCCGCTATGCTGAACAACAGTGCACTCAACGGGTGCGCCCACCAAACAGGAAGATAGAAGCAGATCACGAAGATGGGGATCAGCGCGATGCGCAGCAGCGTCAGGATGTTGGGGATGCTGTGCCACATGTTGTTTTTGTCTATCCGCCTTCCCTGTCTGGATGGAATCGCTCGTAGATCCGTCCCGCCATCGCTCTGCTGATACCCGGCACCCGTGCCAGGTCGTCGATGCCGGCACGTGCCACCTCCTGCAAACCACCAAATTGCTGCAGCAGCTGCCGACGTCGTTTGGGTCCCAGTCCGGGGATCTCCTCCAGCACCGAAGTGGTACGCGCCTTGCCGCGTCGCTGTCGGTGTCCGCTGATGGCGAAACGGTGTGCTTCTCCATCCAGCTGTTGGATCAGATGCAGCGCCGGTGAATTCCCTTGCAGTATAAGGGGGCGCTCCCGCCCGGACAAGAACAGCGTCTCCTGCCCCGGTTTGCGGCTGGGACCCTTGGCGATTCCCAGCAGGGTGACACCGGTAATCTGCAGCTCTTCCAGTACTCGAGTGGCCCGTGCCAGTTGTCCTTTGCCTCCATCGATTATCAGCACGTCGGGCAGTTTTCCCTCCCCTTTCTTGATCCGCGTGTAACGACGCGTCAACGCCTCTTCCAATGCGGCGTAGTCGTCTCCGGCAGCCACCTCCCGGATATTGAAGCGCCGGTAGTCCGATTTCACCGGGCCGTTGAGATCGAACACCACGCAGGCTCCCACCGGCGACTCTCCAAAGGTGTGGCTGATATCGAAACACTCGATCCGGCGCGGCAGCTCTTCCAGATCCAGCGCTTCCTGCAGCGCCTCGAAGCGGCTGCGCAGGTTGGCCTTGCCGGCGAGAAGACCCTCCAGGGCGGCACCGGCGTTCGCTTCGGCCATCCGTACCCAGCGACTGCGATCGCCCCGCAGCCGGTGTCGCAGCTCCACCTTGTGACCCGCCCTCTCGCTCAGCACACCGGCCAGCCACTCCGCCTCTTCCAACGGCTGGTTGAGCAGAATCTCTGAAGGAATCTCCCGTCCCCCGCTCAGATAGTACTGCGGCAGGAATGCCGCCAGCAGCTCGGCCGCATCCGCATCGTCGGTGTGGCGGGGAAACCAGCTCTTGTTCCCCAGATTGCGGCCGTTGCGGATGAAAAACACCTGCACACAACCGATGCCATTCTTTACCATGGCGGCGATCACATCCAGGTCGCCTCCGCTGCCGCTCACATACTGTCGCTCCTGGATCCGGCGCAAGGCGGCGATCTGGTCCCGGTAACGGGCCGCCTGTTCGAACTCCAGCGCTTCGGAGGCCGCCTGCATCCGCTCCACCAGCTGGTCGATCACCGCGTTGCTGCGCCCTTCCAGAAACAGCTCCGCGTGACGCACATCTTCCCTGTACCGGACATCGCTGATCATGCCGGTACAGGGGGCGCTGCAGCGCTTGATCTGATACTGCAGGCAGGGGCGGCTGCGATTGGCATAGAAGGCGTCTTCACACTGGCGCACGCGAAACAGTTTCTGCATCAGGTTCAGCGTCTCCCGCACCGCGCCGGCGCTGGGATAAGGGCCGAAGTAGCGCCCCTTTCGTTTCCTCGCCCCACGATGCAGCGCCAGCCGGGGATGGCGATGTCCGGATGAGAGGTAAATGTAGGGATAACTCTTGTCGTCACGCAGCAGGATGTTGTAGCGGGGCTTGAGCTCCTTGATGAGATTGTTCTCGAGGATCAGCGCCTCGTTCTCGGTGTGGGTGATGGTGATCTCCACCTGCCGGATCCGGGCCACCATGCTGCGGGTCTTGGGGCTGGAGAGATTCTTGCGAAAATAGCTGGCCAGACGCTTCTTCAGGTTGCGCGCCTTGCCCACATAGATGACCTTCCCGGAACCGTCCATCATGCGATAGACGCCGGGGCGGCTGGTGAGGGTCTTGAGAAACGCCCTGGAGTCGAATTCGGGCCCGCTCATCTCAGCCATCCAGGAGCCGCACTATCTCTCGGAAGACCTCATGGAACATCGTCTCGGTAAGGCGCCGGGTCTGGGTGTTGTAACGGCTGCAGTGATAGGAGTCCACCAGCCAGCGCTTTCCCTCCAGCGCATGTTTCCGGCAATGGCCGAAGGGATGCTCCTTGAGCTTCAGACCGAGTGCCTGTACCACCGCCCGGTGGGCCACCGCGCCCAACGCCAGAATCACCGCGCCTTCGCCCAGATCCGCCAGTTCCGCCCGAAGATAGCGGTTACACTCCCTGACTTCACAACCGAGCGGCTTGTTCTGCGGTGGCAGGCATTTGACCGCATTGGTGATACGACATCCATTCAGTACGAGCCCGTCGTTCCTCGCAGTGGAAACCGGCCGATTGCCGAAGCCGAACCGGTACAGCGTCTCGTAGAGCAGAATCCCGGCATAATCCCCGGTGAAGGGGCGCCCGGTGGCATTGGCCCCGTGCATCCCCGGTGCCAGGCCGACAATCAGTAACCGGGCCTGGGGATCGCCAAACGGCGCCACCGGTCGGGCGTGGTAGTCGGGATACTCCTCCTTGACCTGGCGCAGGAAATCACTCAGTCGGGAACAGGCGGAACAACTGGCATCGAAGCGGGGCTGCTGCATGGCCCGATATGGTATCAGATAGGTCAACCGGCAAACACGGTGGGCGAAACGCCTCCCTGTAATGCCGGCCGTTCCAGAGAGCCGTGGCGAGGATCAGAAATCGATTCCCGGCTGAGCCTCGATGCCGCTGCGAAAGGCGTGCTTGATCTCTTTCATTTCAGTAACCGTATCTGCCGCCTCACACAGTGCCTTGGGGGCCCCTCGGCCGGTGACCACCACATGTTGCGCACCGGGCCGGTTGGCGATATCGAAAAGCACCGCCTCCAGATCCAGCCAGCCGTACTGGATGGGATAGGTGAGCTCGTCGAAAACCACCAGATCGATCGAAGGGTCTTTCAGCATCTTTCGGCCCACCTTCCATCCATGCCGAGCGGCCACCTCGTGGCGCCCGGGATCCTCGCCCTCCCAGGTAAACCCTTCACCCAGCAGATGCCAGTAAACCCCTGGTTGCCGATGGAAAAACAGGGCTTCGCCGGTATCCGAACGCTTCTTGATGAACTGGGCCACCCCCACCTGCATGCCATGTCCCAGGGCGCGGGCCACCATGCCAAAGGCCGAGGTGGACTTGCCCTTGCCGTCGCCAGTGAGGACGAGCAGCAATCCCCGTTTCCGGGATGTGCCAACAATGTCCTCATCCGTCGCGGTTCCTCTACGCTGCTCCGTTTCCTTGTCACCGTCGTCCATGCCGATCCTCCTTTTTCCTTCGAAGCATATTTTCAGGGCCGATAGCGCAAAGTCAGATAGAAACTCCGCCCCGCCTGATTGTAATATGCGGCGGTCTGATAGTCCTCATCCGTCAGGTTCTCGAACCGGGCCTGCAACGCCCACGCCTTCCCGAACAGATATTCAGCACGCAGACCGAGCGTGGTATAGGCCTTGAGCTTGGTTTCATTGGCCAGATCGTCATAACGCTCGCCGACGGACAGCAGCGTGGCACCGAAACGGTAACGGCCGGCCTCCCGATCCAGGTCGATACGGAGCGTTTGTCTGGCGCGCCTTGGCAATATATTACCTTTGTTGTTACCTGTGGAGCGATTCTTCGGATCCAGCAGCGTGAGAGAGGAGCTCAGGTCCCAGCGACCCAACCGCAGTTGCAGTTCTCCTTCCAACCCCCGGATGCGCGCCTCATCCACGTTTCCGGGTGCAAAAGTGGCGGAATCGAACGCGATGAGATTGTCGATGGTGGTCTCGTAAAGGTTCAACCCCCATTTTCCGGGCGCAACCTCTCCGCGCAGTCCCAGTTCATAGCTCTGTGACTCTTCCGGTTTCAGATCGGGGTTGCCAAACCCTGGGTAATAGAGCTCGTTGAAAGTCGGAGCCTTGAAAGCACGACCCCAAGAGGCAACCAGACGCAGCCGCTCGCGGATTCCGAGTCCCCAGGAGATACCACCGGTACCCTGCTTGCCAAATTGCTCGTTGTCGTCCTCTCGCAGACTGACCTGGAGATCATTGATGCCGAAACGCCCTTGATACTGCGCGAACACGCCTCTGTTGTCACGGGAAGTCACCGTATAGGCGGTGCTGCTGTCCACCCGGTCATTACGATAGTCGCCGCCGATGGTGGCCAGTTGACCATCGCCAATTTCGATGTCGTTTTGCAGGGAAAAGGTATCCCGGAGGGTGATGTATCGGGATACGGGGTTGGAGTCCTTGAAATCCTTTGCATCGTCCCGGCTGTTACCGCCTTTCAGCGTAACGTGCCAGTTTTCGGTGGGGGACAACCGGATGGTCATACCTGCCATCTGCTGAATCGACTCCGTCTTGTTGCTGAATCCTCCGTCATACTGGCTGTTGGCATTGGATTGCAGGGCATGGATATCGACCTGGAGACCATCTGCAAAACGGTAGCCGGCTCTCACGGAGGCGGAAAGATTGCGGTAGCCGTCGTCGTCCGGCTCGTCGGCATAGCAACCCGCTGAGAGATTCCCCTCGCAGGCATCGAACCCCTCTGTCCCACGGGTACTCATATCCAGGTTGAACCACCCCTGGCCACCTCCCCCGGAAATGGCAAACGAGGCATCATAGCTGCCGTAGCTCCCCCCACCGATACTGAATGAAGGCTTAAGTGGCCCGCCACCCTCGCGGGTGAAGATCTGGATCACCCCGCCAATCGCCTCGGACCCGTACAGGCTGGAGCGAGGTCCCCGCACGATCTCGATGCGTTCCACCTGGTCGATGGGGATGTATTGAAACGGCGTGGTACCAGTAGTGGCCGACCCTACCCTGACGCCGTCGATGAGCACCAGCACATGGTCCGATTCGGTACCACGCAGGAACAGCGAGGTCACCTTGCCGGGACCACCATTGTTGGCGATGGCGATCCCTGGTACCCCGCG
>WFNS01000214.1 GCA_015488495.1 Gammaproteobacteria bacterium | reverse complement strand
CGAGATTTTCCGGCGTAAACTCGGTTTTCCAGCGCTCGTCCAGTCTGATATTCAATCCCTGCTGTTCGTAGTATTGATTGTCGAAATACTCCTTGTGCCTTTCCATCCACTCCCGACTGCTCTGTTGTGACTCTTGCTCGCGGTACTTCATTATCATCCGGGCCGTACCGGCATTACCGCCAATGTGGTGGTGCTCGTGTTCCCAGTATCTCAGCATCGGAGGTTCATACTCGAGGCCGAGCCGCTCACAGACCGCCCGCATGGTCTTCTCCGGGGCAGACGCCAGCTCCTCGTAGTGCACCCTCATCTTTCTCCCCTCGGGAAACTGGTCATAGTAGGCATTCATGGAGAGAACCTGCTCCTTCCATGTCTCGGTGATACTCCTTACCCCCCTCTCCGGATACTTGCGCAGATAGGAGTTGACCACCGCCCGACCGTCACGGCAGATATAGATCAGATACTGGTCGATGTCGAAAGCGGCATATTTGGGAGTGAACTGGCTCTTGAACCATCCGGGATGTTTGCTCGAATCGACAATCACCGGTTTCCCCGACCAGTTGAAGATGAAGTGGTAGGGATTGTAGACATAGCGGGCTGCCTTGCCCACCACCGCATTGAGGAGTGTCTTGCGGGAATAGTAGAGCTTCAGGATGGAGGCAGAGACGCGTTCATTCCAGAATTCACACTCCCCCTGGCAAACCACGCATATCCTGGGGCTCTTCCCCCGACCCATCTCTCGTACGGTCTTGTAGATGGAGTGAAACTCGCCCAGCGAAAAGACCCGGGAATGACTGCCCAATAGCAGATCCAGCAGCGTCGATCCGCAGTGCCCCGTTCCCAGCAGACAAACCACCTTTTTTCTCATCTATTCCCCCCGATTCCCGAACCCGGCACTCGACCGGCTGTACGCAGCGATTCGACAGCCTTCCGCGGATGGGAAGGATTACTCCCGCCGCCATGAGGTCTTGCCTCCGCTATCCTCCAGAATGACCCCCTCCTTCTTCAGCTCATCCCGGATACGATCGGCCTCCACCCAGCGCTTTTCGGCACGAGCCTGATTGCGGGCGGCGACCAACCGTTCGATCTCCTGGTCACTCAAGCCCCCGGACTCCCCGCTCTTCCCCTGGAGAAATCGCTGTGGTGGCCGCTGCAACAGGCCCAGCAAGGCGGCAAGGTGCCGCAACAGCGCCCCCTGCCCGGAGGCCCTCTCCACATCCCCCGCGCTGCGCAGCCGATTGATGTCCCGGGCCAGCTCGAACAGCACGGCCATCGCCTCCGGGGTGTTGAAATCGTCGCTCAACGCCTCATGGAAACGGCGGGCCTCTTCGGCCGCCTCATGCACCTCTGCGCCGGCCGGCAACTCCCTCAAGGCGGTGTAGAGGGTCGTCAACGCCGCCTTGGCACCATCCAGATTGCGGTCGGAGTAGTTGAGGGGGCTGCGATAGTGGCTTGCCAGGATGAAATAGCGCACCACCTCCGGATCGTATCTTTTCAATACCTCGCGAATGGTGAAAAAGTTGCCCAGGGACTTGGACATCTTTTCATCGTCCACTCGCACGAAACCGTTATGCATCCAGTAGTTGACGAACTTGCATCCGGTTGCCGCCTCACTCTGGGCGATCTCGTTCTCATGATGGGGAAACTGCAGATCCAGTCCGCCACCGTGGATATCGAAGTGGCAGCCCAGACAATGGGTGGACATGGCGGAACATTCGATATGCCAGCCGGGACGCCCCTTGCCCCATGGCGACTCCCAGCACGGCTCTCCAGGCTTGGCCGCCTTCCACAACACGAAATCCAGTGGATCCTCCTTCGCTTCGTCCACGGCCACCCTCTCCCCTGCACGCAACTCCTCCAGCCGCTTGCCGGAGAGCTTGCCGTAAGAGGAGAAACGGCTGACGTCATAATAGACATCCCCATTCTGTGCGGTATAGGCGTACCCTTTGTCCAGCAGAGTCTGGATCATCTCTATGATCTGCTCCATCGACAGGGTTGCACGGGGCTCCTCATCGGGGGGCAACACCCCCAACGCCTCAGCGTCCTCGTGCATGGCGTCGATGAAGCGTTCCGTCAGACGGGTGAACGGTTCATGGCTTTCCTGCGCCCGCTGGATGATCTTGTCGTCGATATCGGTGATGTTGCGCACATAGGTGACATGATTTTCCCCGTAAAGGTGACGCAGATAGCGGTTCACCATGTCGAATACCACCAGCACCCTTGCGTGCCCGATGTGACAATAGTCATAGACCGTCATTCCACAGACATACATGCGGACATTGGCCGGGTCGATGGGTTCGAAAGGCTCTTTTTTCCGGGTCAGGCTATTGTAGATCTGCAGCATGAAAACGATCGGGACAAATTGGACAATAAATCAATGAATACCGGACAATCGATGGCCAAACCCCTTTCAGCGGGTGTTGACCCATTTTTCGAGCCGCCTGCGCGCCCGCTCGGTTCCCAGCAAAGGCAACAGCTTCGCCATCTCCGGCCCCTCCTCCTTTCCGGTCAACGCCACCCGTAACGGCATGAAAAGCGCCTTTCCTTTTACCTCGCTGCGTTTTCCCACCTCAGCGGCCAGCGCTCTGAAATCGGTTCCATGAAGCACCAGGGCCTCCAGCGCGTGACGGAAGAAATCCCCCCCCGCGCCCTGGACGACGGACAGGCCCTTGCTGTCCAGTTCGATATCGTCCTGATAGATGATCCCTGCCCACGCCAGCATGTCATCGGGCATGAGAACATTTTGCCGAACGGCGCTGACGAAGGATTCCGCCTCTCCCTCTGGCACGACGGAATGAACTTCCGGCCCTGCCCAGCTCCACAGCTCGTCGCTCCGCGCATGACCCACCGCCTCTTTTTGCCAGTAGAGGAGACGGGCATCATCGTAGGCGGCCGGTGCCCTGGAAAGCCTGTCCAGCTCGAACTGCTCCGCCAGACGGGACAGATCGAGAAAATG
>WFNS01000213.1 GCA_015488495.1 Gammaproteobacteria bacterium | reverse complement strand
TCCAGCAGCCCGGGTACCTGTTCGTCCCGCGCGGTCCACACCAGAGAGCAGCGCCCTTCGGTCATCGGCAGCAGCGCCAGCGGCCCGGTGTCGGTGAACCGCTCGTAGGCCACGTTGCGGTGAGCACGTTCCGGGGTGACGTTGGCGATCACTGCGGTCTGGCCGTAACCGGCCCGCCACAGCTTGATCCCCTGCCGCTCGCGGACCACCGATTGCCCGCCGTCCGCCGCCACCAGCAGCTTGGCACGCAAATCACGCACCCCATCTTCGTGTTCCACCAGAACACGCGCCCGCCGCGCGCTGAGGTCGAAAGATTTCAGACGGGCCGGACAGAACAGATCCACGTTCTCCAGCCCCGCCAACGCGGGCTCCATCACCCGGCCGAACACGCGGCTCTCCACCACGTATCCCAGCGCCTCGACCCCCTCCTCCGCGCAATCCAGGCGCGTCGCACCAAAGCGCCCCCGGTCGGAGACGTGGATCCGCTCGATGGGGGTGACACCCTCCTTCTCCAATCCCGGCCATACCCCCATGGCCCGCAGGATACGGCTGGATCCCCAGGAGAGAGCAATCACCCGATCGTCGTAACTGGGCTGGGCATCGGAGCGGAACGGCACCGCCTCGATGACCCCGGTGCGCAGCCCCGCACCGCCCAGTGCACAGGCGAGACTGGCGCCCACCATCCCGCCCCCCACAATCAGAACGTCGTATTCACCCATGGCCCATCAACGCCTCTATTTCATCGATCGCCTTCGGTGCGTCGGCGGTGAGCACCTCGCAACCCTCTTTCGTCACCAGAACATCATCCTCGATGCGAATGCCGATGTTCCACCACTTCCTGTCCACCCCCTTGCTCCCGGCAGGAACATAGATCCCGGGCTCCACCGTCATCACCATCCCCGGTTCCAGCACCCGCCAGCTATCACCCACCTTGTACTCTCCCACGTCATGCACATCCATCCCCAGCCAGTGTCCGGTCCGGTGCATGAAAAAGGTTTTGTAGGCCTCCTTCTTGATCAAGGTGCTCACCCGGCCCTTGAGAAGACCGAGAGCCCGCAGCCCTTCGGTAATCACCTCCACGGCGGCTTCGTGCGGATCGTTCCAATGGTTGCCTGGCCTGACCTGGGCAATGGCCGCCTCCTGCGCGGCCAGAACCACCTCATACAGCGCCTTCTGGGCACGGCGAAACTTCCCGTTCACGGGAAAGGTGCGGGTGATGTCGGCGGCATAGTACCGATACTCCGCCCCCGCATCCACGAGCAACAGATCGTTGTTCTTCAGGCGCTGGCCGTTTTCCGTATAGTGGAGCACACAGGCGTTTCCGCCACCGGCGACAATGGTGTTGTAGGCGGGGAAACGGCAACCATTGAAAGCGAACTCGTGATGCAGTTCCGCCTCGATCTGATATTCATGGAGACCGGGGCGACATACCCTCATGGCTCGCCGGTGGGCCTGTGCCGTCACCCGGGCCGCATGGCGGATTGCCTCGATCTCCGCCTTGCTCTTGATCAGACGCATCTCGTGCAACAGGTGCTCCAGCGCAATGATGTTGTCCGGCGCATGGACCCCCGCACGAGCCTTGCCGCGCAACCGATCGATCCAGCCGATCAGCCTTTGATCGAAAGCCGGCTCACGCCCCATGGTGTAGTACACCTTGTTGCGGTTCTCCAGCAGGCCGGGGAGGATATCGTCGATGTCGTCGATGGGGAAAGAGTCGTCTGCGCCGTACTCCTCCACCGCTCCCTGCTGCCCCGCCAGGGCGCCGTTCCACTGTTCCAGCTTGGGATCCCGCTCCCGGCAGAAAATGATGTATTCACCATGCTTGCGCCCCGGGATCAACACCAGCACCGCCTCGGGTTCGGGAAAGCCGCTCAGGTACCAGAAATCGCTGTCGGGACGATAGGGGTATTCGTTATCTCGATTGCGCTTGCAGACCGGCTTGGCGGGCAGGATGGCGATGGCATCTTTCCCCATTATCTCCAGCAGCCGTTTGCGACGGCGGGCGAATTCGGCGCGATTCAATTGCAGCCCCTCCCCGGGAAAGCGCAATGGATTGGTTTTATCGCACGATCACCCACACCTCGCTCCCGGCTCAATGCAACGCCTTCCCACGGGCCGGTTGACGCCGGGAGAGCATTTCCGCATGAAGCAACAGCACTGCGGTGCGCAGATACTCCACCAGTTCCGCATAGGAGCGCTCATCCTGTTCGCCGCCGTCCAGCCGGTAGCTGTCCACCTGTCCCATCTCTGCCAGATCCTGCAACACTTCCCGGGCATCGGCAGAAAGCTGTTTCGCCCGCGGCAGGCCACCCACGGAAAGCCCCAGCAGGAATCCCTGGCACCACTCTCCCAGCGCCTCCACCCGCTGCTCGATGGGACGGCCGTCATTCGGCAACAAGG
>WFNS01000212.1 GCA_015488495.1 Gammaproteobacteria bacterium | reverse complement strand
GTCCTCAACGCCCTCTGGCGACTGAAGGGAAACTACGTTATCTTTGCTCATGGTGGCGTACCTCCTCTGCTGTTTCAGTTCCTCAAAACCGATTTCAGCAGGGTACGCCGCCTTCTTCAACCTCTCCGTACACCAGATTCGAGCATAGCTCGGGTCCTCGATCAGGCTGCCTCCAATCAAAATCCAGGGCAGTCGGTCAATGCCACTATTGGAAGAGGGCCCTGCTACTCCCGCGAAGGGGTACACCCCCGTCGTTCCGGCTGAAAAGCAGCAGACTCGAGGACCACCTTTTTTATTCGCGAAGCCACAGGGGCCAGCAGGGAATACAGCAGGCAAGATACCCATGCATCTGGTGAAGGACTATCTCTCCTATCTGCTATTGACGATCCTTCTGGTGCTCGGCTACATCAACATTTCCGTCCTGTGGGTCGACATTCGCTTTTTCAAACCCGACCTTTTTCGGACAGAGATTCCTCTGGTGGCAGCCGGACTGACCATCCTCTATTTCGGTAAATTGAGGAACCGGTGCTCCAGGTATCTGCTTCCCGTCGCACCGATCATCCTGGTCTATCTGGGCTTCGACCTTTTTTACAACAGTCTGGGACGCGCTCCTCGTCCTTCAGACCTGCACACCATCCGGGAGGTCATCCTTTTCTCGCCTGCAATGGGGGTAGGAATCCTGCTCTTTCTGGTGGCACCCTTGCTACCCATCGGGCTGCTGCTATGGAGTGCCGCACGAGTCTATCCCCGGAAAAAACTCACGAAGCTGTTGCTGTACAAGACCGCCGCTACGATCACCTGCGCCCTTCTGCTCTCCACTGTCTTTTCCTATGCCTATGAACGATGGTTTCGTTACATTCCCCAGTCTCAGAAGGCAACCATCCGTCACAACGGCAGAATAAGCAGTTTCATTTACTATTTCTGGCATGAAAAAGAAAACAGGGAAAAGCTGTTGACGTATGCACCCGGCAATGTGGATATCGTCCATACTCTCTATCCAGGAAAGCCCTCCCGAAAGCCCAACATCCATCTCATCGTCCTGGAGAGTTTCGTCGATCCACGGATGATCAAGGGGGTGCAGTTCAACCGTTCGCCTTTAGCGGAAGAGCTCCAGCGGCTGATCGGAGAGAAAGGTTTCAGCTTCGTCCGCTCCTCTGTCTATGGGGGGAACACGGCACAGCCGGAGTTCGAGTTGCTCAACGGCATCAAGGCCTATGCAAGGATCGAGAGCGTTGAATTCAACGTCATGAATGGCGGTGAGGTACACAGTTTTGTGCACCAACTCAAGGCAAACGGATATCGGGCGCTGGGCACCATTGCCACCGGGTTTGGCTATTTCAACTCCAAACAGGCATACAAGAGTCTGGGGTTGACCGACGTGGTCTATCTCGAAGAGATGGGACTTCCCCGCCCGGGCGACCGCAGGGTATTCGACGGCGATCTGTTTCAGGCCAATCTGCGACGAGTCAGTAAACACATTGCCGACGGAAAGGGACCGATTTTCAACTACCTGCTGGGCATGTATGGCCACATGCCTTATGACAGAAACCCGGTACTTCGTCCGGACGTCATCCACGCCACCAATCTGGAGAACGCAACACTGAACCGCATAGCAAACCAGTTCTACTACCGGACCAGGGCCCTTGCCGTCTATCTCGAGGAACTACTGACCATCGACCCCGACAGCATCATCTATGTGACCAGCGACCATCTGCCCCCCATTTTCGGCCAGACACTTCGCTACGCCGGAGACAACTACACCAATATCGCCTTGATGTTCGATGCCGGTGAACGTGTCGATGTGAGCGGGAGGCGGTACTACGAGATACCCTGGCTGCTGTGGGACCGTCTGACCGGGAAAACTCATCGGCGACCGGTGCAAATCCCAGAGGACGACATCGTCCCCCCGCAACCACGACCGTACCGGGACAGGAGCCCCACCATTCTCGCTTCCGCCAACGCCGCTGCGCCGTGTTGCGAGGATACTCCCAGCAAGCGGTCCACTGTAATCTCGATGGAAGAGCTCTATTTCGAGGCGCTGCGCGAAAGCCAGTAACCGGCCCCTTTCAACGGGACAAAAAAGACTCCACCACCGCCGTCCACGCCTTTCCGATGTTGGCGGCATCATAGCCACCCCCACCGACCCCGAGAATACGACCTTCACAGAGGGAGTCCGCCAGTTCACGAAGCGTGCAGGCGGCATGCCGATGGGCCTCTGCGGTATAACGCAGGTGGGTCAACGGATCCCCGGCCAGACTGTCGGCACCACACTGTAACAGGATGAACTCCGGCTCGCCCCGCCGCACGAACTCCAGCACCTGCGGCCATACCTCGAAAAAGAATGTATCGTCGGCGCCAGGCGGCAAGGGAACGTTGAGCTTGCGCCCCTCGGCCGCACCTTTTCCCCGCTCGTCCGCGGCCCCGGTGCCGGGGAACAGGTAACGGCCATCTTCGTGAATGTCGGCGAAGAGGAGATCGGAATCCGTTTCGAAGGCATAGAACACCCCATCCCCATGATGTGCATCGATATCCACATAGGCGATCCGCCGGACGGCGAATTCACGGCGCAACAGCTCGATGGCCACCCCGCAATCGTTGAAGACACAGAATCCGGAAGCCCGATCCCGGTGGGCATGGTGCAGACCGGCGATGGGAACGAAGGCCCGCCGACAGGAGCCGGACATCAGCCGCCGCACGGCATCGGCGACCGCTCCCACCACCGTTGCCGCCGCTTCGAACACCCCCGGAAAGGCCGGCGTATCCCCCGCATCCAAGGCCCCCTCTCCTCGTTCAGAGGCTCGTTTCACCTGTTCCACATAGCGATGCCGATGGAAGTACTCGATCACCTCCTGCGGCGCAGGCCCCGCCTCGAGAAAGGCCACCCGTTCCGCCAGCCCCGTGCTCCGCAGCGCCTCGCAAAATGCCTCCATCCGCCATGGCCCGAACGGATGCCCCTCCGGAAAGCCATACCGACCCAGCCGTTCGCCGGCGTAGATGCAGATCCCCTCCTCTCTCTCCGTCATCGTCATCGCGTGCGTTCACTCCCCGAATCCGGGATAATGTGTCCCTTCATTCAAGTGTAGTTTCAGGAATCCATGGCGCAATACATCTATACCATGAATCGGGTGAGCAAGGTGGTGCCACCCAGGCGTGAGATCATCAAGGACATCTCGCTCTCCTTCTTCCCCGGCGCGAAGATCGGTGTTCTGGGCCTCAATGGTGCGGGCAAATCCACCGTACTGCGCATCATGGCGGGGGTGGACAAGGAGTTCGACGGCGAAGCGCGGCCCCAGCCAGGGATCCGTATCGGCTATCTGCCCCAGGAGCCGGAGCTGAATCCCGACAAGGATGTGCGCGGCAACGTGGAAGAAGGGGTGGCCGAGGTCAAGCAGGCCCTGGAGGAGCTGGAGCAGGTCTACGCCGCCTACGCCGAGCCGGATGCCGATTTCGACGCCCTCGCCGCCCGCCAGGCAGAGCTGGAGAACATCGTCCAGGCGGCCGACGGGCACAATCTGGAACATACCCTGGAGGTGGCGGCCGAAGCCCTCCGCCTCCCCCCCTGGGACGCCGACGTGACCAAACTCTCCGGCGGGGAGCGGCGCCGCGTTGCTCTCTGCAAGCTGCTGCTCTCCCGCCCCGACATGCTGCTGCTGGACGAGCCAACCAACCACCTGGATGCCGAATCGGTGGCCTGGCTGGAGCGCTTCCTGCACGATTTCCCTGGCACCGTGGTCGCGGTCACCCATGACCGCTACTTCCTGGACAACGTCGCCGGCTGGATCCTCGAGCTGGATCGCGGCCGCGGCATCCCGTGGGAGGGCAACTACTCCTCCTGGCTGGAGCAGAAGGAGCGGCGTCTGGAGATGGAAGAGAAGCAGGAGAACGCCCGCATCCGCGCCATGAAAGAGGAGCTGGAGTGGGTGCGCAGCGGCGCCCGCGGCCGGCACGCCAAGAGCAAGGCCCGCCTGGCCCGCTTCGAGGAGCTCGCCTCCACCGACTACCAGAAGCGCAACGAGACCCGGGAGCTCTACATCCCCCCCGGTCCCCGCCTGGGGGATCTGGTGATCGAGGTGACCAACCTGCGCAAGGGGTTCGGCGACCGGCTGCTGATCGACGATCTGAGCTTCAATCTGCCACCGGGCGGCATCGTGGGTATCATCGGACCCAACGGCGCGGGCAAGACCACCCTGTTCCGCATGCTGACCGGCGACGAACAGCCCGACGGCGGTACCATCCGCTTCGGCGAGACGGTCAGCCTGGCCTACGTGGACCAGAGCCGAGATGCGCTGGACGGAGAGAAGACCGTCTGGGAGGAGATCTCCGATGGCCAGGAGATCATCCAGGTGGGCAATTACGAGATCAACTCGCGGGCCTACGTGAGCCGCTTCAACTTCAAGGGCAGCGATCAGCAGAAGAAGGTCAAACTGCTCTCCGGAGGCGAACGCAACCGGGTCCACCTGGCCAAGCTGCTGCGCAGCGGTGGCAACGTGCTGCTGCTGGACGAACCCACCAACGATCTCGACGTGGAGACCCTGCGCGCCCTGGAAGAGGCGTTGCTGGAGTTCCCCGGCTGCGCCGTGGTGATCTCCCACGACCGCTGGTTCCTGGACCGCATCGCCACCCACATCCTGGCCTTCGAAGGCGATAGTCACGTGGAGTGGTTCGAAGGCAACTACGCCGACTACGAAAAGGATCGGCAGCGGCGCCTTGGGGAAAAGGCGGGACAACCGCATCGTATCCGGTACAAGAAGCTGAAGGAGTAGAGGACGGGAGTAAAACCATTTCCGGCCATCGTGGTCTATTCGAGAGAACGCGGAGGATGCTGCGGCTCTGTGACCCGGTTCACGGAGAGTTCGAGCACCAGAGCCGATAATTCCGCATTCCGTAATCCAGCAATCGACAAGGAAAAAGAGAGATGAGAGCCATTCCAGCATTGACCGTGGCGCTGGCCCTGACCGTTGCCTTGGCGGGCTGTGCCACCAACGACCCCAATCGCCGGGCCAAGACCGGTGCCGCCATCGGCGCCATCACGGGGGCGGTCCTGGGACATCAGATAGATGGCAAGAAAGGGCGCTTCCTGGGCGCGGCGGTGGGGGCCATGGCCGGTGGAGCCGTAGGCAGCTACATGGACAAACAGCAGCGCGAGCTGGAGGAGCAGCTGGCCGAGGAACGACGTCAGAACGCCATCGAGCTGGAGCGGCTGAAAGGCGACGTGTTGAAGGTCAACCTCAGCAGTGAGGTCTCTTTCGATGTGGACAAGGCCACCATCAAGCCCGGCTTCTACGGCAGCCTGAACAAGCTCTCCAGGGTACTGGCCAAATATGACAACACCATCGTCCACATCGTGGGCCACACCGACAGCACTGGCAGCGACAGCTACAACCAGAGGCTGTCCGAGCGCCGGGCAGAGGCGGTCAAGGAGTATCTCGTGGGAGAGGGGGTGGCCGCCAGCCGCATCCGCACCGAGGGACGCGGTGAATCCGAGCCACGGGCCAGTAATGTCACCGCCGAGGGAAGGGCCATGAACCGGCGGGTGGAGCTCTACCTGAAACCGGTGGTCGAAGGGCGTGAGAGCGAGGCCTACCAGGCACCCGGCCGATAACCCTCCCGCTTTCGGCGCGACGGAATGACCAACCGGCGGATCCTGCGGATGGGGCATCCGCTGTTGCTGAAAACCTCCGCCCCGGTGACGGAGTTCGGTACTGCTCCACTTCTTTCACTGCTGGATGAAATGCTCGAGATCATGCAGGCAGCAGGTGGAGTGGGGCTCGCCGCACCCCAAATCGGGGTGGGCCAGCGGATCATCGTTTTCGGTGCGGAAGAGAGCGGACGCTATCCCGATGCGCCTCCCATCCCCGTCACCGCACTGATCAACCCCGAGTTCGAGCCGCTGGACGGTGGGATGGAGTCCGGCTGGGAGGGATGTCTCAGCCTGCCCGGCCTTCGTGGTCTGGTACCCCGCTACCGCCGAATCCGCTATCGCGGACTCGATCCGCAGGGGAAAGTCATTGAGCGGGAGGTCGAGGGCTTTCACGCCCGCGTGGTCCAGCACGAAACGGATCATCTGGACGGGATTCTCTACCCCATGCGAATGGACGACCTGCGCAATTTCGGCTTTGAGGAGGAACTGGCCCTCAACCCGCCCGACACCGACTCTTACTGATCGACCCACTGAGCCGACACCCCGGCTCGGGGCACCGCCCGAAGGGTCAACCGCCTTCGCCCTCCAGCAAGGCCCGCATCTGCGCAAACTGCGCCTTTTTCTCTATTGCCACCGCTGGATAGGCAATATCCAATGATTGCAGCGTCTCGACGATGATCTCCGCCACGGCCAGTCGCATGTATCGCTTGTCGTCGGCCGGGATCGCATACCATGGTGCCCAGGGGCGCGAGGTCTCGGCCAGTGCCTCCCGATAGGCGGTCATGTACTGGTCCCAGTACTCCCGCTCCCTCACGTCGTCTGGAGAAAACTTCCAGTGCTTCTTCGGCTCATCGAGACGGGCGAGAAAGCGGCGCCGTTGCTCCTCCCGGGAGACGTTGAGCCAGAATTTCAGGATCACCGTTCCATTGCGAGCCAGATGCGCCTCGTGCTCGCGGATGGAGCGGAAACGCTCCTCCCACAGGGTATCGCCGGTCGATCCTTCGGGAAGCTTCTGGCGCTGCAGATACTCCGGATGCACACGTACCACCAGCACCTCCTCATAATAGCTGCGGTTGAAGACACCGATGCGTCCGCGCTGGGGCAAACGCAAGGTGGTACGCCAGAGAAAGTCGTGATCCAGCTCCTCGGCGCTGGGCCGTTTGAAGGAATAGACCTCACATCCCGCCGGATTGACACCGCTCAGCACGGCGCGGATGGTGCCATCCTTGCCCGCAGCATCCATCGCCTGAAAGATCAGCAGCAGGGAGTAACGATCGTGTGCATACAGTACGCGTTGCAGCTCAGCGAGCGTCCGCACCGCCCGTTTCAGCCCTCGTTTGAGGATTTTCTTCGGGATTGCCTCTGGAGGCGCGGTGGACACGTCACGAAGATCGAACGTACCGTCGAAAGGAACCCGCCAGGGGCTATCAACCGCCTCGAACACCGGCTCTCTCCATCCTTCTCATCCTTTCTCCTCCCCTTTCGACTTGCGCATCCGCAAATGGCGAATCCCCTGCCGGATGAATCCGGGACGACCGGAGCGGACGGTGGACTTGAGTTCCAACTCTCCCATCACCCTGCTGTAACCGGCTTCCCGATCCCACTGATTTCGTGACCAAGCGAACCAGCCGAACCAGCGGACCGCATAGAAAATGGGCAACTGCTGCCAGCGCGGAACGGACAACACCCCCATTGCCTCCAGCAGGATCCGATCAGCCTCCTCCCGACTCCGCTCCTGACTGAAATAGAGCCAGTCGTGGATGACCGCCGCGTTGCCATACTTACCCCACTTGGGCAGCGCGATCCAGAACAGCCGGGGAATGGAGGCAAAATCGGTCATGAAGCCACGGCGAACCTCGATGGTATCGCCACTGCCCAGTTC
>WFNS01000211.1 GCA_015488495.1 Gammaproteobacteria bacterium | reverse complement strand
GGCCGTCGGTGAAGGCCCACCAGTCGCTGCGATGTCCCAGGAACTCCAGCAGCGCGCTCCGGGTGTTGAACAGGCCGTTGCAATGCAGGAACAGGTTCTCCAGCGCCTCGGCCAGCGGGGATTCGGGATGGCGAGTCGCCTCGCTGAAGAGGGCATCCCACGCCTCCTGCTCCATCACGCCGCTGCTCTCCAGCAGCTCGAATCCGGCCGGCACCTCCGCCTCCAGAGGGAAACGACGCAGGATCTCCTGGCAAAAGGCGTGGAAGGTGGTGGTACGGATGCCCTGCGGGGTATGCAACAGCGTCTCGTACAGTGCTCTGGCCCGTTCCCGAACATCGCTGCCGGCAGATATCCCCTGTTGTTGCAGTAGCTCGTCCAGCCGTTGGTCGTCGGCGATGGCCATCTCCAGCAGGCGCTGGGAGAGACGGTGCTGCATCTCTGCGGCCGCCTTGCGGGTGAAGGTGATCGCCACGATCCCATCGGGCCGGGCGCCGGCCAGCAGCAGGCGGATCAGACGGGTCACCAGCAGCCAGGTCTTTCCGGTCCCGGCCGATGCCATTACCGTAGCATTACGTGCGGGGGTAGCGGGGGCGAGGGGATCCATGGGCGATATCATAGCAAAAGCAATAATTTACCTTTTGTTTACGGTTGTTGTATTCATGTCTGTACCGATTCAATTTGCCGTTGTCTTGTCCATACGCTTGTTGTTATCATTCTTGCGTTTGGTACCAAATAGTCCTAGATTTAGAATAAAAATAAAAGCAGGGAAGGTTCAGGATGAACGATTATGGCCTCCAGGGAGTCGGGGTGTCGACAGGATGTCACTACGGAATGGATTACCGGCTTGGGAGCAGTAACCAGGGAGATGCGCAGGGATGACGGGTCGCAGGGAATGCGACGCTGGCCGGATAGCCAGGTAAGGAACTATTGAGGCGGCAATGCGCCGCCTTTTTTATTACTTGCCTTTCAGCCGAACCACCCTTTCCCATAGCTGCCGCCGGCAGATTCCCGCGAAGCTGCAGTGATCACAGCTGCGCTCGTCTCCCCAGGCAGGCAGGGGGGTTCCTTCGTGAATGGCGTGCAACAGGGAGATCAGCCGCTCCCCGACCCGTTTGGTGAGTTCCCTCAGTTCCTCTCCTTCCAGCACGGCCTGGGAACCGAATTTCTGGCTGGTCAACAGCAAGTACTCGCAACGCTCCACCTCGTTCTCCAGGAGCAGGTCGTAGAAGGGCAGTTGGACCGACTCGCCCTCCAGGATCTGCTCCCGTTTGGCGACGTTGCCGGTCTTGTAGTCCACCACGGCCGATCCCCGATCGCCCCGGTCCAGGCGGTCGATGCGTCCGCGAAGCACGATGGATGAAGCGGGACCTCGTACTTCGCGGGTGAGCTCCAGCTCCACCTCCTGTACCCGGTAGTCGGCGGCGCGCCGGAACTGCCACTCGACATAGCCCGGAATGAGCCGTCTCCACTGCTGCAGCCAGCCGCGGTGCTGGAAGTTGTCTTCCAGATCATCGGCGAACACCTGTTCGGCGATCTCCTCCAGCAGTGCGATCGCCTCTTCCCGCCGTTCCGGTTCGAACGGGCCGGAGAAGGGACCGGGCAATCCAGGGAGATCCCGATGGAAGGCCTCCAGGCAGCGATGTACACGTTCACCGAAATCCGATTTGGCCAGTGTTTCCCGAATGGGCTCGGGGGCGGCGAGCTTCAGACAGCGCGCGGCGTAGAACTGATAGGGGCAATCCATCAGTTGCTGATAGGCACTGGCCGAAACGGTGCGTGGAGAGAGCGATGGAGGAACCGCGGGAGCGGGCCTCTCCGTTGTGACCGGCAGCTGCTCGGTGTCGGAACGGAAGGGGACGGCCCGGGGGTTGTGGACTAGGAGGGAGAGCCCGTCGTCATCGAGATCATGGCCGTAACCGAGACGATGGAAAGCGCGCAGATTTTCCAGCCAGGGACTCGGCACGATGGGTTCCCCATCCTGCTCGCGGCGCAGCGTGAAGAGCAGGCGAGGCGCCGCCTGCAGGAGACGGCGAAACAGATGAAAGCGCTCACCCAGCCGTTCCTGGCGCGTGGGGAGGCCGAGTTCTGCCCTGACCGCGTCGTTGAAGAACGGGGAGCTGTTCCCCGGTCCGGGCAGGAACTCCCTTTCGGCAGAGGCGATGATCAGTGCATCGAACTGTCCCAGTGCGCTCTGGGACAGATTCATCAGCTGTACCGGGCTGCCGGCGACGGGGGGGCGGAAGTGGGCACGCTCCAGATTGGTCCCCAGCCAGGTGCGGAAGGTCTGCCAGCTCATCTTCAGCCGGGACCCCCTGGCTGCTTCGGCCAGCTGTTCCAGCAGCTGGACGACACGGATCCCGGCCTCGTCCTCGATCAATGCCGCCCGCATGCCCAGTGTCTCCACGCTTTGCAGCAGAGCCTTCATGAACTCCTGTGGCAGATGGCGCTCGTGCAGGCAGGCGAGAAGTGGGGCCGCCGCCTGTTCCAGCCGTTCCAGCAGTTGCCGGATGGCGGTGGCGTAATGTTCCGTCCACTCCGGCAGCAGGCGGCGCCGCCATTCCAGGTGCTGGCGGTAGCGGGCCATCCCCCGGGCAATGCGGCCGTTGGAAACGATATCCTGTTCGAAACGGTGGACGATACTGTCGAGATCAGCTCGTTCCATGTCATGGAAGGCGAAGGGTGACTTGAGCAGATCGAGCAGGGGGCGGTGATCGAACTCCTCTTCCACCGCCTCCAGCCAACGCTCCAGCGAGGCCGCGGCCCGGGTAGTGGAAAGCGCCCAGCCGGCACTGTCCACGATGGCCACCCCTCCCTGTTCCAGCAGGGCTCGCACCTGCCGGGCCAGACGCCGATTCTCGGTGACGATCCCGATCCGGCGGTGGCCGGCGAGCAGCCAGCGCCGCACCTGGATGTCGACGGCCCGCGCCTCTTCATCGGCCTCGGCGGCAAGAAAGAGGTGGAACCGTTCGGCTACGGGGCTGGCCGGATGACGCGCGGCGAACCGCAGGGAGCGCTCCCGCAGACTCCTTCCATCCCGGTCGTAGACGGTATCGAGAAAGGCCGTCAACGGGGTCGTCCTCTCTGCCGTACCGGAGAGTCTGGCGGGGCTCTGCGCCAGCCGCTTCAGCAGGCGGCCAACGGCGTCGTCGGGGGGCTTGTCGCCTCGTTCCGGGAGGTCTGCACATCTTCCCTGAAGCAGCAGGCAGCCCCGCCGTTGGGCCAGCAATCGCCGCAGCCAATCCAGCTCTGCGTTGGAGAAATGGTGAAATCCGGCGAGAAACAGCTGGTGGTTCTCTCTTCCTTCCTCCGGTTTTCCGGCCAGTGCCAGCAGCCGGGCCGTAGCGGACTCCATCACCCCTTCGGCTGCCAGCTGTCGGTGCCAGGCCTGCCACAAGGTGTGAACGAGGGTCGCCTCGCGCCCGAGATGGGACTGCACCTCTTCGTTGGCCCGGTAGGCGGAGGAGAGCAGCCGGACGAAATCGGCATGGCTGGAAGGGGGGATGACCCGATGCAGCGTGAGTTCGTCGAACAGTTCGAGGAGGGAGTGGGCCAGTGCCCAGGCGGATCCCCTGCCATAGAGATGGGGATGCTCCATCAACACCTCGGTCAGCATCAGCTCCCGCTGCTGAGGGGTGAGCTGTGGTCGGGATGGCGGGGCGGCACGAGAGATGAGCCACTCATGGAAAGCATGTATGTTTGGCCCGATCAGGGAGAAAATGCCCCGTTTTTCGGCATGTTCGAGCAGTTCCCGCCGCAATCGGGGAGCCGCCTGGAGATCCGGCAGCAGGATGGTGATACGGGAGAGATCCGGCAGCATAGGGAGTGCGTGCTCGAGCACCACCTGCGCAATGGCCGCCGTAACGTCGCAGTCATAAGGGAGGAGGTAGAGCGAAGGGGAAACGGGATTTTCGTCGTCGGTACACATCCGCTCGAATATCACTATCTGGTGATTTCCTCTATTCTGGCCATTTGCCAGCGATGAAACGGCTTGCAATATCCTTTCACAAAGCTAAGCTTAAACCGTATGGTTTCGTTGGGGAACAGGGGAGGTAGCCCGTGCGGTATGTGATGTCGGAGTTAGTGGGGGGCTCGGGGGGCAAAGAGTTCTTCGATTACATCCCTCCCGGTAACGCCCGGATAAAGGTCATTCATGTTTTCTCGAACGATTACATCGACGCCCTCCAGTTCGGGTATCTCGACGAGAAGGGGGAGATGGCCCTGCTTCCCAAGGTAGGGGGCGACGGGGGTTTCGCTTACCAGTTCGTACTGGATGAGGACGAATACCTCACCGGCATCTCTGGACGATACGGCTGGTATATCGACCAGATCTCTTTCCTCACCAACAAGCGAAGGTCGGAGACCTTCGGTGGACCCGGGGGAATCAGCGATTTCCGCCTGGAAGCGCCCAAGGGCCATGAGATGGTGGGCCTGTTCGGCAGGAAGGAATGGTATCTGGATGCTCTTGGGATCATTTCGCGCCGCTTGACCGAGGAGGAGATGGAGCGTTGCTCCAGCCCCCATGATCTGCAGAAAGTGGAGGGCATCGGTCCCAAGATTGCGCAGCTGTTGATCGAGAACGAAATCCTGGATCTTGACGATCTTTCAACGACTTCTGTTGATCAGTTGAGGCAGATCCTTCGAGAGGCCGGGGCCCATTTTGCGATGGCCGATCCCACTACGTGGCCGCAACAGGCGGCGCTGGGGGCCAAGGGTGAGTGGAAAAAACTGGCCGCGCTGCAGGAGGAGTTGATCCGGGGACGGCGGGTGCTGTAGCGAAGGGCGGTGGCTAGCCCGACTGGATGATCCGATCGAGGGGAAGGGCTTCCCGCCCGGTGTCGATGGTGACGACCCAAGGGCGTTCATCTGCGGCGAGCGGTTCCCGGTCGGCCAGCTGGTGGTCCAGCACCGCCAAGGTGGCTTCCGAGGCATCCTTTTCTTCCCGGCTGCGTTGCAGGATGCGTGCCCGCAGGAGGGCGGTGTCGGCCCGAAAGTCCAGTATGGTGAAGGGAACCCCCAGCCGTTGCGCCAGTTTCCGGAACCTGTCCCGATGAGAACGCTTCAGGAAGGTGGCATCCACGATTACGGGATAGCCGCTCTTCACTATCTGCTCCGCGAGTGTGTGCAGATGCCCATAGAGCCGCTGTGAGGTCCGGGGGGTGTAGATTCCCTGGTCCACTGCCGAATCACTCCGCGCCTCGGGAGCGAGGCCGAACATCCGTTTGCGCTCCACGTCGGAGCGGATTCGGATTGCCCGCAGCCGTTCCAGCAACGGCTGGGTGAGATGGGTCTTGCCGGAGCCGGAGAGGCCATGGGTGATGAACAGGCGGGGTTTCGGCGGACGGGTGTAGCGTTCCGCGAGCAGCAGATAGCGCTGCAGTTCCCGCTCCTGCTGTCGCTGTTCCGCGGAACCGGAGGGCATCTGTGAGAGCCGGATACCCGCCACCTTGGCCCGGACCATGGCCCGATAGACCAGGTAGTAGGTGAGCAGGCGGATCCCGGGATAGTCGCCGCTCCGCTCCAGTTCCCCGTTGAGAAAACGGAAGGCGAAATCGCTTCTTCCCCGTTGTTCCAGGTCCATCACCAGGAAGGCGAGCTCGCTGATCACATCGATCCAGTTCAGGGAGGGATTGAACTCGATACAGTCGAATACCACCACGCGTCCATCCAGCAGCACCATGTTTCCCAGGTGCATGTCTCCGTGGCACTCCCGGATATGGCCATCCGCCTTGCGTTCCGCCAGCGCTTCCATCAGTTGCCGGAACCGCTCTTCGCTCCACTGTGCCAGGGATTTGATGAGCTCCCTTTTCTTTTCGTCTGCAATGAGTTGCCTCAATGTGATAAAGTTGTCCATCGCGTGCCCGTGGACCACGTCCGGTTCACCGAACGGGGAGTTCGCATCCGCCACCGCGATGCGGGCGTGGAAGTCGGCGACATCGCGGGCCAGCTGGTCGATGTGCGACGGGCGGAGTTCATTCCGCTCCAGCACCTGATCGAGCAGGGCGTCGGATGGAAACTGCTTCATCTTCACCGCATATTCGAACGGGGTCCCCTTGCCGCCGATGACGGGGTGGCGGGGGGTGCCGGTAAAGGCCACCACTTCCAGATAGAGCATGGGGGCGAGCCGTCGGTTGAGGCGTAGCTCCTCCTGGCAGTAATGGTGCCGCTTTTGCAGGGTGGAGAAATCGACGAAGCCGAGATTCACCGGCTTCTTGATCTTGTAAGCATAGTGTCCGGTGAGCAGTACCCAGGAGATATGGGTCTCGATGAGTTCGAAACCGGAGACCGGATGGTCATAGAG
>WFNS01000210.1 GCA_015488495.1 Gammaproteobacteria bacterium | reverse complement strand
GGGATCGTGCTTCCCCGTCTGCGGCTCAGGAAGCGTAACAGTTGGGAGCTGTAGCGAGAGGTGACTCCCTCATACTCGGGTTGTCGCTGCTCATCTGACTGCAGCTCATAAAAAACTGGGTCTTCCCCAAAAAGTGTGGGTGAAACAGCAAATCACCGCATGGCGGCTCCGCCCGTCAAGGATGATTTGCCTCATCTCGATAGCCGCTACCCGCAATATCAGGGGAAGATCCAAAAAACAAGGGGGGCGGCGATGCGTCGAACCGCATGGCTCATTCTTTGTAGTGCTCTGTCGAGTGGTTGCCAACAGGATGTGGGGGACGAGACCCCCGCGGTCACCATGCCTGTGCCAATACCGCTTGAGCTGCAGGACGACAGGGTCACCGTCGAGGAGGATGGCTCCGTCGAGTTCACACCGTTGGCCAACGATACCGGCGAAGGGCTCCGCCTCCATTCCATCTCTGCTCCCGAGCGGGGTGAGGCGACCTTCGAGGAGGGACGGGTACGCTATCGTCCCGACCCCGATTTTTCGGGCCGGGACCGTTTCACATACACGGCGGAGGACGAGGCCGGGAAACGGGCTCAGGCAACCATCACCGTCACCGTGGACCCCGTAAACGACCCGCCAGAAGCGAATGGTGTACAGGTCACCATGGAGGAGAATGGCCGGCTGAAGGTGAATGTGCTGGCAAACGCTCGGGACAGGGATGGCGATCCCCTGAAGGTCATTGCAGTTTCTGCACCGGCCCACGGTTCCGCGGCAGTGGCCGGGGACGGCAGCATACTCTATGAGCCTCTTCCGGGCTTCGACGGCACCGACTCTTTCGGTTATACGGTGGCGGATCCCGCCGGCGCGACGGCCGAGGCCGTGGTCGAGGTGACGGTGAAGGGGCAGAACGACGCCCCGGAGGCTCGAGACGATCGGATTGCCGTGCCGGAGGGCGCGACATTGGAGCTGGATCTGCTTGCCAATGATCGGGACCCGGAGGCCCAGCCCCTGAAAGTGGAGGTGGTGGGCGGGCCGCGCAGGGGACGGATCGACGATGCGCTGAACTATACGGCACCCACGGGGTACAACGGTTACGACGAGTTCGTCTACCGGATCGCCGATCCGGAGGGGGCCAGCGCCGAAGCCAGGGTGTTCCTTACCATCTATGAACAACTGGAGCCGGGGGCGCCCATCGTTCTGCTGCCGCGAACCTCACTGGAACCGGAAGAGCTGGCGATCATCGTCAACGACAACGACCCGATATCGGTGGCCATGGGTCCCTACTACGCCCGAAAGCGCGGGATTCCGGAAGAGAACCTGATCCATGTCTCCTTGCCGGAGAGTGCCGATGTGGTTTCACCCGAGCTCTTTGCGCCGGTTTTGCAGCAGGTGGAAAAGGCGCTGCCGGACGGCATCCAGGGATATGTGTTGACCTGGATAAGGCCCTACCGGGTGGGTTGCATGTCCATTACCTCCGCCTTCGCCCTGGGGGGGTATGCCTCCCAATACTGTAACACCTATGGTGGTGTCTGCAGCCTCACCGCATCGGTGGACTACTTTGGCTCCGAATCCACGCGCCCTTTCGACGATCACGGGGTCCGCCCTGCGATGGTGCTGGGCGGGGTGAGCGAAGAGGAGGTCCGGGCGCTGATCGAGCGTGGCCTGTCGGCCGACGGCACTTTCCCCACCGGTACCGGTTATCTGGTACGTACCACCGATTCGCTTCGCAGTGTGCGCTACCCGGATTTCGAGCAGGTACTCTCGGCGTGGAATCATGAGGGGGGATTGAAATTCGAATACAGGGACAACGCCGATGGCAAGGTCGGGAATCTGGTAGAAAACCGGGAGGACGTACTGTTCTATTTCACGGGGTTGGCCCGGGTGGACGGTATCGGGACCAACGCCTACCTGCCCGGGGCGATCGCCGACCACCTGACCTCCGCGGGGGGGATCCTTACCTCTACCTCGGGCCAGATGAGCGCATTGCGCTGGCTGGAGGCGGGGGCGACCGCCAGCTACGGAACGGTGATCGAGCCGTGCAACTATTCGTCGAAGTTCCCCAGAGTGAGTACCCTGTTGCCTTTCTACTTCCGGGGCAACACCCTGCTCGAGGCCTATTGGAAGTCGGTACAACGGCCAGGGGAGGGGATCTTCGTCGGAGAGCCACTGGCCAGGCCGTGGGGCCGGGCTTTTCTCCGTTTTGTGGGCGGCAACTTGATCCTGCGGACGACCTTGTTGGATCCCGGAAGGCGCTACGCGATTCTGGCCGGAGATACCCCTGACGGTCCGTTCGATACCGTTCTAGACGACATCACCATCGACCGGTATCGGCTGACAGAAATCGTCATTCCCTCAGCGAAACGGCAGGTGTACCGGCTGGTGGAACGGTAATTCACTCCAGCGGCGTACCCGAGGCCTCGAGCGGCTCGAGCAACTGCCCGAAACGGGCCGGCATCACATATTGCAGGATGTCCTTCTCCTCGGAGGAGAGGGCGATATCGAGCCCCTTTTCCGGATAGAGCCAGTGGACGATGGGCTTTTCCTTCTCCTGAATGCGTCTGGCCGGGGTTCCAAACAGGCGGGTCACCGTTTCGGCATCCAGATCGTGGCGAGGGAGGTAGGTGATGCCGGCGATGGCGGTCTGTTTGACCAGGGCCAGGTCGTCTGGATGCAGGTCCACCTTGCGGTTGCCGCTGCTCGATTTGCTGATTCGCAGACCCCGCTGGTACATCTCTTCGATCTGCTGCTGTCCAATCGATGCGGTGACGACCATCTTTGCCCGGATTCCCCCCAGTTTCACCTCTTCGAAGAAGGCCTCGACCGTCTTGCCGCCTTCCGGCGAGACGAACAGGGTGATCTCCGGGGGTTCGCCTACCCGGCGTATCGCGTCGGCAAGGGTGCTGTGTCCCAGGGTCAGGCCGAATACCTCGCTGCTTCCGTCGGCGTGAACGGTGATCTTCCAGGGCAGGTCGGTGCGTTTCTCCATGGGGGTCTTCGGTGTTGCGAGGATTCCTACCACGATGGCGACAAGACCCGCAACGGCGATACCGAGGATGGTTCTCCACTCCATGGGGTGAAAACCTGGTTCAGTCCTCTGAAAGGACGACCACCCCTTCGGGTACCGGATAGCGCTCGATCATGCCCTTGGAAAGGATGCCCTGGCGCGCCTGATTGATGGCGTCCGACTCCATGATGATGAGGGCCAGCACGGTCAGCATGGTGGGCAGCATGGCGACACCGCCGAGCGCGTAGTGTTGTGGCCCTGGTTCCCCTCCGGAGACCAGCAGGACGATGATGATGGCGGCGATCATGATGCCAAGCATCAGAATGAAAAACCGACTTCGTCTTGCGCAGAGCTGCCAGTGGGCCTTCACGAACCAGGGATCCGTGCTGAGGGAGCGGCGGGCCCTGATCAGGAGATAGCCAAGGATACTCAGAGAGATGGCGGGAATGATCAGCATCAGGTAGGGATAAGAGGTGGCCATGCCTATCAGGCTGACGAAGAGCAAAATGTGATTGACGATCAAGTTGATCAGGAAAATTTCATGGGGATGTCGCGCCTTCGCACGCTCTTCGTCCGGGATTTCAAATTTCATGTCAGGCAACCACCACGCTCTTTGTGCAGATGACCACGAACTGCGGTCGAAGGATAACCCAGAACGGTATCCCCTGTCATCCTGTTGGAGGGAAGAGAGGAGTGGGGGTCGGGGAGAAGAGGTACGTTACCGACCCCTGCGTGAAGGTTCTCTTTCGTTGCTCACTGGAGGCCCCGACGAGGTTGTCGGGGGTTACAGGAGGACCGGCCCGACGGTCGTTTTGAGCTTCTGCAGGGCCCCTTTTTCAAGTTGGCGAATCCTCTCTGCGGAGACATGATACTTTTCTGCCAACTGATGAAGTGTCGCCTTCCGTTCGCTGAGCCAGCGCTGCTTGATGATGTCGCGACTTCTTTCATCCAGTGCAGCAAGTGCCTGCTGGAGTCGGTCGCTGTTGAGCGCTTCGTTTTCCAACTGTTCGATCTCCTGGGCCGGACCGGGGCGCTGGTCCTTCAGATAGCTTGCAGGTGCATGATAATTGCTGTCCATGTCATCGCTCTCGGTGCCATCGAAGGAGGTGTCCTGGCTGCTCATACGTTGCTCCATCTCCAGCACACTCTTGGGAGAAACGCCCAGATCCTTTGCCACTGCCTCCACTTCTTCCTTGTTGAACCAGCCCAGGCGCTTCTTGGAGCTGCGCAGGTTGAAAAACAGCTTGCGTTGCGCTTTGGTGGTTGCGACCTTGGCAATTCGCCAGTTTCGCAGGATATATTCGTGAATCTCAGCCCGGATCCAGTGCACCGCGAAGGAGATCAGGCGGACGCCCACCGCAGGGTCGAATCGCTTGACCGCTTTCATCAGGCCGATGTTTCCCTCCTGAATCAGATCCGCTTCGGGCAGTCCATAGCCACTATAGCCCTTGGCGATACGAACCACGAAACGTAGGTGAGCCAGCACCAGCTGGCGGGCGGCGTCCAGATCGTTGTTTTCCCGCAAGCGGCGGGCCAGGGTATGCTCCTCTTCGGCGCTCAAAAGCGGGATGGCATTTACCTGGGCCTTGTATGCCTCCAGGCTTCCCGTCGAAGGGGCGGGTAAGCTGTTGTCGTTAATGCTTGCCACGGTTGCGTTCCTCATTGTGCTTTTCTCCTTGATAATAGTTTAGCACTCTCAGTATGAGAGTGCTAAACAGCGCAAGAGTTCCCGGCAAATCGAACAACTTTCATATGGGAATATAGTTGGCAAAAATAAAAATACAATGAAGGTCTGAATATTTTTCCGGTGGAGGAGGACTGCTCGGTTGAAATCGCAAACCGGTGACTCCATGTAGTGTGAGTGCCGGCGGCGGATTCAGTTCCGAGAATGGCTTTGGTGGGCGGTGCGTTCTGAGCCAGGTTTGTCAATGCGGAACTGGTTCCTTCGTGACGGGGCGTTACTGGAAGTGGCTGGATGTTTGGAAACGAACCAGCCCGCGAATGGATGGTGCCGGCTGCCTGGTCAACCGGTGTGAAACAGGAGTGCCGAATCAAATGAAAATAAAGCTTGCCCATACCCTTTTTCTGATGGTGTCGATGTGGGTTGCTGTCTGTGCCCATGCCGCCTTGCCGGTTGCCGATGAGACAGGCAAGAGCCTGCCGACACTGGCCCCGATGCTGGAAAGGACCACACCGGCGGTGGTCAATATCGCTACACGCGGCCGGGTGCGGATCCAGGAAAATCCGCTCTTCAATGATCCCTTTTTTCGTCACTTTTTCGATCTGCCCAGTCGGCCGCGGGAGCGGATCACCCAGAGCCTGGGCTCGGGGGTTGTCGTCGATGCCGAGAAGGGGTACATCCTTACCAACAATCACGTGATCGACAAGGCGGAGGAGATCGAGGTCACCCTGCTGGATGGCCGCAAATTAAAGGCCAGGGTGGTGGGAACCGATCCGGCGACCGATGTTGCGGTGATTCAGGTAAAGGCCACGAACCTGACGGCACTCCCTTTGGCCGATTCCGACCGCCTGCGGGTGGGGGATTTCGTCGTTGCCATCGGTAACCCCTTTGGACTTGGGCAGACCGTGACCTCTGGTATCGTCAGCGCCCTTGGACGGACGGGACTGGGTATCGAGGGGTACGAAGATTTCATCCAGACCGACGCCTCCATCAATCCGGGCAATTCCGGTGGGCCGCTGGTCAATCTTCGCGGCGAGCTGGTGGGGATCAACACCGCGATATTCTCCCGGAGTGGCGGCAACATCGGCATTGGTTTTGCAATCCCCATCAACATGGCCCATGAAGTGATGCAGCAGCTGGTTGCCCACGGTCGTGTGCAACGGGGCATGCTAGGGGTTCAGGTGCAGGATTTGACGCCGGAACTGGCGCAGGCGTTCGATATTCCCAACCGCAAGGGGGTGGTGATCAGCGCGGTCGTTCCCGGTTCATCGGCCGAGAAAGCGGGGCTGAAGCCGGGTGACATCATCGTGGCCATCAATGGCAAGCCCGTGGACGACAGTGCGGACGTGCGCAATACCATCGGCCTGATCCCAGTGGGACGCCAGGTCGAACTCACTATTTTGCGCGATGGCAAGGAGCGGCATATCCGTGCCACTATCGGTGAGGAACGCAAGGCCGAGATTGCCGGAGGGGAGATTCATCCCTATCTGGAGGGGGCGGTATTGGGCAATATCGGAGAGAACTCGCCCCTCTACGAACGGGTCAAGGGGGTGGTGGTCGTGGACGTCGAGCCGGGGAGCCGTGCGTGGCGGGCTGGACTGCGCAAGGGGGATGTAATCCTCTCCGCAAACCGGCGGCCGGTGGCCAATATCAGGCAACTCCGCAAGGCGGTGAAAGGCAAGGAAACCCTGTTGCTCAACATCCAGCGTGGCAATGCGGCGCTATTCCTGCTGTTGCGCTGAAGCTACGTTGTTGCCAACGTGGTATCAGCCGATGTGATATGATTGCCGCGCCAAACCGGCTCCCCGGGGCGCGGCAGGTGTTCCCGGAGGCTGGGAAGAGGATGTGACGATGTGCGCAGCGCTTGCAAGTCTCGCTGCGCGGGTCTGCGCAAGCAAAGGCGGACGTTCAACCTTTTAGAAATTGTTCACAAATGTAAGGAGTATTAGTGATGGCACGGAGGTATTTGTTGATTGCGTTGATTCTGGGTTCAATGGCAGGGCTGGCGGCTTGCGAGAAGGCGTCTGAGACTGCCAAGAGCGCCACGGATACGGCGAAGGAGGCTGCAAGCGGCGCGGTTGATGCGGCCAAGGAAACGGCAAAGGATGCTGTGGATACGGTGAAAGACGCCACGAGCAACGCGGTGGATGCTGCGAAGGAGACGGTTGGCAAAGCGGCGGAAGAGGCCAAGGAGGTGGCGGGAAATGCGGTGGACAAGGCCAAGGAGGTGGTCAATCCCTGCGCCGCAGAGGACAAGGCCAAAGAGTCTGCCCACGATCACGAATAGTCAGACGACTCGGTGAGACAACGCCCCGGCTTTTCGGGGCGTTGTCCAGTCTGACGGTCTCTGGCGAAGCAGGAGGGCGGTCACCCTTCCGCGAGAGCTGTCCCCCCGATCTCGATCATTGCTTATCGTCGGCAGCCGTTGTATAACGGCGTTCGATGGCCGAATATTATCCCTATATCAAGATGCTGCACGTTATCTGTGTAGTGCTTTCCATCTTCCTCTTCTTGTTGCGCAGCGCGTGGACCTTTCAGGGGTCGCCCATGCTGGCCACTGCGTGGGCAAGGACCATCCCCCACTTCGTGGATACGACGCTGTTTGTCGCTGCCATCATGCTCACCCTGATTATCCACCAGTATCCGTTCCAGGCGCCGTGGCTGACCGCAAAGGTGGTCGCTTTGCTGGCCCATATCCTGTTTGGATTGCTGTTTTTCCACTACAGGGGCAGTTGGGCGGTCAGGAAGGCGGCGCTTGCCCTTTCGTTGCTCGCCTTTGTCTACATCGTGGCGGTGGCATTGACGAAGAACCCCCTGGTCTTCGGCTGACTTCGCGTCTCGCTGGCTTGGCCCGATTATTTCATCCGGCCGCTGTATGCCGCTGCGATCCCTGAACGGCCTCTGGAGCTAGAATTTGAACAGTTCGCCAGCCTTCTTCTTCAACTCCTCCTCCATTTTCTGTTTGGCCTTTTCTTTCTCCTCTTCGAGCCGCGCCTTCGCCCGGGCCTCTTCCGCCTTTGCCTTCGCCTCGAGTTCCGCCTTCGCCTTGGCCTTTTTGGCTTCCAGTTCGGCCCGGGCCTTGGCCTCTTCCGCCTTCAGCTTCGCTTCCAGCTCCTTCTTTTTCTTGTCCAGTTCGGCTTGGGTCTTGGCCTTGAGCGCCGAGGTCAGGTCTTCCTTGATCTTCGGTTTGGCGAGGGTACCGGTGATGCGGATGGGGATGGCGAGCCCCTTGAGCTCCTGCAGCTCCTTGCCACCCTGACCAGCAGCGGTGCCGACGATGGCGGTGGTGAGCCGGTAGTTGATCGCTTCGGAGACCAGGTTGACGGTCCCTTCTCCGCTGACCCGCAAGATGGGTGCCTTGGCACTGAGGTCCCGATTGCTGACTACCCCATCCTTGATGGTGAAGGTGCCTTTCAGTTCACTGAAGTCGGTTTTCAGTGGTTCCTCCTCTTTGGGAAGCTTCTTGTTGGTCAGCGCCGCCTGGGCCTTGCGCAACATCTGGGCGATGTTGATTCCCTTGACCGCGCCATCCTCGAAGCGGAATGCCGCCTTGCCGTTCAACGTCTGGCGCAACTGCAGGAAGGTATCCCCCTGGCCCCGCACATCGATGGTGATGTTGGCCTTACCGGAGATGAGGTCGTCGTCCAGCAGATCCTTGAGCAGCGGACCCGCCTGCAGCCCCTTCAGCGCCGTGTTCAAACGCAGGCTGGCGGGTTTTTGGCCGGCGTCCAGAAGGAGGCGTGTCTCGAGCCGCCCCTGGTACAGGGCTGCCCGCAGGGGATCGATGCGGAGTTTGCCCTTTTTCGCAGTGGTCGTCAGCAGGATGTCGGAGGCGTGCAGGCCGCTGACCTTGAGTTTGTCCAGCCGCAGCTTGCCTTGCAGGTTCAGGGCCTTGAGTGGCTCCAGCGGCAGCTCAAAATCGGGCAGCAGTTTGTCGCTCCTGGCCTTGGGCTCGGGGGCGGCCTCCGTCTCTTTGTCCTGCGGTGGCAGGTAGCGATCCACATCGACGGCATCGACGGCCAGGTCGAAACGGATGGCCGGATTGGTGAAGTTCTCCACGCCGGCACTGCCCTGCACCGTGGTGTCGTCCAGCCGCAGCTTCAGCTTCTTCACCGTTGCCTGGTCGGTGGTGGCGTCGAAATCGAGATTCAAGGCCAGGGCCTGGAGCGTGGCCGGGTCGGCCATGGGAGGAAGCTCGACGGCAAGCTTTTGCAGCAGTTCACGCAGGTTCAGGCGGGCGAGGTTCAGCGAACCGGTGAAACGGGGGGCGTCGAGGATCTTCCGGCCGGCCACTTCCCCCGTGAGGCGGGCCCCCAGCCCTTGCAGGGACAGCGACTTCACTTCCAGATGCTGGCTCCCGAGATTGGCGTTGAAGGGGATGTCCACCTGCACCCCTTTCAGGGCGGCAAGATCCACCGGTGGAGGCTCCTCGCCCAGCAGGGGTTGCAGCTTCGCGGGATCTTCCAGTACCAGCCGAATTGCTCCCTGGATGGCCTGTCCATCCAGCAGCTTGTCCACCTTCACGTCCCCGGTGACCCTGGCGCCGGCGGCGAGCAGGCTCACTCCCTGCAACGTGGCGGTCTGCTGTTTCAGGTCGGCGGTGATGGCCTCGGCACCAAAGGTCAGCTCGAGGCGATTGCCGGGGATGACCTCGCCGGTCGTATCCAGCGTGATATCCGGTAAATCGAGCCGGTAGTTTTCCTGTTCCAGGTCGACGGTCACCTGGCTCGAGAGCCGGAGGTGGGCCCGTACGGCCGGTTGACTGGCCGCCACCTCCATCTCCAGTGTGAGCGGGAACGGTTTTCCAGGGGCCAGCGCACCGCTCTCCAGATCCAGATTCTCCACCCCGTAGCGGACGCCGCTCTGCTGGTCATCCCAGCTTATCCGGGCGTTGCGGATTTCGATGCCGCTCACCTCGAGGCTGGCCAGAGTGGCCAGCTCCCCTTCCTGCGGCGTTTCAGCAGTGGAGGGTTCTTTTGTGGTGGAGACCAGATCGTCCCAGTTGGTCTTGCCGGATTTGTCCCGGGCCAGATTGACGTCGAGGCCGTGCAGGACCACCGTCTTGATCTCCACCTGTTTGCGCAGCAGTGGCAGCAGCTTGATCTTCAGATCGGCCTGTTCGATGCCGGCGAACGGACGGTCCCCAAAGCCAGGGGCGTTACTCAGTTCCATCTTGCCCAGCTCGATTCCGAGCCACGGAAACACGGAAAAACCGATCTCCCCCTCGATGGTCAGCTTGCGGCCGGTCTGCTCTTCCACCAGGCCGGATATCTCATCGCGAAAGTCGTTCGGGTCAATCAGCAGAGGCAGTGCCACGGCGGCGATGATGAGCAGGAGAACTAGTCCGATCAGCAGGGATATGGCTATCTTTATCGTCTTTCCCATGATGAGGATCCGTCCTTGTTCGGAGTGTGGTTTCGTCTGAGTTCCTGAAAGTGTACGCGGTATCGTTCAGAACGGCCAGATCAGCGGTACCGCCAGGGTGGTCAATATTCCGACCAGGATGGTCAGCGGGATGCCGATACGCAGGAAGTCGGAAAAGCGGTAGCCGCCGGCGCCATACACCATCAGGTTGGTCTGGTAGCCGATGGGCGTGGCAAAGCTCGCTGATGCGGCGACCATGATGGTGATGGCGAAGGGAAGCACATCGACCCCCAGTTGCCGCGCGGTGAGCAGGGCAATGGGAAACATCAGTACCGCGGCGGCGTTGTTGGTGGCCAGGGCACTGAACAGTGCGGTGGCGAAGAAGACCAGTCCGAGCGCCAGCCATGGGATCCCGTTGGCCAGGGAGATCAGGGTTTCCGCGATGCCGGCGGCGGCGCCACTGGTCTCCAGCGCGGTTCCGATACCAAAGGAGGCGGCGATGACCAGCAGTACCTGCCAGTCCACGGCGTTGCGGGCAATGGAGGCAGAGGTGCAGCGGGTGATGATCATCAGTCCCGCCGCCAACATGGCCGCCTCGAGAATGCTCAGCCAGCCGGAAACGGCGCCGAACACCATGAAGCCGAGGATGGCCACGGCGATGGAGGCACGCTCGTGGCGGGGGGGGCGGGAGTCGTCCAGGCGGCTGACCAGGAAGAAATCCCGGGAGTTGCGGTGCTGTTCCACGAACTGGGGATGGGTGACCAGCAGCAGTGTATCTCCGGGATGCAGCACGATGTCGCCGATCTTCTCGCGGATCTTCTCGCCGTTGCGGGCCACGGCGATGATGGCCGCGTCGTACCGGGTACGGAAGCGCCCCTCGCGCACGCTCTTCCCTGCCAGGGGTGAGCTGTTGGAGACCACCGCCTCCACCAAGGTGCGCTCTTCCGCTGGAGAATCCAGCTTGAACAGCTGGTTGGTGGCCGGTTTGAGACCGCGGATCTTCTGCAGGTCGATCACCGAATCCACGATGCCGGCAAAGACCAGACGGTCGCCGTCGTGCAGGCGCTCATGGGGAGAGACCGCGGTGATGGCCTGCCCGTTGCGCTCGATCTCCACCAGGTAGAGCCCCGGCAGCTGGCGCAGTCCCGCCTCTTCGATGCTCTTGCCGGAAAGCGGGCTGTCGGGTTCCACCACCATCTCCACGGTGTATTCCCGGACATCGGCGAACTGGCTGATCACCGGTACCCGTTCCTTGAGCAGCCAGCGGCTGGTGCCCAACACGAACAGGATCACTCCTGCCACCAGCGGAAGGCCGATCCAGGCGAGGTCGAACATGCCGAGGCCGGGCAGTTCGGTCTCCTCGATCAGCAGGCCGTTGACCACCAGGTTGGTGCTGGTGCCAATCAGGGTGCAGGTTCCTCCGGCGATGGCGGCGTAGCTGAGGGGGATCATCAACTTGGAGACCGACAGGCGGTTGCGTTTGGCCCAGTCCCGGATGGCGGGAATGAAGATGGCCACCACCGGCGTATTGTTGAGGAAGGCGCTCAATGCGGCTACCGGTGCCATCACCTTGAGCTGTGCCTCCGGGAGAGAACGGGGACGTCCCAGCAGATGCTGGGCGATCCAGGCGATGCTGCCGGTTTCCCGCAGTCCGCTGACCACCACGTAGAGCACCCCGACCGTCACCATTCCCTCGTTGGAAAGGCCGGCGAGTGCCTCCTGCGGAGTGAGCACACCACTCACCAGCAACGCAGTGAGCGCCCCCAGCAGGATGACGTCCGGAGCGTGACCCCGGAAGGTCAGCAGTCCGAACGACAGCAGGACGATGAGCAGGGTGAACCAGGCCTCCCAGGTCATCTCTGGCCGAAGACTTCTTCGAAAGCGGCGATGAAGCGGTCGAGATCCTCTTCCGGCAGGCGGTTTATTCCTGCCGCCGCCTTGCGTCCTCCACCGGTGGGAAACCGGCGGCACAGCTCGTCGGCCCCTTCGCGGCTGACGAGTGGTGCCCTTACGCTGACCAGGTACCCCCCTTCCGGGAGCCGGGTGAGCAGTGCGTGGGCACGTTGCGGGGCCTCTCGTGCCAGTCGATTGCCCAGTACACCGCTGACGCGGCGGGCCCAGGGTTCGGCCGGCAGCCGATAGAGGGCGTAGTGCTCCGTTTCCAGTTCCGGCCGCAGCTTCCCGGCTTTCTCCATGTCCGCCTCGTAGCCCGCCTTCAGGCGACGGAAGATGTCGCTCTTTTCGATGAAGGCAAAGGGATCGGCGTAGGGGTGCAGGGCGAGATAGAGCTCGTCGGGCGGGAAATGCAGATCTTCCACGGTGGCGCCGTAGCCGTTGTAATTGAGATAGATCCCCAGCTGGCGGAGCTGATCGAGCCTTTGCTCGTCGAGACCGAGGGGAATCGCCGCCTGCCGGGCGCTGTCGTCCAGGTTATCACCGAAGGCCCCGGTGACGGCCCAGGCACGGAATCTCCCTTCCAGGTGGGCATCCACCAACAGGCTGGTGCAGACATTGGGGCTGGGATCGATGATGGCCGTCAAGCGGGGGTGAGAGGGGACTTCGCCGGCGAAATGGTGATCGAAATAACGAACCTCGGCACCTTCCTCCAGCAGCCGGCAGAGCGCCTCGCGGTTCTTGTCGAGCGAGATGTCGAGCACGGTGACCCGGTCTCCTGCGCCGGCCGAGACCCGTTTCAGCAGCTCGATCTCCCGCTTGACCCCGGTGATCAGCCTGCTCCGCGCCGGCTCGTCGAGCCGTAACTGCTGCAGGGCGCAGATCCCGTCGGCATCCCCGTTGAAAACATCGAACTCGGCCATTGCGCTCCCCGAAGTGCAGAATACTATGTGATAAAATGCCACATTCCCCAGTCGGTCATGAACGGGTTTCCGGCTCGGTTCGATGCGAGGTGGGGAACAGCTGGAGCGGGTGATGGGAATCGAACCCACGTCATCAGCTTGGGAAGCTGAGGTTCTACCATTGAACTACACCCGCACGGTAGAATGAATCCTTGTATTTGTCCGGCTCAAGTTTACCCATTATGCGAATCATACTCAACGGTGATCCCTACGATATTGCACCGGATATGACGGTGCAGCAGCTGGTGGAGCAGCTGAATCTGTCCGGCAGGCGGCTGGCCGTGGAGGTGGACCGGGAGATCGTTCCCCGTAGTGCCTACGCGGAGACCAGACTGGGTGAAGGAGCACGGGTGGAGATCGTGCACGCGATTGGCGGCGGCTGAATCTGTCGGTAACGGGTGGTATAGTGTTTTTCCAGTCATCAATATTGATTAGGATATTTTGAAATAATGTCAAACCATCGAACGGTCCCCGAGGACAAGCCACTGGTCATCGCCGGTGTGGAGTATCGTTCCCGCCTGCTGGTGGGAACCGGGAAGTACAGGGATCTGGAAGAGACCAGGCTGGCCACCGAGGCCAGTGGCGCGGAGATCGTCACCGTCGCCATTCGTCGTTCCAACATCGGCCAGAATCCCGACGAGCCCAACCTGTTGGATGTGCTTCCGCCGGATCGCTACACCATCCTTCCCAACACGGCGGGATGTTATACGGCAGAAGATGCCGTGCGTACCTGCCGTCTGGCGCGGGAGCTGCTCGATGGCCACGATCTGGTGAAACTGGAGGTGCTCGGAGACGAGAAGACCCTGTTTCCCGATGTGCTGCAAACCCTGGAAGCTGCGAAGGTGCTGATCAAGGACGGCTTCAAAGTGATGGTCTACACCAACGACGATCTGATTATCGCCAAGCGTTTCGAGGAGATGGGATGCGTCGCTGTCATGCCGCTGGCGGCGCCCATTGGCTCCGGACTGGGGATCCGCAATCCATACAACATTCTCTCCATCGTGGAGGAGCTGAGCGTTCCCGTGCTGGTGGATGCCGGCGTGGGGACCGCCTCCGACGCGGCGGTGGCCATGGAACTGGGTTGTGACGGGGTGCTGATGAACACCGCCATCGCCGGCGCGCGGCAGCCCGTGTTGATGGCCTCAGCAATGAAGAAGGCGGTGGAGGCAGGTCGCGAGGCCTGGCTGGCCGGCCGGATTCCGCGCAAGCGCTATGCCAGCGCCTCGTCCCCCCTGGATGGGACCTTCTTTTGAGGGTGCGCTTGCGAGACGAATCCTCGAAACATCGCCCGGTCCGCAGCTATGTCCGGCGCGAAGGGCGCCTGACGCCGGCCCAGGGGCGGGCGCTCGCCGAACTCTGGCCACGCTACGGTGTGGAGGTCGGGGAGGAGTACCTCGATCTGGCAGCCATCTTCGGCCGGCAGGCCCCCCTTGTACTGGAGATCGGGTTTGGTGATGGTGCATCCCTGTTGCAGCAGGCGAAGAGAGAGCCGGAGTGGGACTACCTCGGCATCGAGGTGCACCGTCCCGGTGTGGGCCGGTTGCTGCTCGCCCTCGACCAGGGCGGGGTGGAGAACGTACGGTTGATCTGCGAGGATGCGGTGGCCGTGCTGCGCCGCAATATCAGGGAAGGTTCCCTGGATCGGGTACAGCTCTTCTTTCCCGATCCCTGGCCCAAGAAGCGGCACCACAAGCGACGCATCGTGCAGCCGGAGTTCGTGGATCTGGTGCGGCGGAAACTGAAGCCGGGCGGGCGTTTCCACCTGGCCACCGATTGGGAGGAGTACGCCGGCCACATGATGGAGGTGTTGAGCCAAAATCCTGGGTTACGCAACGTGGCCGGCCCCGGTGAATATTCTCCCCGTCCGGCTTCGCGGCCGCTGACCAAGTTCGAACAGCGGGGGCAACGGCTGGGGCATGGTGTTCGGGACTTGATCTTCGAGCGTCTGTGATGGTGGAGTCCGGCTTGCTCCCGATTCTCTGGTTCACCGCCGGGGCGGTGACGGCCCTGCTTTCCATGTGGTTGGGTGGATGGGTCTTTTTTCGCATGCTGGAGCGGAGGGAGCGACGGCGGGTGAGGCAGGAACAGCTCGCCGGACTGGTCTCCCTGGCCTACGAGGTGGAGCAGTGGTTGCGGCGGCTGCGCTCCGCCGAACTGTTGAACGGTCCCCCGCTGGAGGAGCCGTCACCCATGAGCCGGATCAACACCATCGCGGATCTGTTCGTGCCGGAGTTGAAGGCGGAGGTGAAACGGCTCAACACCGCAGCAGTGGCCTTCGAGACCTGGGTGGAGCAGGCTGCGGGAGAGAAGCGAAGCCAGCGCAGTGTGAGCCAGGCGACCCTGGAGCGCTATGCAGAGGTTCAGCGGGCGGTGCTGGAGCGGGTCAAGGATGTTGCCCGCAAGGCGGAAGGATTGATTGGAGGGTAGCGGGGTTTCGTCTCCATGTGGTGTGCCATTTATCGCTGTAGTCGGAAAGCGGAGACCTATCTCTATGTCGTGCGTGTCGACGGAGAGGGCGACCTTTCCCGCGTTCCGGAGGAGCTGCTGACCTCGCTGGGGCGGCGTGAGCATGTCATGGATCTCGAGCTGACCCCTGACAGGAAGCTGGCCAGGGTCGAGCGCGACGAGGTGGTGGCGGCGCTGAAAGAGCGCGGATTCTTCCTGCAACTGCCACCGCCCGCGATGCCGAAGTGACCGACAGCGCGTTTTTCGCGACTTGCGGGGCCGGTTTCTATAGAATATGTCGGTCGACGATTGGGTTTTACCCGGAGCTTTGCGGGTTCGGGTAGATAGAACAAATCAACCGGGAGAGTCTCTATGTCCGTAGAACATCCAGTTATCGCCGTGACCGGTTCCTCCGGTGCCGGCACCACCACCGTCAAGAACGCCTTCGAGCACATTTTCCACCGGGAGGGGATCAAGCCTCTGGTGATCGAGGGTGACAGCTTCCACAAGTATGACCGCGCAGAGATGAAGCGGGCGATCAAGGAGTATGCCGAAAAGGGCAAGACCATCAGTCACTTTGGTCCGGAAGCCAACCTGTTCGACAAGCTCGAGGAGACCTTCAGGACCTATGGCGAGACCGGTGGCTGCCGGCGTCGTTTCTACCTGCACAGCGAAGAGGAGGCGGAACCCTACGGCCAGAAGCC
>WFNS01000209.1 GCA_015488495.1 Gammaproteobacteria bacterium | reverse complement strand
TCCTCCCAGTAATGCTGAGCCTCGGCCTCGATCTTCTCTGGATGATATCTTTCGTCCATCGTCTTCTTCTTCGTGGTTGTCTCCCGCTCGCGCGGATTATCCCATACTCGCGGCGTTGCGGCGCAGAAAAATCGCTCCCGCAACCATCCCTGCCATCAGCAACACCACCGGCAGGTTTCCCCACCTCACATAGGGAGTGGCACCCTGCCGCGGCTGTACCTCGCCACGCAACGTCGCCACCTGAAACTGGGGTGCCGTGGAGACGATGCGGCCCCGATGGTCCACCAGCGCAGTGATACCGGTATTGGTGGAGCGCAACAGGGGACGTCCCCCCTCGCGGGCGCGCATGGCGGCGATCTGCAGATGCTGATGGGGGCCGAAGCTGTCACCCCACCAGGCGTCGTTGCTCACGTTCACCAGCAGTTCCGCCTCAGGCAGGGTACGAATCACCTCGGCGCCGAAGGCATCCTCGTAGCAGATGGAGATCCCCACCGGATGGCCCGCCACCTCCAGCAACGGCTGTACCGCCGGTCCCGGGCTGAAGGAGGACATGGGCAGATCGAAGAAGGCGATCAGCCCTCGCAGCTGCTCCTCGAAGGGAACGAAATCCCCGAAGGGAACCAGATGGTGTTTGCGGTAGAAAGCCTCCTGCGTGCCGATACTCATCACCGCATTGTAGTAATGGCCGTTTTTCTCATCCAGCAACGGCAGCCCGGCCAGGATATCGGCCCGGTGTCGGCGCGCCATGCTGTGCAGCGGCTCGATGAATCCCTCCTTCAGCTGATGGTAGAAGGCGGTGATGGCGGTCTCCGGCCAGATGATCAAATCGGCATCCCAGTTCCGTGCGGTCAGGCCGGTGTAGAGCTCGAGATTGGGGCGCAACTGTTCAGGCAGCCACTTGATCTCCTGGGGCACGTTGCCCTGCAGCAGCGCCACCTTCAACGGTTTCCCCGCCGGCCGGGTCCACTCCGCCTTGCCGAGCAACCAGACGCCTGCCCAGAGAGCAACAAACAGCGCCATCCAGCGCGCCCACCTCCGGGGTCGCAGCAACAGCGAAGCCGACAATCCCGCGCTGAAGGCCGCCGCCCAGGAGACTCCGTAGACCCCTGCAATCGGCGCCAGACCATCCAGTGGCGCCCCCAACTGGCTGGTGCCCAGGTTCAGCCACGGGAAACCGCTCAGAAACCACCCTCGCCACCACTCGAACAGCACCCAGAGCGCTGGATAGAGCAGCAACAAATCCATCCAGGGGAAACCAGCTCCTCCATCCCGCCACCAGCGGGAGATGCGCACGGCCACATAGCCCAACAGACCCACGTAGAGCGCCATGACGGTGATGAAGAGGAAGGTGAGAGCCAGCGCCAGCGGGATGCTGGCTGCCCCGTACCGGTTGATGGAGACGAAGATCCAGGAGACCCCCACCCCGAACATCCCCAATCCGTACAACCATCCCCGCCAGAACGCCTGCGCCGGGGTGAGACTCAGCCAGGCCATGAAGAGGATGGTCGGAGAGAGGATGGCCAGAGGGTAGAGATGGTAGGGAGCGAAGGCGAAAGGCAGCAGCGCGCCGGCCAACAACGCCGCCAGATCCCCTGCCCTGCCGGCGCCCAGCACTCCAGGCGGCGACCCGATCAGCGCCATCGTCGAGAAGGGCGCCGCCGCTGCCCCTGACAACAAGGGAGTGGCAACACCCCGCCCCTATGATTCACCCTGAGCCGTCTCTTCCTGCTCCTGCCGCTTCACGGCACCATCGGCCTTGAGCAGCTGCAGCAGATGGATACGACGGTTGTCCGCCCGCAGCACCTTGAACTGGAACTGCCCCAGGGTAACCTTCTCCCCCCGCTTGGGCATGTGTCCGAAGGCATGCATCACCAGACCACCGATGGTGTCGAACTCTTCGTCGCTGAAATCAGTACCGAAGTAGTCGTTGAACTCCTCGATGGGGGTCAACGCCTTCACCGTATGGCGATTGGGGCCATAGCGCATGATGTAGGTGTCTCCATCCACATCATGTTCATCCTCGATCTCACCGACGATCTGCTCCAGCACATCCTCGATGGTCACCAGGCCGGCCACCCCGCCATATTCATCCACCACGATGGCCATGTGGTTGCGACTGGCCCGAAACTCTTTCAACAGCACGTTGAGCCGCTTGCTTTCGGGGATGAACACCGCCGGTCGCAGCGCTTCACGGATATCGAACCGCTTCTCCTCCCGCTGGGCGAGCCAGGCCAGCAGGTCCTTGGCCAGCAGGATGCCGACGATCTCGTCACGGCTCTCTCCTATCACCGGGAAACGGGAGTGGGCCGATTCGATGATGACGGGAAGATAGGAGCGCGGATCGGCATCCCTTTCCACCACGACCATCTGCGAGCGGGGGATCATGATGTCCCTCACCTGCATCTCGGCTACCTGCAATACCCCCTCGATCATCGCCAGCGCATCGCTGTCCAGCAGCCCCCGCTTCGAAGCGTCGCGCAAAATCTGGACCAGCTCTTCTCTGTTCTGGGGTTCGGGTTGATAGAGGGCCTGACCGATTCGTTCCAGCCAGGATAGATGCGGCCTCTCTCCGTTGGCCGCAGGACCGTCCGATTGACTCTCTTGATTCATTCTCCGTTCACATCAGTAGGGATTGTCATAGCCTAATCCGGCCAGGATGGAAATTTCAAGCCTTTCCATCTGCGCTTCCTGCCGCGGCTCGAGATGGTCGTAACCGAGCAGATGAAGTATGCCGTGGATCACCAGATGCGCCCAGTGGGCCTCGAGCGGCTTCTGCTGGTCGGCGGCCTGCTGCTCCACCAGTGACGCGCAGATCACCAGATCGCCCAGCAGCGGAAGCGACAGACCGGGTGGACTCTCGAAAGGAAACGACAGCACGTTGGTTGGACCGCTTTTGTGCCGGTACTCCTGATTCAGGCGGGCGCTCTCCTGCGGCTCCACGATGCGGATAGTCAGTTCCACCTCACCAGAGGAGTGACCCCCGCCCTCCAGGGCCGCACGCACCCAACCCTCGAACCGGGCCCGCGGCGGGATCCGCGCAGGTTTTCGCAGCGCCACCTGCAGATCGAGGGTGATGTCGTACCGGCTCACGAGAACGGGAGAGACGAGCGGATCACTCTTCGAACCGCTCATAGGCGGTCACGATGCGCTGCACCAGCTGATGACGCACCACGTCCCGCGCCTGGAAGAAGGTGAAGGCCACCCCCTCCACATCCCTCAGCACCTCGATGACATGACGCAGGCCGGAGCGGGTGCCCTGGGGCAGGTCGATCTGGGTCACATCGCCGGTGATCACCGCCTTGGAGCCGAAGCCGATGCGGGTCAGGAACATCTTCATCTGTTCCATGGTGGTATTCTGCGCCTCATCGAGGATGATGAACGACTCATTCAGGGTTCGCCCCCGCATGTAGGCGAGCGGTGCCACCTCAATGACATTGCGCTCCATCAACCTGGCCACCCGCTCGAATCCCAGCATCTCGTACAGGGCATCGTAGAGGGGACGCAGGTAGGGGTCGATCTTCTGCGCCAGATCTCCCGGCAGAAACCCCAGCCGCTCTCCGGCTTCCACCGCAGGCCGGGTCAGCACGATACGCCGGACCCGATCCTGCTCCAGCGCTTCCACCGCACTGGCCACCGCCAGATAGGTCTTGCCGGTACCCGCCGGTCCAATGCCGAAAATGGCATCGTCCTGCTGAATCTGCTGCAGATAGCGCCGCTGGTTGGAGCCCCGCCCCCGCACCTCACCCCGTGGGGTCTGAATCACCACGTCGGGGAGCTCGGCGACCTCCTTCTCCAGCAGGGAGTCCACCCCGGACTGCTGCAGAAAGAGATGCACCCCGGAAGGGGTCAGCGCCCGCTGGGCGGTCTCGGCGTAGAGCTCCTGGACCACCTTGCTGGCCAGCCGGATGGCACCCTTTCCACCGATCACGCGGAAGTTGTTGCCCCGGTTGTTGATCTCCACTCCCAGCCGACGCTCCACCTGGCGCAGGTGCTCGTCGAGCTGCCCACAGAGGTTGGCCAGACGTCGATTGTCGGCCGGTTCGAGAACGAAATCCAGGGTCTCCAGAGACTTGCTCATGCGGTAGCGGTCAACGATGCCTCGGCCACCAGTTCGCCACGCAGCGAGTTGGGCAGTGCC
>WFNS01000208.1 GCA_015488495.1 Gammaproteobacteria bacterium | reverse complement strand
CCGGTTGAGGATGACGGGGCGTTCGGCGCTGTGGCCGGGGAGGGAGAGGATCAGGATGATGGCGGCGAGCAGGAGAGGGGACCATGGGTGCCGCCGCGGAGCAGGCCATCCGCCGGACATCTTCACCACTTTTTCCCTCTATTGTCGTCTGTATCGAGCCAGGCGTTTCGTCTTTGTTTCGTGGCGTCATCCGCTTCCATCAGGGTGAGGAAGCAGGTATCCGCCGGTGCGCTCTGCAGCGTGACCTGGAACTGCATCAGCTCGTCGTAGCGGAAGGCATGGACCGTCACCTGCTCCCCGGGACGATAGCGCTGGAGCAGCTGTTCCAGATTGGCAGCCGTGACCCGCAGGCCGTCGATGGCGCAGAGCAGATCCCCCGCAGCCAGCCCCCCCCGCTGTGCGGCGCTTCCGTCCGCCACCGTGCCGATCTGCAAGGCCCCTTTCTGCTCGCTGCAACGTACGCCGAGTACGGTGCGCGGTTTGCCGCCTGAGCCGGGTTTGCCCCCCTTGTCCCGCTCGGAGTCGGCCGGGCGCAGATGGAATGCGACGCCAAAGCGGGCCAGCAGGGCGTCCAGGGGTGGATCTTCGGTGCCGTAGAGATAGCGCCGGAAGAATTCCCCCAGATCGGTGCCGGCGATCCGCTGCGCCAGTTTCTCGATGGCCCCTTCCGGCACGCCGCGACCGCTTTTCCCGTACTCCTGCCACAGCAGTCGCATCAGGTGGTCCAGTGAGCGTTGCCCGTCGCTCGCCAGCCGAATGGTGAGATCCAGCGCCAGGGCGATGAGCGCTCCCTTCGCGTAGTAGCTGACGATGGCGTTGGGGCTGTTCTCATCCTGGCGATAGAACTTGATCCAGGCGTCGAAACTGGACTCGGCCACCGACTGCCGGAAGCGGCCGGCACCGCGCCACACCCGGGTGATGGTCCGGCCGAGCAGCTCCAGATAGGATTCGGCGGAGATCAGGCCGCAGCGTCGCAGCGCCAGATCGTCGTAGTAGGAGGTGATCCCCTCGAATGCCCATAGCTGACGGGTGTAGCTCTCCCGCTCCAGGTCGCAGGGAGAGAAGACCTCCGGCCGGATCCGTTTGACGTTCCAGAGATGGAAATACTCGTGGCTGCAAAGGCCGAGGAAGGAGCGGTATCCCTCGTCGATCCCCTCTTCTCCATGCCGTGGCAGGTCGTGACGGCTGCAAAGCAGGGCACTGGAGCTTCGGTGTTCCAGGCCGCCATACCCCTCGCCCGTCACCGTGAGCAGGAAGAGATAGCGATCCATCTGCGGGAGTTCGCCGAAGAAGTCGATATGATGGTTACAGATACGCTGTAGATCGCCGCAGATACGCTCCAAATCCGCCCGATGCCGTCCGGTGATGGCGATCTCGTGGGGCACCCCGCCCGCCTCGAACCGTCCCAGGGTGAAGCAGCCCATTTCCACCGGGTGATCGATCAGCTCCTCGTAGCTGGACGCCCGGTAGCAACCAAAGTCCCCGGCCGGTGTATCCCGGTCGCGGGGCAGGGTGGTCGCTACCCGCCACTCCCCCTTCACCCGTCCGGCAGGTGGGCGGAGCTCTACGATACAGGGGCGGGACTCCTGGCCGTGGGGTTTCAGGAAGAGGCTGGTGCCGTTGAAAAAACCGTGCGTCTGATCCAGATGCGCGGTTCGCACCGAAAGATCCCAGGCATAGACCTCGTAACGCAGGGTGAGCGGACCGGGGCAGGGGGCGCAGCGCCAGGTTTGCTTGTCCAGCTTGGTTGCCTCCACCGGCCGGCCGTCGGCCATCGCCTCGAGCCGGACGACGTGGCGGGCGAAATCCCTGATCAGATAGCTGCCCGGGATCCAGGCTGGCAAGGAGAAGCACTGTCCCGCTGCATCGGGGTCCTGCACCGTACAGGTCACTTCGAACAGGTGCGCCGCCGGATCCCTGGGCAGGACCGTGTAGAGAACGGGGGGTGCAGTCATCGGGATTCGTAACAGTGCTTCTCGGCCTTGTAGCGTTGCAGCAGGTCGATCCGGTCACTGATGGCGGCAATGCGCATCCGCTGCTTCGGCTTGTGTATCAACTCGTTGTTCAGGATATGGAGGTAGGCAGGGGAAAAGGCGAGCGTGCCCACCGCCGCAGCGGTGCGGTTGCTCTGATCCTCGTGGAAGCCTTTGGGTGCCAGCTTTGCAGCCTGTCGGTAGAGCGCCTGGATCTGCCGATCCATCTCGCGACAGGAGAGTTTTCTGTCACCGGGCTGATGCAAGGGGACGATATCCTGCGGTTTCTCCACCAGCGGGTTCTGGCTGCAGGCGCCAACCAGCAGAAGCAGCCCGACGGATAGCGTCGAGCCTCCGGCTTTTCGCCACGGAAGTCGTGAGAGTGCTGGAAACAGTTTATGCCTCTCCGGATTTTTGCTTTCCGGTGTCTCCGGAATCCGTTTTTTGCCGGGTTTCCGCCTCATCGGAGGTGCTGACGGTTTTGCTCTCTTTCACCCGCTTCTCCTGCGGCTTGTCGGCTTTCTCGTCCTTTCCCTCTTTGGGTTGCTTTCCCTCCGGGCTACCGGCTTTTTCCCCTTTCCTGCTCTCCGCCGGCTTCTTTTTTTTCTGCTCGCCGGAAGCCGTTTCCTTTTTCGTGCTCTTCGTCGGCTCGGATTGGGGAGGTGGTGGGCCCTCTTTTTTCGGCGATCTCTGCGTAGCCGGGAGTCTGGCGCTTTTTTCCGCCACGTGTATCTCCTCGTTGGCCTCGTAGATCAGCTGATCGATGGTGGAGGCCGCCAGCTTCTTGCCCACCTCCCGGCTGGCCAGCGTTTGCGCTCCCTGGGCAAGGTGCTCATAGACCGCCTTGTAACGTTGGGTCATCTCCTTGTAGCTGTCGGTCAGGCCGCCGATCAGCTCGGCGGTCCTTTCGAAGTGGTTGTTGACCTGATGGCGATACTCCTCTACCTCGCGTTTGGTCTGCCAAAGCTCGGATTCGATCTCTGCCTTTTGTTCGGCTTCCTTTGCCATCGAGCTGCGGCCGACGAAAAAACCGATGCCAATGCCGATGAGAAGGCCGATGGCGGCCATCAACATCATCTCTATGTTCATTGCGTTCCCCTCCCCTAAACGATACCTTCGAACAATACCGAGGACAGATAGCGCTCACCCGAATCCGGCAGGATCACCACCATCGTTTTCCCGGCGTGCTCCGGTTCTTCTGCCAGCCGTGCAGCGACCGCGATTGCCGCGCCACTGGAGATACCCGACAGGATTCCCTCTTCCCGCGCCAGGCGACGGGCATACTCGATGGCCTCCCAGTCCTCCACCTGCTCCACCCGGTCCACCATGGAGAGATCGAGGGTGTCGGGAACGAATCCGGCACCGATTCCCTGAATCTTGTGGGGCCCCGGTTTGAGCTCCTCGCCGGCCAGGTGCTGGGAGATGACCGGGCTCGCCGCCGGTTCCACGGCGACGGAGAGGATGTCTTTCCCCAGGCATCCCCGCTTGATGTAGCGCGACACGCCGGTAATGGTACCACCGGTTCCCACGCCGGCGACCAGGATGTCGATTTCGCCATCGGTGGCCTTCCAGATCTCCGGGCCGGTGGTCAGCTCATGGATCGCCGGGTTGGCCGGGTTCTTGAACTGCTGCGGCATGAACCAGCGGGTGCTCTCTTCGGCGGCGATTTGTTCCGCCCTGGCGATGGCTCCCGGCATCCCCTTGGCCCCTTCGGTGAGGATCAAATCGGCTCCCAGCGCCTTGAGCACCTTGCGTCGCTCCAGGCTCATGGTTTCCGGCATGGTGAGGGTGACGCGGTATCCGCGGGCAGCCCCCACGAAGGCCAGCGCAATCCCGGTGTTGCCGCTGGTGGGCTCGATGATCTCCATACCCGGTTTCAGCAGGCCCCGTTTCTCGGCATCCCAGATCATGGATGCACCGATACGGCACTTCACCGAATAGGATGGATTGCGGCCTTCGATCTTCGCCAGCACCCGCACCTTTGCAGGATCGACGATGTGGTTGATCTGCACCAGTGGCGTGTTGCCGATGGAGAGAGAATTGTCACTGAAATATTCCATGATCGCGTCGATTCGGCTGAGACAGAAACTGCCCTATACTTTACGCCCGAGTGGCGGCCGGAACAATAGGATTTCTCCCCACTTTGTTTTACACTGATTCGATGATGAATTTTCCCACCATCGAGTCGTTCGTCGGCAACACGCCGCTGGTTCGTCTGCAGCGTCTGCCCGAGAGCGGAAGCAATACCATCCTGGTGAAACTGGAAGGGAACAATCCGGCGGGTTCGGTCAAGGATCGTCCGGCGATGAGCATGATCCAGCATGCGGAACGTCGTGGGGAGATCCAGCCCGGGGATACCCTCATCGAGGCCACCAGCGGCAACACCGGGATCGCCCTGGCTCTGGCCGCAGCCATCAAAGGCTACCGGATGGTACTGATCATGCCGGAGACCATGAGCGTGGAGCGGCGGCTGGTGATGCAGGCCTACGGTGCCGAGATCGTTCTGGTCTCTGCCGAGGCGGGGATGGAGGGTGCGCGGGACCTGGCGAAGGCGATGGAGTCGGAAGGCAAGGGCCGGGTGCTCGACCAGTTTGCCAACCCGGACAATCCCCTGGCCCACTATGAAACCACTGCTCCCGAGATCTGGCGGGACACCGGGGGATCGATCACCCATTTCGTCAGCGCCATGGGGACCACCGGGACCATCATGGGGGTGTCGCGCTATCTCAAGGAACGGAATCCCTCCATCGAAATCGTGGGGGTGCAGCCGGCGGAGGGGGCCAGCATCCCCGGCATCCGCCGCTGGCCACCGGCCTATCTTCCTGCCATCTACGAACCGGAACGGGTGGATCGCATCCTCGATGTCACCCAGGAGGAAGCAGAGCAGACGACGCTGCAGCTCGCTTCCCGGGAGGGGATCTTCGCCGGAGTCTCCTCGGGAGGAGCGGTGGCGGCGGCCCTGCGGCTCGCCCGGGAGGTGCGTGACGCGGTGATCGTGGCGATCATCTGTGACCGGGGGGACCGCTATCTCTCCACCGGAGTGTTCGGTTCGGCTGCGAAGAGCACGGGTTGATAAAGCCCGGGTAACTATTCAGCATAGTATGAAACAGGCCGGTAACTGTTCAGGGGTGAGCTGAATGGTTACAGGCCTGGAAGGGATGAAGAGATGGCGCGCAGGAGACGCATTCCGGCGGAGCCGGTAGAGGTTTGCATCGATTCGCTCTCTCATGATGGGCGCGGCGTGGCCCGTATCGACGGCAAGGTGGTTTTCGTCGAAGGGGCACTGCCGGGGGAGCGGGTGATGTTCCGTTACACCGGACGTCGTCGCAGTAACGACGAAGGGTGCGTGACCGAGGTGATCGAGGCATCCCCCGAGCGGGTGATTCCCCGTTGCGAATGGTTCGAGCGGTGCGGCGGCTGTTCCCTCCAGCATCTCGACCCCGATGCGCAGATCGCCGCCAAGCAGCGGACCCTGATGGAGCAATTGCAGCGCATCGGCGGGTTGGAGCCCCCCGACATTCTGCCTCCTTTGACGGGACCCCGCTGGGGTTATCGGCACAAGGCCCGGCTGGGGGTTCGCTTCGTGAAGGCCAAGGGACGGGTCCTGGTGGGATTCCGGGAGAAGCGCAGCGGCTACATCGTCGACATGGCCCGTTGCGAGGTGCTTCACCCGGTCATCGGCGGGCGGATCCAGGAGATCGCCGAATGGATCCATTCCCTGCAGGGCTGTCAGCGGATTCCCCAGATCGAGGTGGCCGTCGGTGACGAGGTGGCGGCCCTGGTCATCCGCCATCTGGATCCCCTGAGCGAAGAGGATCGGGTTCGCCTGCAGGCGTTTGGGGAGCAGAGCGGCCTGCACATCTATCTGCAGCCCGAGGGACCGGATTCCGTTTCTCTCCTCTGGCCCGATCGATCGCGGCTTGCCTATCGGCTGCCGGAATTCGAATTGGAGTTCCAGTTCCTTCCCACCGATTTCACCCAGGTGAACAGTGAATTGAATCGGGCGATGGTGAAACGGGCGGTCTCCCTGCTCGATCCTCGCCCCGATGAGCGGGTGCTGGATCTGTTTTGCGGTATCGGCAATTTCTCCTTGCCCCTGGCGCGCCTGGCGGGCGAGGTGACCGGCGTGGAAGGGGACATTGGCCTGGTGCGCCGGGCGCGGGAGAATGCCGCTCGCAACGGGCTGGAGAATGTCTCGTTTCATGCGGCCGATCTGACCGAAGAGATGAGTGCCACACCTTGGGGAAGGAAGGGTTTCGACAAGATTCTGCTGGATCCACCGCGCAGTGGCGCCCTGGAGATCCTGCCTTGGTTGAGGGGGCTCGGGGCAACACGAATCGTCTATGTCTCCTGCAACCCGGCCACCCTGGCGAGGGATGCCGGTGAGCTGGTGAAGCGTCACGGTTATCGGCTGGTCAGTGCCGGAGTGATGGACATGTTTCCGCACACGGCGCACGTGGAGTCCATTGCGCTGTTCGAACGCTGAATGCCGTCCTGGACGCCGTGATTTCGCGGGCAGGGGCTTCGGGATATAATGAAGGCCCGGATGTCGTCCGGTGGGAGCGCTGTCGAACCGTCCGCCGCTGAACCGGGTACTCCCCATTCCGACACCGGCCAATCCTTGGGAATACGTTGTTAACTAAGTTAACTAAGACATGGAATCATTCGAAATGAAAAAATATCCGATGTTCGCTCTGCTCTGCGTCACCCTTGGGGGCTGTTCCGTGCTTGCGCCGAAAGGCGAGGATCAGAAACTCACCGTGTTGCCCGACGATCCGACCCGGGAGCGGGTGGTGATTCACGAAGGGGAACCTCTGCCGGAGGGGGCGATCGTGCTGCCTGCCGACGAGTCCGCGGGAGCCGGCGATGTTTCGGTGGCAGAGCTGCCGGACGCCGAGGTGGTAGAGATAACCGAGCTGGATTCGCCTCAGGCTGCAACCGGTGAAGGGGACAAGGAGATTCATCTTCCCGACGAGGTGGCGCACAGCGCCGGCGCGGAAGCGGTGATCATTCCAGCTGAAAGCAGTTCTTCGTCCGAACCGCAGACAGTTGCCTCACCCGATGGAATCCGGGTGGAGATCGTCAACGCATCCGGCGTTCCCGGTCTGGAGCAGCAGGTGAGCGAACGGCTCGCCGGGAAGGGTTATTTCATCTCCTGGGCCGGGGAGAGCGCCGCATCCGGTCAGCAGGTGGAGACCTTGATCCGGTACCGCTCCGGTTTTGCCCGTGAAGCGGTGCGGTTGGGGCACATTCTGCCCGGCAACCAGATCGTCACTCGCGGCGACGGTTTGCCGGAAGGGATCGATATCCGGGTCGTGGTGGGCTCCGACCAGCAGTAAAAAGGCTGGGGGTGCGCCATGGGGACCGAGATAGAGCGGAAGTTCCTCGTCCGTGATGACCGCTGGCGCCGGCAGGCGGACGGCGGTACCGTCATCCGTCAGGGCTATCTGGCCGGTTCGGAGCGGGGTTCCATCCGCATCCGCGTCGCGGGTGATACGGCCACCCTCAACATCAAGAGTGCCACCCTGGGTGTGAGACGCCTGGAATACGACTATCCCATTCCCATGGGAGAGGCGCAGGAGATGTTGGATCAGCTCTGTGAGAAGCCGTTGATCGAGAAGGTGCGCTACCGGGTTCCATCGAGCGGGCATCTGTGGGAGGTCGATGTGTTCACCGGCGCCAATGAAGGACTGGTGGTGGCGGAGATCGAGCTGGAGGAGGAGGGGGAGTCATTCGACCTTCCCGAATGGGTGGGGGAGGAGGTCTCCCACGATCCCCGCTATTACAACACCTGTCTCGTTTCCCATCCTTACCGGGAGTGGCGTGACGAGCCCTGCTGAATCGTTTCATATCGTCGTCACTCTTGCCGGGCAGCGTCTGCGGCTCTTCGAGAAGGGGGCGCTGCGCATGGATGTGGCGGTGTCCACGGCGCGCAAGGGCCCCGGAGAGCGCATCGGTAGTCACTGCACGCCGCGGGGTCTGCATCGGATCCGCGCCAAGATTGGGGAAGGGTGCCCCCCAGGGACGGTGTTCGTGGGCCGCCGCCCCACCGGAGAGATCTACTCCTCCGAGCTGGGCAGGCGTCATCCCGGTCGCGACTGGATCCTGAGCCGCATTCTGTGGCTGAGCGGTATGGAGGTGGGCAGAAACCGCCTCGGTGACGTGGATACCATGCGCCGTTTCATCTATATTCACGGCTGCCCGGATGAAGAACCGATGGGGATTCCGTGTTCCCATGGCTGTATCCGGATGCGCAACGCCGATGTCATCGCCCTGTTCGACAGTGTGCCGGTGGGTACCCGGGTCACCATCGAAGCGTAGCTTCCCGTCATCGAGGAATCGTTTTCCATGCCGATACGCCACTCCACCGACTCCCATCGCGCCACGAAGCGGCACGGACTCGGGCCGGTGATGGTGGATCTCCAGGGAGAGGCGCTCACCGGGGAAGAGCGCGAATTGCTGCGCCACCCGGCGGTGGGAGGGGTCATCCTGTTCAGCCGCAACTTCTCGTCGCCGGAGCAGCTGGAGGAGCTGGTGCGAGAGATCCATGCACTCCGCGAGCCCGGTCTGCTGGTGGCAGTGGATCAGGAAGGGGGGCGCGTGCAGCGGTTCCGGGAGGGTTTCTCCCTGCTGCCGCCGGTGCGTCGTTTCGGAGAGCTCTACGACCGCGCCCCCGAGGCGGCGAGGGAGGCGGCACGGCTCGCCGGCTGGCTGATGGCCAGTGAGCTGCGCGCGGTAGGGGTGGACTTCAGTTTCGCCCCGGTGCTGGATCTGGACCGCGGAGTCAGCGGCGTCATCGGAGATCGCGCCTTCCACTCCGACCCGAAGGTGGTGGCGCGGCTGGCGCGGGCGTGGTTGGCCGGGATGCGGGAGGCGGGCATGGCGGCCACCGGCAAGCATTTTCCCGGCCATGGTGCGGTGGTCGCCGACTCCCACGTGGATGTTCCGGTGGATGAGCGCAGTTTCGAGACCATCCTGGCCGAGGACGCCGCTCCTTTCGCCCGGCTCGCCGACAACGCCCTGGCGGCGGTGATGACGGCCCACGTGATATACCGCAACGTGGATCGTCTGCCTGCCACCTTTTCCCGCTTCTGGATCGAGGAGGTTTTGCGTGGCCGGCTCGGCTTCCAGGGGGCGGTGTTCAGCGACGATCTGGGCATGGCGGGGGCCGCCGTCGCAGGGGATATTCTCGCTCGGGCGGAGGCGGCACTGGCGGCCGGTTGTGACATGATCCTCGTCTGCAACGATCCGGAGGGTGCCGGGATGGTGGTGGAGAAGCTCCGCTGGCCGGATACTCCCTTGAGCCATCTGCGGCTGGCCCGCATGCATGGACGGCCGGCGCCGGCGCGTCAGGAGCTGCTGGCCGCTCCGCAATGGAAGAAGGCCGTGGAGAAGATGGCCCGGTTTACGGGAAACGGGGAAGAGGGAATGCTGTTCCAGGAGCCATGCCAATGACCCTGCCTTTCGACACCCAATACTTTGCCAAACTGCTGGACACGTTGCCGGAGGATGCCTCCTGGATTGGCCAGGTGTTCGTGGTGGTGTTTCTGGCGCTGCTGCTCGCCTTCGTGGTGAAACGGTTTCTCAAGCGGCTTCACCGTCTGTTCGAGCAGACCGACAACATCTGGGACGACGCCCTGGTGGTCGCGGTGGGGCGTCCCCTGCGGCTGTTCATCTGGTTGCAGGGCATCGCCTTTGCGGCGCACATCGTGGGGGAGAAGACCGGTGCTCCCCTGTTCGATGCGGTGGATCCCTTGCGCGACATCGGCGTCATCGTACTGCTGGCGTGGTTCCTGGTCCGTTTGGTCAAACAGATACAGCAGAATCTGCTGCACCGGGCCGAGGAGCAGGGCAAGGAGCTGGATGTCACCACCGTGGATGCCGTCGGCAAGCTGCTGCGCATCTCGGTAATCATCACCGCGGTTCTGGTGATTCTGCAGACCCTGGGATACAGCGTCTCTGGCGTGCTCGCCTTTGGTGGCATCGGTGGCATCGCGGTCGGCTTCGCCGCCAAGGATCTGCTGGCCAACTTCTTTGGCGGGTTGATGATCTATCTGGACCGGCCTTTCGCCGTGGGAGACTGGGTGCGCTCACCGGACCGGCAGATCGAGGGAACGGTGGAAGAGATCGGATGGCGCCTGACCCGTATCCGCACATTCGACAAGAGGCCGCTCTACATTCCCAACGCCACTTTCACCTCCATCGCGGTGGAGAATCCCTCGCGCATGACCCATCGCCGCATCAAGGAGACCATCGGCATCCGTTACGACGATGCGGACAAGATGGAGCCCATTCTCACCGACGTGCGCCAGATGTTGCTGACCCATCCGGAGATCGATCAGAGCCAGACCCTGATGGTCCATTTCAACACCTTCGGTCCCTCCTCACTGGACTTTTTCATCTATACTTTCACCCGCACGACGGTATGGACCGAATACCATCGGGTCAAGGAGGACGTTCTGTTGCGTATCTACCGGATCATTTCCGAGCATGGAGCGGAGGTGGCATTTCCCACCCGCACCTTGCATATTGCCGCGGATGGCGGCAATATGCCGCAGCCGGAGCGTCCGGATCGATGAACCGGGGGAAACGCCGTCCCACCGTTGCACTGGCTCTTGGCGGCGGTGCCGCGCGGGGGTGGGCCCACATCGGCGTGATCAATGCGCTGCAGGAGCGGGGCATCCAGGTGGACATGGTGTGCGGGACCTCGGTCGGTGCGTTGGTGGGGGCTGCCTACGCCGCTGGTCAGCTGGCCCGGCTGGAAGAGTGGGTGAGGGCATTGAAGTGGCAGGACGTGGTCGGCTTTCTGGATCTCACCCTGAGCAAGGGGGGGGTCATCCAGGGACGACGGGTGTTCGAAGAGCTGCGCCGACACTATGGCGTGGAGCGAATCGAGGAGTTGCAGCTACCCTTCGGCGCGGTTGCCACCAACCTGAACAATGGCCTGGAGGTGTGGTTGCGGGAAGGCTCCGTGATGCAGGCGGTGAGGGCATCGGCCTCGTTACCCGGACTGTTCACCCCGGTCTATCACAATGGTCACTGGCTGGTGGACGGGGGATTGGTCAACCCGGTGCCGGTCTCCCTCTGCCGGGCGATGGGCGCGGAGCTGGTGATTGCAGTGGATCTCTTTCTGCAGCGGACCATTCCATTGAACGATGGAGAGGAGCCGGAACAGGAGGATGACGACGAAGAATCGTGGTTTGCCAGTGCCCGGGAGATCACCGCGCGGATGTGGGAGATGGGAGTGAAGCAGAAGCTGCTGGGAGCCGTCGGCGGAGAGCCTTCCATCTTCGAGGTGGTCTCCGGCAGTATCCATATCATGCAGATGCGCATCAGCCGCAGCCGTATGGCCGGCGACCCTCCGAACCTGCTGATTGCACCGGTGGTGGAGAACATCGGCTTGATGGATTTTCATCGTGCCGCCGAGGCGATCGAGGAAGGGGCCCGGGCGGTGAAAAGAATCGATGCTCAATTGCCCCTGTTTCTGCGGGGAGTGGTTACCTGATATCTGG
>WFNS01000207.1 GCA_015488495.1 Gammaproteobacteria bacterium | reverse complement strand
TTGGCGCGCTTGACCTGCTTGTGCCGGGCATTGATTTGGCGGACGTCGTCCAGCGCCTCCGCCTGGCCCTTTTCGCAGGATGCATTGATGAAACGCCGCCTGAGCGGCTCTTCCGCCACCAGCGTGAGCGGGCTCTTCGGCGCCGGCTTGCGGGGCAGCTCCACATCCACGAAGGTGCGCAGGCATTTGCTCTTGCAGAAGTCACAGCGGGTGGATTCGTCCCGCCGGGTCTGATAGGTGAGGTTGGCCAGTGCCTCGAAGCCGATGAACGGCGTTGCCTCTCCCGGCCGATATACCCGGATCGCCTCCAGAGCGGCGCCGATGGCACCGGATTCACCGGTGAAGCGATGCACGGAGACGCGAGGCTCGATACCGCTGCCCCGGAATCGCTCCCGGATGAAATCCAGTTGCGCCTTCACCGCGGCGAGGTTGCGCTGGGTGCCCCCTTGCAACACGAAATGGCGTCCCAGGATGGCAAGGTTGGGCAACTTGGCCACGTAGTGCCAGATATTCTTCGGCAGCACCGCCGCCAGCCCGGCCAGGATCTCGTGGGGCTCCCATCCCTGGCGCTGGAAATCGACGATCTCCGCCTGCAGGAATACCGCGCAACCATAGCTGAACTCGGGGTAGGCGCGCGCCCGGAAGGCCTGTTCCGCATACTGTTCGATGGGGAAACCGAATCCCTGGCAGCTGCTCTGCAGAAAATAGCCGTTGCCGGCGGAGCACTGGGTGTTGAGCTTGAACTCCTTGACCGTCCCCTCCTTGAGAAAGATCAGTTTGATGTCCTGACCGCCCACGTCGCAGATCACGTCCACGTCGCCATGGAAATGCAGTGCGCTTTGGGTATGGGCCACCGTCTCCACCACCGCCGTGTCGCAGCAGAGCAGTTCCCGCAGGATATCCTTCGCGTAACCGGTGGTTCCCACCCCCAGGATCTCCAGCTCCGCACCCTGCTCCTCCACGTGGCGGCGCAGCTCCGCGACCCGTCGCTGGGTATCCTCGATGGGATTCCCTTTCGACAGACCGTAAGCGGTGGCCAGCACCTCCCCATTCGGGGAGAGCAGCGCCGCCTTGGTGGAGGTGGAGCCGGAATCGATACCGAGGAAGGCCCGGATCTTCTCTCCGGGGCGGAAGGTGGCAGGCCGAAACGGTTCGGGCCGATATGCCTTGAGAAAGCGGTGCAGCTCCAGTTCGCTCTCCACCAGGCCGCGGGAAGAGGCCTTCTTGCGCATCTTCCTCCCGGAGCCGGCGCTGAGATGCTGCCGCAGCGGTTCGATGCCGCGATAGGTTCCCTTGAGCTCCGGCTGCTGCCGGCTGAACTCGATGGCGCCGATGGCGGCGAAGAAGTGGGCGTCGCCGGGAGTGTGCAGCAGCTCGGCGGGGGATGTTCCGGCCGGCAGCTCCACCCCCCGCTCCTCCCAGAGCTTCTGCAGGTTGTGCTGCCAGGCCTCCCGCAGACCGCGGAGAAAGGTGTTGGGTCCACCCAGCAGCAGCACCGGGGGCAGCAGGACGTTGCCTCGGGTGAGCACCGCCAGGTTCTGCTGCACGATGGCGTCGAACAGGGAGGCCATCAGCTCCTCCGCCGGTACCCCCAGTTTCTGCAAGCTGTTGATGTCGCTCTCGGCGAACACGCCGCATTTGCCCGCTACCGGGTGGAGCTTGATGCCCTCGTAAGGCATTTCGCCGAGCCGGTCGGCGGGCAGGTTGAGCTTGGCGGCGATCTTGTCCAGCACGGCGCCGGTGCCCCCGGCGCACTTGTCGTTCATGGTGCAGATCTTGCGCTTCTGGCCGCTGGCGGGATCCTCCCGGAAGAGGATGATCTTGGCGTCCTGACCACCGAGCTCGATTACCGAACGGGTAGCGGGGTGGAGCTTCTCCACCGCCAGCGAGACCGCGTTGACCTCCTGGACGAAACGAGCACCCAGCAGTTCGGCGAGCATGCCGCCGCCGGAGCCGGTGATGCTGATTTGCAGCTCTTCGGCGCGCGCAAGAGGGAGCGCCTCTTCGACCGCCTGCAGGAACGCCAGCACCTGGCGGCCCTGCTTGCCGTCATGGCGCTCGTAGCGCTTCCAGACGGCATGGCCGCTCTCGGCCTCCACCACCACCGCCTTGACGGTGGTGGAGCCCACGTCCAGCCCCATCTGCCAGCGGATCATGGTCGTTGGTCCATGAGCGCGGCGATCTCCTTGACGAAGTTCGCCGCGCTGCCCGCCAAGTGGCTGCCGTCGGGCCGCTTGTAGAGCGCCCGCTTCTGCTCCGGACGGGTCTCGAGGAAGGCTTCGATCTCCTCCAGACTCCGGCCGCTCTCCTCGAGCACCGCTGCGAACTCGTCCCGGGCCTTGCGATGGGCCTCTCCCAGCGCCATCTGCACCCGGCTGTGGGCGTTGATCTCGCCATCCCCAGAGGTCTCTATGGGCAGGAAGATCATCTCCGGGTAATCGGAGACCACGGCGGCCATGGCGCCATCCGACTGGGTGGAGGGCATGCAGCCGAACGGTTTGAGAGAGAGGACCATGTGACACTCGTGGTTCTGTACCGCGTGGATGCTCTTGGCCACCTCCAGATGGCCCTCGCCTCCGGTGATGCGGGAGTGGTAGTAGGGGTGTCCCAGTCGAGCCAGCTCCTCCATGTCGACCGGCTGCTTGATGGTGCCCCCGAGCGCCTCGCCGAAGCGACGGTAGGCGCGCAGGAAGAGCCGTTCGCCGAGGGTGATGAATGCCATCCGGTAGAGATAGCGCAGCGGGTTGCGATGCCCCTTGATCCCGAACCGTTCGCGATAGGCGGCCTTGATGTCCCAGAAGATGTAGAGCAGCCAGACCGAGACCGGGGAAATACGCACCTCCGCCCCCTCGCTCTCGAGAAAACGGAACATGTTGAAATTACCGTCCCCCTCGGTGAGCTGGGCCCAGAATTCGCCGGTGATCTGCACCACCGGCTTGACCCGGGTCCGGTCCACCTCGATGCGGGAGAGGATCTCGCGGCATCTCTCCAGCGCCGTGATCAGCCGGGGAGAGGCTACGAAGCGGTTCAGCTTGCGGCGGGTCGCCAGGATCCTTCCCAGCAGTGGAAGCGAGTCCCAGGAAGTTCTCGGGGGCTCGGGATCCTGTTCGCGCAGGGCCCGATAGAGAATCGCGGCACACTCCTCGAGGGCGCGGTCGGTGGCTCCTTGCTCTTTTTCGTAGGGGCGGATCTGGTAGCCCAACTCGTTGAGCAGGTCGCCCAGCATGACGCTGTGGATGATCGACAGGTAGAAGTCGAAATCGGTCCGCAGCCCCGCCTCCAGCCCGCCATCCTCCTCGTAACCTTCCGTCTGCTGGAAGATCAGCACCCGGAAACCGTCGAAGCCGGCGTTGCGCAGGGCGTTGTGGTATTCCGCCTCGTACATGCCGAAGCGGCAGGGGCCGCAACTGCCGGCGGTGAGAAAGACGTAGTTGTCGATGATCTCCTGGCGGCTCAGGCCGGACGCCTGCAGCTCCTGCAGGTACTTGACCAGATTGCCCACGGTGAAATAGGTGGGATTGCACTGTCCGTTGTTGCTGTACTCCTTGCCGGTCTGCAGGGCCGCCAGATCGGGGGTCGGCAAGTGCTCACATCGATAGCCGAGGTTCTCCAGGCTGGCCTTGAGCAGCTGTTCGTGCTTCAGCGTGAGCCCACCGAACAGCAGCGTGGTGGAGGTGCGTTCGGCGGCGGTGTAGGGACGAGGAGGGGTGCGGCGGAACGGTCCCTCTCCTGGCGGGATCTCCTCGCTCTGGAAAAGCTGTCCCGCGCTTTGGCAAAAACCGCTACAATCGTCCATCGTTCCGTCCTATACGATAACGGCGCATTGTCCCGGAAGAGAAAGACTATGTTTGCCCGTGGAGTGTGTCAAGACGGCCGGTTCACAAACGCAGACAGGAGAGTGGAGCCATGAAGCGAGTGGGAGCCCATGTGAGCATCGCCGGCGGAGTGCAGAATGCGCCGCTGAACGCCCGGAAGATCGGGGCGAAGGCGTTTGCCATGTTTACCAAGAATCAGCGCCAGTGGCATGCCAAACCCTACACCGAGGAGCAGATCGAACAGTTCCGGGCCAACATGGAGGAGTGCGGATTTCGTCCCCAGGACGTGTTGCCTCACGACAGCTATCTGATCAACCTGGGGCATCCGGAGCCGGAGGCGCGCGCCAAGTCGCTGAAGGCCTTCATCGACGAGTTGCACCGTTGTCATCAGCTGGGGCTCGTCTACCTCAACTTCCACCCCGGCAGCCACCTGCGCAAGATCGACGAAGAGACCTGCCTGGATCTGATTGCCGACTCCATCAATCGGGCGCTCGAGCAGACCACGGGGGTGACGGCGGTGATCGAGAACACCGCCGGACAGGGATCGAATCTGGGCTATCGTTTCGAGCACCTCGCCTACCTGATCGAGCGGGTGGAAGACCGCTCCCGGGTCGGTGTCTGTCTGGATACCTGTCACACCTTTACCGCTGGTTACGACCTTCGTACCCGCGAGACCTACGAGGAGACCATGCGCAGCTTCGACGAGATCGTCGGCTTTTCCTATCTCAGGGGATTGCATCTCAACGACTCCAAGGTGGAGCTGGGTAGCCGGGTGGATCGCCATGAAAACCTGGGGAAGGGCAAGCTGGGGCTGGAGCCGTTTCGTTTCATCATGCAGGACGAACGCATGGAAGAGATGCCGCTGGTCCTGGAGACCATTGATGACGAACTGTGGCCGGAGGAGATTCGATTGCTCTACAGCTTCGTGGAGGAGTGAGGGTGCATGGAAGGTTCGTTGGACAAAAAAAGGGCCGCCGGGGGGCGGCGGCCAAAACTATCAACAAGATAGTGTCCACAATCCCTGTGCCCAGATATTATTGGTTTTGCCAGCTCGCGTCGCCAGCCTGCTTTGTGACAACTATGTAAATCATCGGGAGCCCGCTGGACTCAGTAAGCGCTTACTCACTCATGCTGTTTGGTGGCAGGGTTCCGACTCGATGGGGAGCGGAGGGGAGCGTCTGCACCACTCTTGCCACCGCCTGGCGCAAGGCGGAGACGGCCGCTGCCCTTCCCGCCAATCCCGTATGGTGAGCTATTGCCGCCCAATCCCGGTCTTGCAGGACCCGCAGGATCAGCAGATCCCGTTCTTCAACGGGAAGTGAGGGGCGATCCCTTTCTCCTGTGAGCATGGCATAGATCAACTTCCCGATGGCGTGGGCGCACATCTCGTAGCCACGGCTGCCAAAAGCGAAGGAGACGACGTCCCGCCATGCCGCCTGCTCCGGCGTGGGGTGTGGGGCGGGCGGCAGATTTTCCAGCAGCCGGGCTACCGTCTCGGGCTCCAGGTGGCGCAGCGGCCCATGGAGCAGGGTCGGCAGTCGTTCCCGGAAACGGTCTCGTATCTGCCGGGTCAGCCGTTCTCCCGCCGGGCTCGAGGGATGGAGCAGAAATGCGGCGTGGTGGCCGCTGCTCGCCTCGGCACGCAGACCCAGGTGGACGACGGAAAAGCCCACCCGATACCAGAATGCCAGCAGTTCGGGAGTGGCACCGAAACTGGTGCCCACGGCGTCCACCCCTCTGTCGCCGAAGTGGCGGACGAGCTCCCTCACCAGCCGGGTGCCAAGCCCTCGACGGTGCGCTGCAGGGTGTACCGCCAGCCGCATGATGCGCGCATAACGAAGCGGTGCCGCCTCCGGGAAACCGGCGTGCGCCGTCAGGGATTGCGGCAGCAGGTGTCCTCTCACCCGCCGCCGCCCCAGCCAGACCGCACGGGCCAGATCCTCGTCCAGCCCTCCCTCTTCCACCACCAACGCGGCGGCTGCGACGTGGCCGCGGTGAAGCAGGACGTGGACGGAAAGGGTGGGGCCATCCAGCAGGTTACGCAGATCGGAGGGGCGGGTCCGGTAGTGGGACAGAACCAGCAGGCCGAACAGCTCCCGCAGCAGGGACTCGTCGGCCAGCAGCCTCTCCCGTGGCAGCACCACCGCCTCGCATCGATGGACGGACAGGTCCGCCATCGTTTCGTTCGGCGCCGGCGAGGCATCCAGCAGCAGGGCGTGAAAACCGAATCGTTCCACCGGATCGCCGTTCCCCCAGCGAACGGGGGAGACGAGCTGCAAGCTGCGCCACTC
>WFNS01000206.1 GCA_015488495.1 Gammaproteobacteria bacterium | reverse complement strand
TCTCGTCAAGAAACTGATCTCGACGGGTTGGCTTGCGGTCACGTTCAAAACCCTCATCAGCGAGACTCTGTTGGCGCACTCTGTTGCTCTCCTGACCACTTAAATCGTTTGACGCTATTATGAACCAATTCTCGAATACATCAGAGACTCCTTAATATGGTTCAATGATTCGGGCCGTCGTGTTCAGGCAGCCATCCGCCCGGCACGATCAGGGACACGAACCGGGAACATTTAGCGGGTCGAGATGATCCGCGCCGGTAAGTACTTCGCGTGCATTGGGGCAGCCATCGCCGTCGCTGTCCTCGAGATGGTAAGGGTGGCTGGCCACGATGGCGTTGACGAGCCAGTCGTAAGCAAAATCCCATGCAGGCAGAAACGTCTCTTGCAACTGCGAGCAGCTCCCTCCTCCCTGCGGAAGATCGAGGTCATCCTGGTCGGCAAAGTTCCACAGGAAGGTTGCATTGTTATCGTTGCATTGCGACTCATCGATGATCCAGATGTCGCGAAGTTTTCCGACGGGCACCGAGCCACGGTGCCAGTTGCCGATGTATTCCATGGCGTAGATCTTGTGCAGAAAGGCGCCATTGGCGGGCACCTCCGGCGCGGCGGCCAGGATGTTTCCGATGACCCGCATCTTTCCATCGGGTGTCTCCAACAAGGGGGGAAGCAGGCGCCGCAGTTCGAGCTGGCTGAAGGGGCAGCTGCCCTGGTTGCATTGGGCGTTTCCCACCCCGTTGTCCCATATGATGTTACCGATGATGTCGTTGCGGGCAAGCTTCATGATGTCGCCCGGCGGCTCTGCGGGTAGATCGAACGGGGCTCCGTCACAGTCGTTCTCCTGTTGAGCCGGGGAAGTTTTTATGGCGATACCGTTGGCACCGTTCCCCCATATCAGGTTGGCGGTCAATGTGTTGTTCCGGAAAACGCCGTCAGGAACATCCTCGATGGTTTCCAGGCACCGCTCAGTGTGTTGGTTGTTGTGGTTTGTCAGATGATCTACCGTCACACCCGTCGACTCGATTGTCCAGCCCCAGGCCACATCGATACCGTCCCCCAAACTGTTCACGCCATTGCGTGCAAGATAGTTGGCGGCCACGCGGTTGTTTTCCACCGGTCCACAGCCTGTTTTGATTCCGTTGAATTTTATGCTGTCGCGGATGGTGTTGCGTTCCACGGTGCTGTGCGAAAGGTTAAGAACCAGCAGCCCGTCCCGGGCACGTTCTATGAGGTTGCCCTCGATGGTCCAGGATAAATTGCCCCGGCCGGTCGAACATGGGTCGTCTTCGATACGCAATATGTTGGCATTGTCACGCAGGGAAAAGCTGGCCTGGGGGCCATGCAGGGGGCGCTCGAGCAGCGGTTGATCCAGCAGCGCGATACCGTAGGTGCCACCGGTAATGTGCAACCCCCTGACCGTAATGCCCCGGGTGTCATAGGCCGCGATGCCGCTGCCCCGGCGCCACAGGCACCGCCCGGGGTCCCAGGGGTTGAGTTGGCAGGAAATCCCCTTGGCGCTGGCGATATCTGGGTTCAAGTCAAGCCAGATGTGCGCGATCTCCACCCCCCAGACCTTCGACAGATGGAAGATGGAGGTGGCGGGGCTCATCTGCTGGATGGTGGAAAGAAGCTCCCCGTTTGCCTGCGCGCCGCTGATGGTGGTCGATGAGTGGACGATCAGTGGCTGATCGATGCAGAAATCCCCCGGAGTAAGCAAGATATTGACCGGTGCCATGTCGAGCGCGGCCTGCAGCGCCGCTCGGGTCTGGGGGCAATCACCCTGGGGTCCTATAACGATATCCCCCTTGTCCGGCGGGGCGTTTGCAATGGGCAGGTGCGGGAACAGCTGGCCTTCCGGGCTTTGGCGGCTGGTTTCGCCGCCGGATGCAATCCGGCTGCCCCGCGGGTCAGGCTCGAAAGCCGACGCCGCAGTGGCCAGCAGCGTGGTGAGCATTATTGTGATCAGTGCGCTTGCGTGTTTCATCGTCTCCTCCATGTCTGTTGCGGTTTCGCTGCTTTCAGGGTTCTTTCCTGTTTTTCCCATGCTTTGCTAAAGGTAGACCGCGACGGCATATCAACCAGTTCGACCAACCTCTTCGCTGATTCGGTCGTCCCCGAAAACAGAACGGTTCAAAAAAATTTTGCCGAAACGATATTTTTGTTCGCTGCCAGAGCGCAAGCGGGATGAAAAGGCGCGGCCCTTTGACGGGCCACGCTCGGGGGTGGACTACTGAGGCGCCGCCTTTTCCAGGTTCTTGATCGCGAACGGGGCGATCTGCACGGGGCGCGAAGGCGGAGTACCCGCACCGTTGTTGATGGAGAAGCGATCGGTAACATTGGGAAGACAGCGGCGCTCGAAGTTCACCGGCTTGGATTTCCGGGTGTAGGTCTTGCCGTTGGTGCCCTTCCACTGGATTACCATGCGGGTCTTGCCGGTGACGGTGACATACCCCAGGCCCTTGCCCTGCCACGTCTGCGTCAGCGTGGAGGTGGCCGATCCGGCACCCTTGCCGCCCATGCTCCAGTTCTGTTTCTTGCTGGTGCCCTTGGTGGGTGCCAGGTATTCCAGCCACACCTTGCCGGCGATTCCGTGGCGATGGCTGGCGTGGACGGTGGCGCTGAACTCCACCTTGCCGGGGCAGCTCATGGACTGCTTGGCCTTCTTGGCCTTGAAGCTCTTGATGGAGATGGTCTTGCCATCGATGGGCACGGGATGGGTGACCGTGACGAGGAAATTAC
>WFNS01000205.1 GCA_015488495.1 Gammaproteobacteria bacterium | reverse complement strand
CACCCACACTGCCATGAGCATCAGTGCGCATGGCAGTGACTTCATATCCCGGCATTTTATCCGCCCTTACTTCCCTTTAGCCGCTTCTCCACCTCCAGCACCTGTCGTGTGGTGGTCAGTACGGTGTCCGGGTTGAGGCTCATGGAGTCGATACCTATCTCCACCAGGTATTCGGCCATCTCCGGGTAATCGGAGGGTGCCTGCCCGCACAGGCCGGAGTGCCGGCCATTACGCCGTGCCCCGCTCACTGCCAGGCGAATCATCTCTTTGACCCCGGCGTCGCGCTCATCGAAATCGAAGGCGACGATCTCCGAGTCGCGATCCACGCCGAGAGTCAGCTGGGTCAGGTCGTTGGAGCCGATGGAGAAACCGTCGAACAGTTTGGCGAACTCATCGATCAGAATAACGTTGTTGGGAATCTCACACATAACGTAGACCTCCAGACCGTTCTCACCCCGTTTGAGACCGTTGGCCGCCATGACGGAGAGCACCTTCTCCCCCTCCTCCACCCGACGGCAAAAGGGGATCATCAGCTTGACGTTGGTCAGCCCCATCTCGTCGCGCACCCGTTTCATGGCCGCACACTCCAGCGCAAAGCCGTCGCGATAGGCCGGGTGGGCGTAGCGGGAGGCGCCCCTGAAACCGATCATGGGGTTGTCCTCATCGGGTTCAAAAAACTTGCCTCCCAGCAGCGTCGCATACTCATTGCTCTTGAAATCGCTCATGCGCACCACACAGGGTTTGGGATAAACGGCTGCGGCAATGGTGGCCACCCCTTCCGCCAGCGTCTTGATGAAGAAGCTTGTGGGGTCGTCGTGAGCGACGCTGAGCGCGGCGATTTCCCGGCGCGTGGCATCATCCACTTTTTCCGGGTGAACCAGTGCCATGGGGTGCACCTTGATGTATTCGTTGATGATGAACTCCATACGCGCCAGGCCGATGCCATCGACCGGCAGTGAAGCGAGGCTGAAGGCCTGGTCGGGATTACCCAGGTTCATCATGATCTCGGTGTCGGGTTTACCCAACTGGCTCAGATCCGTCTCCTGAATCACGTAATCGAGCTGCCCCTCATAGACGTAACCGGTTTCACCTTCGGCACAACTGACGGTGACCGTCTGCCCGGTTTGCAGTAACTCAGTGGCGCTGCCCGAACCGACAATGGCGGGAATGCCCAGTTCACGGGAGACGATGGCGGCGTGGCAGGTGCGGCCACCACGATTGGTCACGATGGCGGCGGCAGTTTTCATGATGGGTTCCCAGTCCGGCGTGGTGGTATCGGCCACCAGCACCTCGCCAGGCTGAAACTCGTTCAAATGGCTGGCATCGTCGATGACCCGTACCGGACCCGTACCAATTTTTGTCCCCACCGCCTGCCCCTCGGCCAGTACCGGGGAGCGCGCCTCAAGATGGTAGATCTCCAGCACACTCCCCTTCTTTTGGGAGGCGACGGTCTCGGGCCGGGCCTGCACCATATAGAGCTGGCCGTCGACTCCATCCTTGGCCCACTCCATGTCCATGGGTTTGTAACGGCCTATCTGATCTGAATAGTGTTTCTCTACCCTGATGGCGTAATCAGCCAGCACCATCACGTCATCGTCGGTGATGCAGAAGTGTTCTCTCTCTTCCTCGCTGGTGTCGATGTTGCGGGTATATTCAACAGCGATATTGTCGCTATTGAGGCTGCCGGTGAAGACCATCTTCTGCTGCTTCTTGCCAGGACGGCGTTTCAGTACGGCGCGATAACCGGCAGCGAAGGTGGGTTTGTGAACATAGAAGCTGTCGGGATCGATGGTACCCTGCACCACATTTTCTCCCAGCCCCAGCGCCGCGTTGATGAAGACCACATCCTTGAAGCCGGTCTCTGTATCCAGTGAAAACATGACGCCGCTGGCACCCAGATCGCTGCGCACCATCTTCATCACCACCACAGAGAGATCGACCTTGAAATAGTCAAAGCCGTTGTCGAATTTATAGTGGATGGAGCGGTCGGTGAAGTTAGAGGCCAGGCAGCGCTTGTAGGCGTCGAGCAACGCCTCCGCGCTGGCGACATTCAGGTAGGTATCATTCTGCCCGGCAAACGAGGCCTCGGGGGAGTCTTCCGCCGTTGCCGACGAGCGCACAGCAACAGAAAAACCTTCACCATACTCCTGCGCCAACTGCTCAAACCCCTGGCTAATCTGTTCTCTGAGATCAGAGGGCAATTCGCAATCATCGATAATCTGCCTGGCCCGAGCACCTCGGCGCTGCAGGTCATCCATATTATCCGGGTCCAGCTCATCGAGCGCCTCATGCAACAGCGGCCAGGCGTTATTGTGGTCCAGCACATCACGATAGGCTGTTGCCGTGACCGCAAAACCGTTGGGGACACGAACGCCCTCTTCGCGCAGGTTCTGATACATCTCGCCCAACGACGCATTCTTGCCCCCCACCAGGGGAACGTCACCGATGCCCAGCTCAGAAAACCAGCGTATATAGTGCTGACGTGTATCGTCCATCTCTTATCTCCCAAGGTCAGGGACTGTCACCAGCCCCTTGCTGAAAACAGTTACAAGCGTTGCAACACCATAGAGCAGCCCGCAACAGACTTCAGTAACCTAAGTTGCAGTCACAATAAGTTTGTGTGGCGCAACCAGCTGTTTCAAAGCTCAAAATGCGCTCCGTTAACCGGCATCTCAACCTGGGTGTTTTCCAGCAGGCCGGCAAAATGTTTCATCGCCTTCTCGTCGCCGTGAACCAGGAAGGTATGTTTCGGATTGCCCGTTTTCTTGTGCCAGGCCAGCAACTGCGCCTGATCCGCATGGGCAGAAAAACCGCCGATGGTATAAATCTTTGCCCGCACCTGGATCTCTTCGCGATAGATGCGTACCACGCTGGCACCATCCACAATGTGCCGCGCCAGCGTGCCCTGGGCGGCATAACCGACGAAGATCACGCTGGAGTCATCACGCCACAGATTGTGCTTGAGGTGGTGCCGCACCCGCCCCCCGGTACACATGCCCGAGCCGGCCATGATCACCGCCCCGCCCCGGATGTTGTTCAGCGCCATGGACTCCGCCGTCTCGCGGGTAAAGTGCAGGCCCGGCAGGGCGAAGGGATCGCGCTGTTTAATAAACAGCGCCACGGTTTCAGCGTCGTAACACTCGGGGTGGTGGAGAAAGATCTCGGTGGCTGAGATGGCCATGGGCGAATCGAGAAAGACCTGGGTGCTGCCCGGCAAGCGGCCACTGCTGACCCCCTCCTGAAGGAAGTAGAGAATCTCCTGGGCACGTTCCAGCGCAAAGGTGGGAATGACCACGTTGCCGCCGCGGCGGAAGGTATCTTCGATCGCCTCGTACAGCTCCTCGATGGAGGGCTGGAGCTGTTTGTGCAGCCGATCACCGTAGGTGGTCTCCATCACCACCACATCCGCCGCCGGGGGCGTGGCCGGGTCACGCAGAATCACCCGACCGCCGTAGCCCAGATCACCGGAAAAGAGCACCGAGCGTTTTTTGCCCTGCTCTTCCAGTTCGAGATGAATGCTGGCCGAGCCGAGAATGTGGCCGGCATCGATAAAGGTGGCATGGATGCCGGGGCAGATCGCCATGCGCTGATCGTAATGGGCGGTACGGCCAAAGGCGTCCAGACTGTTGAGGGCGTCGAGCACCGTGTAGAGCGGTTCAACCCGCTTTTTATGCCTGTTTTTGCCCCGTGCGGCGCGGCGTGCCTGATACGCTGCCTCCTCCTCCTGCAGGTGGGCCGAGTCGAGCATCACCAGTCTTGCCAGTTCGCGTGAGGCCGAAGTGGTAATCACCTCGCCGCTAAAACCGCGCTTCACCAGTAGCGGGATGCGGCCACAGTGATCCAGATGGGCATGGGTCAACAGCAGGTAGTCGATGTCGGCCGGCTCGAAGCCAAAGGGGCCGGCATTCTCCTCCGCCAGTTCGTGGTTGCCCTGATAGATGCCGCAGTCGATAAGAATGCGCTTCCCCCCGCATTCGATAAGATGGCAGGAGCCTGTGACCTCCTGATCCGCGCCGTGAAAGGAAATTTTCATTGTCTTGTCTCCTGTTGGTGTCGCGTTGGCAAATCCGGCCAGAGATCATCTCCCGGTGCCACAAAACAGAGGGGTGCCGTTCTCTTCGTGCCAACAAAGGATGCCCTCCCAAACCTCTTCAGCCGTCTCGGCAAACCAGAACAGTTTGCGGTCTTCGGCATCCACCACGCCTTCGTCAATCAGAAACTCGAAGTCGAAGGCTTTTTGCCAGTAATCAGCCCCCACCAGAACCACGGGTAACGGAGCCATTTTGCGGGTCTGAATGAGGGTCAGTGTTTCAAACAGTTCGTCGAAGGTGCCCAGCCCCCCCGGAAAGGCCACCAGCGCCCTGGCCCGCATCAGAAAGTGCATTTTGCGCAGGGCGAAATAGTGAAACCGAAAACAGAGTTCGGGGGTGATGTAGGGGTTGGGGTACTGCTCATGGGGCAGGGTAATGTTGAGGCCGATGGTTTTGGCACCGGCATCACTGGCACCCCGGTTGGCTGCCTCCATAATTCCCGGCCCGCCGCCGGTCATCACCACCAGCCGGCAATCCTCGGGGCCGCTGCCTGACTCCCCCACCCGCCGGCCAAGCTCCCGCGCAACGTCGTAGTAGTGGCTCTTGGCCTGCACGCGCCTGGCCACCTTTAGCTGGCGCTCAAGTTCGTCGTCACCGGGGTGTTGGCGCAGGGCCTTTTGCAGCGCCTCCACCTGGCGGCGGGCGGCAGCAGGCTCCACCACGCGGGTGCCGCCGAAGACGACGACGGTGTGGTGAACACCGTGCTGCGCCAGCAGCAGTTCGGGCTTGCTGTAGTCCAGTTGCAGGCGCAGGCCCCGGCTCTCATCACGGCGCAGAAAATCCACATCCTCATCCGCCTGCCGGTAGCTGTCGCTGCGCAGCAGGGCTTCGACCCGCGCCGGCGCACTGGCGTCTTCCTCCGGGGGTTTGGGGGTCTGCCAGGGCAGTTTCTGTTGCCGCTGCAACGGGTGTGGCGGTGTCGGAATGGTGGGATGTTTTTTGTCTGCCATCGCTGCTTTCCTGTTT
>WFNS01000204.1 GCA_015488495.1 Gammaproteobacteria bacterium | reverse complement strand
GGAGCCCTGCAGTGATACGGGGCATCCTCCTCGCCGCCGGAAGCGCCAGCCGGTTCGGGGCCCACAAACTGCTGCACCCCTTGCCGTGGGGCGAGCCCATCGCCGTTGCCGCCGCCCGCACCCTGCTGGAGGTGCTCCCCGAATCGATCGCCATCATCCGGCCGCACGACACGGAACTGGCCGAGCGGCTGGCCACCACCGGTATCCGGATCGTGACCAATCGGGATGCGGATTCAGGTATGGGCGGCAGCCTGGCGCTGGGCGTGGCAGCCACTCCGCAGGGTTGCAGCGGATGGGTGGTGGCGCTGGCAGACATGCCATTCATCCACCGAAATACCATCCGGGCGGTGGTCGATCGGTTGGATGACCACCGCGCCATCGCCCTCCCCCTCCACGGCGGACGACGGGGACACCCCGTGGGCTTCGGCCGCTGCTACCGCAGCCGGCTGATCCGGCTTTCCGGCGACCAGGGGGGGCGGCAACTGCTCATCCGGTACGGACAACGGATCCGCACCGCTGCGGTGGATGACCCGGGGATCCTGGCCGATATCGATTCCCCCTCCGATCTGGAGCAATACGCCTCCCTCATGACCCGACAGGAGACGGCAACCCCATGCATGAACGAATGACCGAGCTGGAAACGAGGATTGCATTCCAGGAAGATGCACTGGAGCAGCTCAGCCAGATTGTCAACGAACAGCAGCGCCAACTCGACGAACTGCGACAGGTGGTGACCGGGCTGGCCCAGCGAGTTGCAGAGCTGCGTCCCTCCACGAGCGACGCGCCGGTGGACGAAACACCGCCCCACTACTGATACCGATCCGGTGAAGAGACTCATCGAACCCATCGGCCCCGAACAGGAGCGGCTGGTAAGAGAGGAAACGGAGCGGTGGATACGGCGGGCGGAAGAAATCTGCCGCATCGACCTCTCCCCCATTCCCGTCCTTTTCGACCTGCGGGGCCGCGCCGCCGGCATGTACCGCGTCAGGGGCGGGAGACGGACAATCCGTTACAACCCCCATCTGTTTGCCAAATATTTCCGGGAGAACCTGGCCACCACCGTCCCCCATGAGGTGGCCCACTACGCCGCGGACCTCCTGCACGGGTGGCGAAACATCCGGCCCCACGGTCCGGAGTGGCAATCCATCATGCGCGCGTTCGGGATCGATCCCCGGGCCACCGGACAGTACGACCTCACCGGAATCCCTGTCAGGCGGCAACGGCGCTTCACCTACCACTGTGGCTGCCGCACCCACCTGCTGAGCACCTGCCGTCACAACAGGGTGATGAGAGGAGAGGCGGTCTACTTCTGCAACCGCTGCGGCGAGCAGCTGAATTTTCCTGGGGATCCTGCGATCGATGGCTGATCCACTCGACAGCAATCTTGCCAATTTTTGTCAAGAAAGCCAGAATAGGAAGTATGAGCACAATGAATATTTCCCTTCCTGAAGGACTCAAGGCATTCGTCGAGGAGCAGATCGCCGAGCGCGGTTACGGCACCGTCAGCGAATATGTGCGTGAATTGATCCGCAAGGATCAAGAGCGGATCCGGCTGCGCAGCCTGTTGCTCGATGGGGCGACTTCCGCACCCGGCGGAGTTGCCGATGCGGCCTACTTCGAGGGTCTGCGCGACTACGTTCGGCGCCGCACCGCCAAGTGAGCGTCAGGCCCGTCATCCGACGGAGCCTGGCTGACCAGGATGTCCTGGAGGCCGTCGAATACTACCTTCAGGAAGCTGGTGTAAGCGTTGCGTTGCGCTTCGTCGACGCCGTCGAAAAGGCATTCCAGTACATCAGGCGTCACCCCGCGAGTGGATCTCCACGCTACGCCCTGGAACTCGAGCTACCCGGCCTCCGCTGTTGGCCGGTGAAGCGTTTCCCTTATCTCATTTTTTACGTCGAACGGGATGATTACATCGACGTCTGGCGTGTCTTGCATGGTGAGCGGGAGATCCCCACATGGCTACACGGGGAAACCGAGTAACTTTGCCGGTTGTCACCGGTTGCTGCTCTCAAGTCTCACCTCCGCCCTTCCTGAGGCCCTTCGGGCCGGTCCCGATCACGAAGAACAGGCGGACACCGAGAAAACCCGCTTGGCCACCAGTTGCATCCTGTCATCGAACTCATACAGATGAGGGCTCCCCGTCTCCAGCTCGTACGCAACGATCTGTTGCGGCGTCATCTCCTCGATGTGCATGACGATGGAGCGCAGGGAGTTGCCGTGTGCCGAGACCAGCACGCTCTTACCGTGGCGGAGATGCGGCACGATCTTCTCACGATAGTAGGGAATGGTGCGCTCGGCGGTCATCTTCAGACTCTCCCCGTTGGGAGGCGGAACATCGTAACTGCGGCGCCACAGGTGCACCTGCTCCTCACCAAACCGCTGGCGGGCCCAATCCTTGTTGAGACCCTGCAGATCGCCGTAGTAGCGCTCGTTGAGCTTTTCCGAAACATAGATCTTCAGCTCGTTGGCATCCCCCTCGGTGGGAATGAAATGTTCGTACCACTCGCTGCTCTGCTCGTGCACCCGCACATACTGGTGGCAGTAGTGATTTCGTTTGAGGATTTCATAGAGGGTATCCTGCGCCCGCAGCAGGGCGGAGGTGAAAGCGACGTCGAAGCGCTCCCTCGCCAGCAAGGCAGCAGCCTGCTGCGCCTCACAGACACCCTGCGGACTCAGCGAAACGTCCACCCATCCGGTAAAACGGTTCTGCAGGTTCCAGATGGACTGACCATGCCTCACCAGAAACAGCCGGCCCATCATTCGTCCACTGTGGCGTGTACACCGTGCAGGGAGATGAAATCGAGCAGCGTGGTGGTACTGAAACGCCCGGGATGATAGGTCACCTTCAACCGATGGGAGTCGTCCGGATCGAGCAGCGCCAGCTCGATCCCGGGCTGATGTTCGAGCCGTACCGCCAGCTCCTCCCGGGCCGAGTGATCCAGTGTCTCTGCCAGACGAATCGAGACCTGCCGGGTATCTGCGGACATCTCACACCTCCTTGCTCATTCCGAGCTCATTGGATGAAAACTAGGTCAACGCCTGCATGCGGCACGGAGAAGTACCTCGATGACAGCGCGCCACAGGGAAACCGGAAATGGCCATTCTCGGTTCCCCTGGTCCTGTCAAAGAAAGATGGAGGCCGATGGGTGAAACATCAACTCCCGAGGTAACTATTCAGCATAGTATGAAACAGGCCGGTAACTGTTCAGATCGCCCCTGAAATCCGTCAGTTCAAGGCGAAAAATGTGAGTTTACGAGTGTAAATGACCATTTTTCAACGCAGAAATGGCGGATTTGAGGGGTGAGCTGAACAGTTACCTCCCGAGCCGAAAAACTCAGCGGGTGCCCCGCCTGCTCTTCTGTGCCGCACTGAAGATGCCACGCAGGATGTTGACCTCCATCCGGTCCAGGTGGGAACGGTTGAACAGCCGCCGCAGTCGCCGCATGAGCTGACGGGGATTGTCCGGATCGAGGAAATCGACATCGATCATCATCTGCTCCAGATGACGGTAGAAATCCGCCAGCTCCTCCGCCGTGGCCAACGGCTGTTCCCCCTGATCACACTGCTGGCGGGCCGCCTCCAGCAGGGTCATGCGCAGTTCGTAACAGACCACCTGCACCGCCGCCGCCAGATTGAGAGAGCTGAACTCCGGATTGGCCGGGATGTGCAGCAGATAGTGACACCGCTCCAGCTCCTCGTTAGTCAGCCCGGAATGCTCCCTGCCGAAGAGGAATGCCACCTCCAGGTCGTCGCCCAGCTCCGAGACCCGCTCCGCGGCCTGCCGGGGATCGAGCTGTGGCCAGCGAATGGTGCGCTGGCGGGCGCTGGCCCCGAACACCAGGCTGCATCCGGCCAGTGCCTGGTCGAGCCCCTCGCAGCGCTCCGCGCCGGCCAGCAGATCGTCCGCTCCCGACGCCCTGGCAGAGGCGTCGGCATGGGGAAACCTGGCCGGCCTGACCAGACAGAGCCGCTCCAGCCCCATGTTTTTCATCGCCCGTGCGGTGGCCCCGATGTTTCCGGGATGGGTGGTCTCGACCAATACGATACGGATGTTCGACAGCTTCATGGATTCCTGCACCGCTTTCGAATGGATGCCTGATTGGCCCATTATCCCATCGAAGCGTTGTTCGGGTGAGACTTTTGGCTCTTCATCTGATCGAGTGGAAAAAATGGTAAATCACCGCGTAGCGGCTTCGTCCTTGACAGGCAGAATGCACGCCACATACTCGGCAGCCAGAAGGGGATTGGGGCTGTCTGGCTGGAGACTACCGGATATCTACTATCTGCAGGAACGGCAAGTGTTCCGGTTATCCCAAAGTGTCCCCAATCCCCTTATGCCGACCATCTTCCGGCGTGCATTCTGCCTGTCAAGGATGATTTGCCGTTTTACCCACATGATTTGGTGAAGACCCGGACTTTTTTCTGCTAGAATGTGCGGCCACCCGTCAGCGGAACATTACCCCGCTGCAGTCGTCCCGGGAGACAGTACTGGAGAGAGTCGCCCCCATGCACCCCTTGATCAACATCGCCGTCCGCGCCGCCCGTGCCGCAGGGAGCATCATCAGCCGCTCGGTGGAGCGCATCGATACCCTGACCATCGACACCAAGGCACAAAACGACTTCGTCACCGAGGTGGATCGGATGGCAGAGCGGGAGATCATCCAGATCATCCGTAGCGCCTATCCCGATCACGGCATCCTGGCCGAAGAGAGCGGCCTGCAGGAGGGAGACGACTACCAGTGGATCATCGATCCCCTCGACGGCACCACCAACTTTCTCCACGGCTTTCCCCAGTTCGCCGTCTCCATCGCGGTGCAACGCAAAGGGCGGGTGGAGCATGCGGTGATCTACGATCCCATGCGTCAGGAGCTGTTCACCGCCTCCCACGGCTCCGGGGCACAGCTGGATGGCAGGCGAATCCGCGTCAGCCGGCGCAAGGGACTGGATGGCGCACTGATTGGTACCGGCTTTCCCTTCCGGCAGAAACATCACCTGGACACCTATCTCGCCACCTTCAAGGCGCTTTTCGTACGCACCGCCGGGATCCGCCGCCCCGGTTCCGCCGCCCTCGATCTGGCCTATCTCGCCGCAGGGAGGCTGGACGGCTTCTGGGAGATCGGCCTGAAGCCCTGGGATATGGCGGCAGGCGCGCTGCTCATCCGGGAGGCCGGTGGACTGGTGGGTGACTTCAGTGGCGGAAACCGCTACCTGGAGACCGGCAACATCGTGGGGGGCAACTCCAGGCTGTTTCATGCCATCCTGCAGACCATCCAGCCCCATCTGCCCCCCGATCTGAAATGCTGAAACGGGATCCCCGCCCCTCGCTGCGCAAACTCAAGGGAAAATCGAAGACCGAGCGCATCCCCGTCAAGGTGATCCCGGCCGAACGGCCGCTCGCCAAACCGCGATGGATCCGGGCCAGCTCCCCCGACCGGCCGGAGGTGAAACGGCTGAAGCAGATCCTGCGCGATCACCGGCTCCACACGGTATGCGAAGAGGCCGCCTGCCCCAACCTGGGAGAGTGTTTCCGGCACGGCACCGCCACCTTCATGATCATGGGGGGGATCTGCACCCGGCGCTGCCCCTTCTGCGACGTGGCCCACGGCCGGCCGGAACCCCTGGACCCCGCCGAACCGGAGAACCTGGCCCGAACGGTCCACGCCATGGGACTCGACTACGTGGTGATCACCTCGGTGGACCGCGACGACCTGCGTGACGGCGGGGCCGCCCATTTCGCTGCCTGCATCCGGGCCATCCGCCAACGACATCCACGGAGCCGTGTCGAGATCCTGGTTCCCGATTTCCGCGGCCGCAAGGAAAAGGCGCTGGAGCAGTTGAGCGGCGCGCCACCGGACGTGTTCAACCACAACCTGGAAACCGTCCCGCGCCTCTACCGGCAAGCCCGCCCGGGAGCGGATTACCAGGGTTCACTCCAACTGCTCGAGCGCTTCCGGGAGCGCAATCCCGATGTTCCCACCAAGTCCGGCCTGATGCTGGGGCTGGGTGAGAACGACGAAGAGGTCGAGCAGGTGATGCTGGATCTGCGGGCCCACGGGGTGGAGATACTCACCCTCGGGCAATACCTCCAGCCCGGCCCTCACCATCTCCCCGTGGCCCGCTACGTACCGCCGGAGCAGTTCCGCCGTTTTGCCGAGCTGGGCCGCAAGATGGGTTTCCGCAACGTGGCCAGCGGCCCCATGGTACGCTCCTCCTACCATGCCGATCGGCAGGCAGCGGGAGAAACGATCGAGTGACGGTCCATCTGGCCCGTATCCTCGAAACCCTGCTCCTGCCCCCCGGAATCCTGTTCCTGCTCATCGCGGCCGG
>WFNS01000203.1 GCA_015488495.1 Gammaproteobacteria bacterium | reverse complement strand
CAAAGGAGTCCAATATGGCAATCGATCGTAACCACATCAGCGAGTTACTCGACAAGCTCGAATCGCTACCCCCGGAAAAGATCGCCGAGGTGGAGGACTTTATCGATTTTTTGAGGCAGCGTGACAGTCATCGGCAACTGGTGCATGCAGCGGCCAAGGTGGCGGAGCCTTCATTTGCCAAGGTGTGGGACAACCCGGACGATGCCATCTATGACTCCCTTTGAATTCGGCGATATTGTTCTGGTGCCGTTTCCGTTCACCGATCAGTCTACCATCAAAACTGGAGGCAGTTTCATGCGATAGCGGCGGCGTTTTCCCACGGTAGATGCCTCGAGACACAGCTTCAAGTTGCGCTCTGACGGCCGTTCTCCAACATTTCCAACGCCAATCGCGCAACATTCTCCGAGCCTCCCGGGCGGCCCAGCTTTTCCCGCACCGCGGCCAGTTTCTCCCTGGTCGCTTCGGCATGGTCCGGATCCCGAAGAAAGCGCTCCGCCTCCGCCACCACTGCGTCGGGCTGCGCCCGGTGCTGGATGAGCTCGGGCACGATGCTCTCTCCGGCGACGATGTTCACCAGACCCACGTTGGGGAGTTTGATCATCCGCCGGGCGATGGCATAGGTGAGAGGGGAGACCTTGTAGACGATGACCATCGGGACGTTCATCAGCGCCGCCTCCAGGGTGGCGGTGCCGGAAGCGGTGATGAGCAGGTCGCAACACTGCATCACGTCGTAGCCAAGCCCCTCCACCAGCGTAATCGGTACCGGGTCGGAATGGCGGGAGACGTATCGCTGAACGCCGCTCTCTTTCTGGCGATCGGCGGGGATGGGCTCCATCCAGGACTCCATCTCTTCCCGCTTCAGACTGGAGGCCAGCGGCAGCAGAAACTGCAGGCCGGGGGACCGCTGCCGGAGCCGGGACGCGCTCTCCAGCAGCAGCGGCATCAACCGCTTGAGCTCCCCTTGACGGCTTCCTGGCAGGAGACCGATCACGGGGTGTTCGGGTTCGATCCTGAAGCGGGCCTGTGCTTCCGACCGCTCCATGCCGGGTCTGACTTCGTCCACCAGGGGGTGGCCCACGAAACGGACCGGGATGCCGTGTCTTTCGTAGAAGGGCGCCTCGAAGGGAAGCAGTACCGCCATCCTGTCCACGCTCTCCGCGATCTGTTTCACCCGGTGTTCCCGCCAGGCCCACACCTGGGGGCTGATGTAGTGCAGGACCGGGATCCCCAGCCTCTTCGCATGGCGCGCCAGGCGCAGGTTGAAGCCGGGGTAGTCCACGGTGATCAGCAGATCCGGCCGCTCCTCCCGCAGCAGACGCTGCATCTCTCCCAGTATCCTGCGCAGACGGCGATAGTGGCGCAGAACCTCCACCAGCCCCATCACCGCCAGTTCGGAGATGTCGAAGCGGGTCTCCACGCCGGCGTCACGCATCCGGCTGCCGCCGATTCCGAACAGGGTCAGGTGGGGATCGAGCCTCCGGAGCGCTGCCGCCAGGTTGCCGCCGTGCAGATCTCCGGAGGCCTCGCCGGCCACCATCATGACACGACGGCCGGGCCGCTCATCCGGTGACATGGGCCTTGATCACATCCACGATGGTGTGGATCTGCTCGCTCTCCAGCTCCGGGTAGATGGGCAGCGAAAGACACCGTTCGGCCACCGACTCGCTCACCGGTAGCGAGACCCCCTCGTATTGCCCGGCAAACACCTCTTGCCGATGAAGGGGGATGGGGTAGTAGATGGCGGAGCTGATGCGGGCTTCGTGCAGCCGCTGCATGATGGCGTCCCGGTCGTCGGTGAGCAGGGTGTACTGGTGATAGACGTGGACTCCCTTGCCATCTTCCCACGGCGGTGTGATCCCGGGCAGCTCCCTGAGCCGGCCGGTATAGGTGTGGGCCGCCGCGCGCCGACCCTGGTTGTAGGCGGTGATCCGTTTCAGTTTGGCCCGCAGGATGACGGCCTGGATCTCGTCCAGCCGGCTGTTGAATCCGATGACGCTGTGATGGTAGCGCCGGCGCGAGCCGTGGTTGCGCAGCACCCTGAGCTTTTCGGCCAGCTCGTCGGAGTCGGTGGTGATCATGCCGCCGTCACCGAAACAGCCCAGATTCTTGCTGGGAAAGAAGCTGAAGCAGCCCGCGTCGCCGATGGTGCCGGTCTGTCTGCCGTCGATGCTGGCACCGAACGACTGGGCGCAATCCTCGATCACCTTGAGATGGTGCTGCCGGGCGATGGCCATCAGCGGTGCCATATCCACCGGTTGCCCGAAGAGGTGGACAGGGAGGATGGCGCGGGTCCGCGGAGTGATGGCGGCCTCGATCCGTTCGACATCAATGTTGAAGGTGCGCGGATCGATGTCCACGAACACCGGCCTGGCGCCCACGTAGCAGATCGCCTCGGCGGTGGCGATGAAGGTGAAGGGGGAGGTGATCACCTCGTCACCGGGGCCGATTCCCGCCGCCACCAGGGCGAGATGGAGGGCGTCGGTGCCGGAGGCGCAGCTGATGGCATGCTTCGCTCCCAGGTATTCGGCTGCCTCCTTCTCGAAGGCCTGCACGTTGGGGCCGAGAATGAACTGGGTGCTCTCCAGCACTGCCTGCAGCGCCGGTTCCACCTCTGCTCTGATTTGCCGGTACTGGGCCTTGAGATCGACCATCGGGATCATGAGAGGGTTTCCTTTGTCGTAACTATTCGCATGGTATTGAAACAGGCCGGTAACTGTTCAGCTCACCCCTGAAATTCGTCAGTTCAAGGCAAAAAATGTGAGTTTACGAGTGTAAATGACCATTTTTCAACGCAGAAATGGCGGATTTCAGGGGTGAGCTGAATAGTTACCCTTTGTCTTGAGTTGGTCAGAGATAGTCAAAGCGGTCTCCAGCGCTCTCAGCCCGTCTTCTCCGCTCACCAGCGGCCGTGTCCCGGTACGCACCGCCTCCAGGAAGGAACGGATTTCGCTCAGCAGGGCATCGCCTTGCTCGAAGGTGCGCCGCTCCGATTCGATGGCGGGGATGCCGGGATACTGTTCGTCGCTACCCTTGCGATAGAGATCCAGGCGTTTGTTCTGGAAATCGATGGCGATATAGCTGTCGTGCTGGAACAGCCTCATCTTGCGTTCGGTCTTCACGCTGGCGCGGCTGGCGGTGACGTTGGCCACGCAGCCGTTGGCGAACTGGATCCGCACGTTGGCGATGTCGATATCGCTGGACAGAACCGATACCCCGTTTGCATCGATCCGCACCACCGGGGAGCGCACCATGTCCAGGATGATGTCGATGTCGTGGATCATCAGATCGAGGATGACGTTCACATCGGCGCCCCGCGGATTGAACGGCGCCAGGCGGTGAGACTCGATGAAGCGGGGCTCGTCGATCAGGTCCTCCAGGGCCAGCACCGCCGGATTGAAGCGTTCCAGATGGCCGATCTGAAGGATGCGTGCCCGCCGTTCGGCGAGCACCACCAGTTCGCGCGCCTCCGCCACCGTGGCAGTGATGGGCTTTTCGAGGAGCACGTGGATGCCCTGTTCGAGAAACCACCTGGCCACCGCAAAGTGCTGCTGTGTGGGGACCACGATGCTGACCGCATCCACCACCCCTTTCAACCGCCGGTAGTCGGTAAACCACTCCGTCTGCAGCTCATCGGCGACCCGTTGCGCGGTTTCGGGGTCGGCGTCGCAGACGGCGACCAGTTCGGATTCCGGGAGGGTGGCGTACTTCTGGGCGTGGAACCGCCCGAGATAGCCGGTGCCGACGACGGCGGTCTTGAGCTTCTGCATCAGGGATGGTGGACCTTCATTGTCAAATACCGCTATCTTACTATGGAAAGGGGATGGACAGGAGTCATCGTTCCGCAAAGCAGGGGGATTCAATCGGATGAGAGATGGCATGAGAGCGGTCGCGGTCGCCCTGTGGGCAGGGGCGATGCTTCTTCAGGCGGCCTGCAGTTCCCCACCGACAAGAACCGTGTCCCCATCGCCGGATGGCGCCTCTCACCCGGAGCGACAGGAGGTGGTCGAAGTGGCGCGTAGCCTGGTCGGGATCCCCTACCGCTTCGGCGGCAATTCACGTCGAGGCATGGATTGCAGTGGCCTGGTGCAGTATGTCTACCGGAAGGTGGGGGTCGCCGTTCCCCGAACCGTGGCGGAGCAGCGCCGTCACGCCTTTCCGGTCTCCCTCGAAGCGCTGCAGCCGGGTGATCTGCTCTTTTTCCGGCTGAACGGCCGGAGGGTGTCCCATGTGGGGCTCTATCTCGGGGAAGAGCGTTTCATCCATGCGCCAAGCACCGGCAAGCGGGTCACCATCGCCCGCCTGAACGACCTCTTCTGGAGCAGGCGCTTGGTGGGGGCCGGGCGGTTTTATTGAGTCCGGGTTTCGTATATCCTTGACCTCACCGTAACTATTCAGCATGGTATGAAACAGGCCGGTAACTGTTCAGATCGCCCCTGAAATTCGTCAGTTCAAGGCGAAAAATGTGAGTTTACGAGTGTAAATGACCATT
>WFNS01000202.1 GCA_015488495.1 Gammaproteobacteria bacterium | reverse complement strand
TTGTTTGCGCCAATTGTACAGGGTGACACCTGAGATGCCGGTCTCCTCCGCCAACTGAGGGATCGGGATATTATGCGGCGGCATCATCTTCTGGATGACCGACTCTTTCCGCTCTGCTGAATAGCGCTTCATTGCTCACTCTCTCTCGCCCACCTCAACTTCGATTACTAAGATCAGCTGAGGCGACAACTATCCTGACAGAGGGGGATCACGAGGTTAGATTAAACTCAGCTCCAGTTTGTGCTTACGCTTTTCCCAATCCGGCATGACCTTCTCGATCAATCCGTAGAAAGCGGGACTGTGATCCGGGTGTTTCAGGTGGCAAAGCTCGTGGGTGATGACATAGTCGATACACTCGCGCGGTGCCTGGATCAGGCTGACGTTCAGCGTCAACGTGCCGCTCTCCGAGAGGCTGCCCCACCGGGTTTTCATGCGGCGGATTTTCAGCGTCGGGCGTGGTAGGCCCTGTCGAGAGAAATGGGGCCAGCAACGCTCGAAGCTTTCGGCAAATTTTTCGTGCGCCCGTTTTGTCAACCATTGCCAGAGCAGCCGGCGTACTTCTACGGGGTTTCGATGGTCCTGGCAGGCAATCCAGAAATAGCCCCGGCTGAGCTTCACGGACGGCTGCTCGCCATGCATCAGCTTGAAGCGATACTGCCGTCCCAGGTAACGATGCGTTTCACCACCGATATATTGCCGTGGCGGCGTGCGGGGCCTGAACTGCTGGAAATAGGCCTGCTGCTTGCGGATCCAGCGGGCGCGCCTGAGTACCCGCGCTTCGACGTCCTCGATTTCCACATCCAGGGGCGCCTTCACGACCACCCGGCCATCGGGATGAACCGCGATCTCCAGGGTTTTCCTGGCGGTGCGCAGCAGTTCGAATACCAGATCAACGCCCCCGTAAGTCAGGGCATGGTGGCTGGCCGTCATGCGCGCATCCTGTGACGGGCGACCTGCATGGTCCGTTCGATAATGTCGTCCATTTGCTCGAGGCCCAGGTCCACGTGGCGCTCTCCTTTGACGTGATCGAACAGATAATCGTCGATGTCGTTCATCGCCTGCTTCTGCGCATCGCTGTCGTCCCAGAAGTGGACCTTCCAGTGCCGCTGCAGGATCTCCTGAATCGCCAGCGCGGTTTCGGCGGCGACTTCCCCTGCTGCCGTTACCTCGGTGAAGAAAGGTTTCAGCACGCCGTAGTAGGCCATGGCGTCCTCGTTGCCCGCCAGGGAATCGGGCACGTCGTCATGCCGCCGGTTGGCGACCTTGTCGCGAATCTCCGTAACCTTGTTCAGGTATTCGAGGTCCGAAAGCCGTTTGGCCCTAAAGTCGTCGATGGCCTGCTGGATGAGCCGGGAGAACTTCTCGTAGAAGGCAGGATCTTCTTCCATCTTCTCGGTGATGGCCTTTTTGGTCGCGTGGGCGATGGCGTCCGCCTTTGCTGCGGTGCTCCTGGCGCCATAGACACCCCGGTCCTCCTTCACCTCGTTGAAGGTTTCATCATCGAAGATATTGACTGGCTCGTTGAGCTGGATGACCTCATTGGCCTGGATGTGGGTATCCAGCAGTTTCCTGATCTTCGGCTCGTAATCGCGGTAGTCGATGGACTCGGCGTACCGCAGTTTCACCGCCGCCTTCAGGTTCTGGAAGCGTTTCAGGTCGTCCTTGTAGCGTTTTTGGGTGGCTTCGGGCGTGGTCATGATGAACTGCTCGGAGGACAGCGCGATGGCCAGGGTGCGGGCATAGTCGGCAAGACGCTGGTAGAACTCCTCGCGCAGGGCGTCGTCGGACAGCAGCACCTCGTAGGCCTCCTCGTCGTGCTGGTTCTTGATCTCCTTGAACAGGTCCCACAGATCGGAATAGCGCTGTGGCAGCTTCGACACCTCTTCCAGGATCGAGGTCAGGGTGCCCTCAAGGTCCTGCTCGTCGAAGCCCTCCAGAGCGCTGTACATGGTCAGCGCCTTGTCCAGCTCACCCAGCACGCTGGCATAGTCCACGATATAGCCGAAGTCCTTGCCCTCATACAGGCGGTTGACGCGGGCGATGGCCTGCAGCAGGGTGTGCTCGCGCAGGGTCCGGCACAGGTAGAGCACCGTGTTGCGGGGGGCGTCGAAGCCGGTCAGCAGCTTGTCCACCACGATCAGGATCTCCGGCTCCTCACCGTACTTGAACTGGTTGATGATCTGCTTGGTGTACTCCTCCTCAGAGCCGTAGCGCTGCATCATCTTCTGCCAGAAGGCCACCACCTCGTCAGCCGGCTGGCCTTCCACCTCCTCGAAACCCTCGCGGCTGTCCGGCGGCGAGATGATGATCTCCGAGGAGACCTCGCCGATCTCGTCCAGATACGCCTTGTACTTGAGGGCGGCGGCCTTGCTGGGCGCTACCAGTTGCGCCTTGAAACCGGTGCCCTGCCAGTTGGCGCGGTAGTGCTCGCTGATGTCGAAGGCGCGCATGTAGATGACCTGGTCGGCCTTGTTGAGCATCTCGGCGCGGGCATATTTCTTCTTCAGGTCCGCCTGCTGTTCCCTGGATAGGCCCCGGGTGTGCCGCTCGAACCACAGATCGATGGCCGCCCGATTCTGCTCCATCTCCACATGCCGTCCTTCGTACAAAAGAGGCACTACGGCATGGTCCTCCACCGCCTGCTTGATGGAATAGTAGGGCTCGAT
>WFNS01000201.1 GCA_015488495.1 Gammaproteobacteria bacterium | reverse complement strand
GGTGGTAGCGATGGTCGGAGTCGAACCGACACGCCCGAAGGCACAGCATTTTGAGTGCTGCGTGTCTACCAATTCCACCACATCGCCACACCGATCGCCTATTATATGGCATCCTGCGCTTCTGGCAAGGCATCGAGCCGGTGAATCTGATAAGATGCGCGCCCATGCGCCGCAGCGATTTTCATTTCGAGCTTCCGCCTGAGCTGATCGCCCAGTTTCCTTCCGAAAGACGCAGCGCCAGCCGCCTGCTTGCCCTGGACTCGCCGAGCGGGGAACTGCGGGATCTGGTCTTCAGTCAGCTGCCCGGGCTGTTGCATGCCGGGGACGTGATGGTGTTCAACGACACCCGCGTGATCCCTGCCCGCCTGCTCGGGAGAAAAAAAGGGAGTGGCGGCCAGGTGGAGGTGCTGGTGGAACGGCTGCTCGAGGGGCAGCGGGCGTTGGTTCATCTGCGGGCCAGCAAGTCACCACCGGCTGGTACCCGGCTGTTGCTGGAGGAGTCGGTGGAGGCCGAAGTGGAGGGACGGGGAGGGGCGCTGTTTCTGCTCCGGTTCCTTGATCCCCGCGAGATCCCCCGGCTGCTGGAGGAGGTGGGACGGGTTCCTCTGCCGCCCTACATCGATCGCCCGCCGCAGCCGCTGGACCGGCAGCGCTACCAGACAGTCTATGCCCGTCGCGAGGGGGCGGTGGCGGCTCCCACCGCCGGCCTGCACTTTGATGAGGAGATGCTGGCGCGACTGGAGCGGATGGGGGTGGAACGGCTCTTCGTCACCCTTCACGTGGGGGCCGGGACTTTTCAGCCGGTGCGTGTGGAGGATATCGGTGAGCATCGCATGCATGCGGAGTATGCCGAGCTCACTCCCGAAGTGTGCGAACGGCTGCGTGCGGCGAAGGAGGAGGGGCGGCGGGTGATCGCCGTGGGGACTACCACGGTACGTACCCTGGAGAGTGCGGCGACGGAAGGTGAACTGCGGCCGTTCCGGGGGGAGACCGACATCTTCATCCGTCCCGGCTACCGGTTCCGGGTGGTGGATGCCCTGATCACCAATTTTCATCTGCCTGAGTCCACCCTGCTGATGCTGGTCAGCGCCTTCGCCGGGTACGAGAAGGTGATGGCCGCCTACCGGCATGCGGTGGCCAAGCGCTACCGCTTCTTCAGTTACGGCGACGCGATGTTCATCCAGCGATGAGATTCGAACTCCTCTGTACCGATGGCGCCGGAAGAAGGGGGCGGCTCACCTTCCCCCGCGGTACCGTGGAGACCCCCGCCTTCATGCCGGTGGGCACCTACGGTACCGTGAAGGCGATGACTCCGGAGGAGCTGCGTGCCGACGGCTCCGAGATCATTCTCGGCAACACCTTTCATCTGATGCTGCGACCGGGAACCGAGGTCATCCGTGCCCACGGGGATCTGCACGACTTCATGCACTGGGAGGGCCCAATCCTGACCGATTCCGGCGGGTTCCAGGTATTCAGCCTCGGTGAACTGCGCAAGATCACCGAGGAGGGGGTGACCTTCAGCTCACCGGTCGATGGTTCACGCATCTTTCTGGGGCCGGAGGAGTCCATGCAGGTGCAGCGGGAGCTGGGTTCGGACATTGTCATGATCTTCGATGAGTGCACTCCCTGGCCCGCCACCGAGCAGCAGGCCAGGGAGTCGATGGAGCTCTCGGTGCGTTGGGCGGAGCGCAGCAAGCGGGCCCACGGCGACAATCCGGCCGCGCTGTTCGGCATCGTGCAGGGGGGGATGTTTCCCCATTTGCGTGAGCGGTCTCTGGCCGAGCTGCAGCGGATCGGGTTCGATGGCTATGCCATCGGCGGCCTGTCGGTCGGCGAACCGAAGGAGGAGATGCTGGCGGTGCTCGATAGCCTGCTCCCGTCGATGCCGAGTGAGCGGCCGCGTTACCTGATGGGGGTGGGCAAGCCGGAGGACATCGTCGAGGCCGTGCGGCGTGGGGTGGACTTGTTCGACTGCGTATTACCTACCCGCAACGCCCGTAACGGGCATCTGTTCACTTCTGAAGGGGTCATACGGATCCGCAACAGCGGCTACCGCATGGATACCCGTCCGGTGGATGAGCGTTGCGACTGCTACACGTGTCGGAACTACAGCCGTGCCTATCTTCGCCATCTGGACAAGAGCGGGGAGATCCTGGGCGCACGGCTCAATACGATCCATAATCTCCACTACTATCAGTCACTGATGCGAGGTTTGCGGGGAGCGATCGCCGACGGCATGCTGGAGTCGTTCATCCGGGATTTCTACCACAGGCGCGCGCAGGAGCCCCCGCCTGTGTCATAATGCGCAAATTTCATGGGTCACTAGCAAGAGGAACGTCAAAATGAGCTTCTTTATCTCCGATGCATGGGCGGAGGCCGCGCCGGCCGCAGCGCAGGGTAGCCCGTTGGCCAGTCTGATCCCTCTGATCATCCTGTTCGCCGTCTTCTATTTCATGCTGATCCGCCCGCAGATGAAACGGGCCAAGGAGCACCGTAAACTGATTTCGGAGCTGGCCAAGGGGGACGAGGTGGTCACCAATGGCGGGTTGGCCGGCCGGCTCACCAAGGTGGGCGACAATTTCGTCACCATGGAGGTGGCGGAAGGGGTGGAGGTCAAGATGCAGAAGGAGGCGGTCACCGCCGTACTGCCCAAAGGCACGCTCAAGGAAGCGTAGTCGAAGCGCGCCATCATGATGAACCAGTATCCGCTCTGGAAATATCTGCTGATCGCGGTGATAGTGATTGCCGGGGTGATCTATGCATTGCCCAATCTCTATGGCGAGGATCCCGCCGTCCAGATCTCCCCTGCCCGCAGCGAGCAACTGGACGCCTCGATTCAGCAGCGGGTGAACAGTGTGCTGGAGCAGAAAGGGATCACCCCTCTGCGGACCGAGTACACCGGCCAGCGCATGTTGCTGCGTTTTTCGGATACCGAGGTCCAGCTCAAGGCCTACGATCTGATTCGCGATGCCTTGGGTAACGGTTACACCGTGGCGCTCAATCTGGCTCCCGCCACGCCGGGCTGGCTGCAGTCCATGAACGCCAAGCCCATGTATCTGGGCCTGGATCTTCGTGGTGGCGTGCATTTTCTCATGGAAGTGGACATGGCGGTCGCGCTCAATCAGGCGCTGGAACGGTACGTAGGTGATTTTCGCAGCGCCCTGCGGGAGGGAAAGGTGCGCTATCTGACCATCGCCCGGGAAGGGAGCCGGGTGGAGATCAAGTTCCGCGATCCCGGCCAGCGGGAGGCAGCCCTGGCCCTGCTCACGAAGAGTGCGGATTACGACGATCTCGATTTCGCCGAGGAGGAAGAGGGGGGAGCCTACTATCTCCGCGCCACCCTGAAGGAGGCGGCGCAGCGGGAGATCAAGCGCTTCGCTCTGCAGCAGAACATCACCACCCTGCGTAACCGGGTCAACGAGCTGGGCGTGGCAGAGCCGGTCATCCAGCAGCAGGGTCAGGAGCGGATCGTGGTCCAGTTGCCCGGTGTCCAGGATACCGCGCGGGCCAAGGAGATTCTGGGCGCCACGGCGACCCTGGAGTTTCGTCTGGTGGATGAAAGGGGCGATGTGCAGGCGGCGGTGGCCGGCAGGGTCCCGCCGGGGTCACGCCTCTACTACGATCGGGATGGTCGTCCCATCCTGCTGAAAAGGCAGGTGATCATCACCGGCGACTATATCACCGATGCCTCTTCCGGCATCGAGCAGCAGACCGGTTCTCCAGCGGTGTTCATCACCCTCGATGGCAAGGGGGCGCGGATGATGAGCAACGCCACCCGCGACAACGTGGGCAAATCCATGGCGGTGGTTTTCATCGAGATCAAGAGCGAGACCCGTATGGTGGATGGCAAGCCGGTGAAGACCAAGAAGAAGGTGGAGGAGGTGATCAACGTTGCCGTCATCCGCGATCAGCTCGGCAAGCGTTTCCAGATCTCCGGTCTCGACAGTACCCGGGAGGCGCGCGACCTGGCGCTGCTGCTGCGGGCCGGCGCGTTGGCTGCGCCCATCGAGATCGTGGAGGAGCGGACCATCGGCCCCAGTCTGGGACAGGACAACATCGACAAGGGAGTACGCTCGGTCGTCATCGGATTCGTGCTGGTGTTGGCATTCATGGCTTTCTGGTACCGGGGTTTCGGTCTGATGGCCAATCTGGCGCTGACGCTCAATCTGGTGTTGATCGTTGCAGTTCTCTCCATGTTGCAGGCCACGCTCACCCTGCCGGGTATCGCCGGTATCGTGCTCACCGTGGGTATGGCGGTGGATGCCAACGTACTGATCTTCGAACGGATTCGGGAGGAATTGCGAAACGGCAACACACCGCAATCCAGCATCGATGCGGGCTACGGGAAGGCCTTCTCCACCATCGCCGACGCCAACATCACCACCCTGCTGGCGGCACTGGTGCTGTTCGGATTCGGTACCGGTCCCATCAAGGGGTTCGCGGTGACCCTCTCTATCGGCATCGTCACCTCCATGTTCACCGCCATCATGGTGACCCGGGCGGTGGCGAATCTGGTCTACGGTCGGCAGCGCCGACTGGGCAAGCTGTCCATTTGAGCAAGGAGGGATCATGCAGCTGTTCAAGAAAACCACCGCGATCGATTTTCTGGGAGCGCGCAAGGTCGCCACGTCGCTCTCCGTGGTGTTGATTATAGCCGCCCTGATCTCGCTGTTTTTCCGTGGTCTCAACTTCGGCATCGATTTCACCGGCGGAACCTTGATCGAAGTGGGTTATCCCCAGTCGGTGGATCTGGTAGAGGTGCGCAAGACCCTCGCTGCCCATGGGTTCGATGACGCCATCGTGCAGCACTTCGGTACCTCCCGGGAGGTGCTGGTACGGGTGCCGCCGCGGGAAGGGGTCAACAGCGCCGAGCTGAGTACCCAGATCCTCGATGCGCTGCGGCAGCAACCCGATGCCGGCGAAATCAAGATGCGCCGGGTGGAGTTCGTCGGGCCTCAGGTGGGGGAGGAGCTCACCAACGACGGGGGGCTGGCGATGTTGTATGCATTGATCGGAATCCTGATCTATGTGGCGCTGCGCTTCGAATACCGGTTCGCCGTCGGTTCCGTGGCGGCGCTGGTCCATGATGTGATTATCACGCTCGGTGTGTTTTCGCTGCTGCAGCTCAACTTCGATCTCACCGTACTGGCCGCGATCCTGGCAATCATCGGTTACTCGCTCAACGATACCATCGTGGTATTCGACCGTATCCGGGAAAATTTCATCAAGCTGCGCACCGGGACTCCGATGGAGGTGATGAACGTCTCCATCAATCAGACTCTGGCCAGAACCTTGATGACCTCCTTTACCACCCTCCTGGTGGTGGTGGCGCTCTTCCTGTTCGGGGGAGAGCTTATCCATGGGTTCGCTACCGCTCTGCTCATTGGAATCATCGTGGGTACCTACTCCTCCATCTATGTGGCGAGCTCTGCCGCGCTGGCGCTGGGGGTGAGCAAGACAGACCTGATGCCGGTGGAGAAGGAAGGGGCGGAGCAGGACGATTTGCCCTGAACGATTAGCGGGACGCTCATGAAAAAGGGCGCCTTTTCGGCGCCCTTTTTCATGGGCTTTGATGAGGTTGTGACTGAAATCAAAAGCCGTAGACCAGTGAAAGACTGGTGATGGTGTCGGTGTTTTCCTTGTCTCCCGGTGGTTCGCTGTTGTATTTGATCTTCAGTGCCGCCTCCATTGCTACGCTGGAGATCAGATTGGCGCGAATTGCGGTGATCGAATTCACCGAAGTGTTGTCTGCGCCACCCAGAACCAAGAGGCCCTGGCGGAACTGGGACTGCTCGCTGAAACGGTGGATGTAGTCCAGCGCCAGCCGGCCGACATTTTCCGACTCGGTATTTCCGTTGTCATATTTGTTCTTGCGCAGACCGGCACCGACTTCCAGATCCAGCGTGTCGACAGCGCTGTCCAGCATGCGGTAGCCATAACCGACGGTGCCCGACAACTGCTGATCGAATCCACTGAACTTGTTGAACTCCGCGCGCAGGGCGGTGAAGAGATAGGAGCGGTGGTCCAGTTTGTAATCCAGCTTGTAGCCGGCCAGGTACCTTTCTGCGGTTTTCGTGCCGTCATTCTCGGCCACAGTCGCCGATGCATCGAACCGGTGGCGCCACTTCTCCTGTTCCAGGCGGGCCGTCGTGTCCAGGCTGAAATTGCTGGTATCGGCGTTCCCCGCCGTGACCACCGCGCCCAGGCCCACCGAACCGGACCAGCCCTTGCTTTCAGCGACGGCCATGGCGTCGTCGGAGCGGGTATAGCGCTGTTTCACTTCATCCTTGGCAGCTACCATTGCCGGCAACAGCAGCAGGCCGGCGAAGAGCAATGTTCCTTGTTTCATTTCATCAATCCTTTTCTTGTGTAACGGCTTTCTGGCACCAGGACCAGTCGGTTCTAGTTTAGAGAGGGCGGACAGAGATGGCAACTTACTGCCCAAGTGCTTCAGCGATCTCTCGAACGAGCTCCGGCCCTCTGTAGATCAGGCCACTATAGATCTGTATCAGGCTGGCGCCGGCGGCGATCTTTTCCTGCGCATCCGCTCCACTCATGATCCCTCCGACGCCGATGATTGGCAACCGGCCATTCAGGACGCTTCCGAACTGCTCGATGATCCGGGTGGCGCGCTGGCGTAGCGGGGCGCCGCTCAGACCCCCGCTCTCTTTCCCGTGGGGCAGTCGTTCCACCGGGCCGTGATCCAGCGTGGTATTGGTGGCGATGACCCCGTCGATGGCATATTCGATCAGGACCTCGGCGATGGCCTCCACCTCCTCCGGATCCAGATCAGGGGCGACCTTCACCAGCAGCGGTACATCGCGTCCATGCCTTTCCCGGAGCAGTCGCTGCTCTTCTTTCAACGGTCCGATCAGCCCGGAAAGGTCCTCCTTTTGCTGCAGTTTCCTCAGCCCAGGGGTGTTGGGGGAGGAGACGTTCAGCG
>WFNS01000200.1 GCA_015488495.1 Gammaproteobacteria bacterium | reverse complement strand
TGCCTTTCCACAGATTGGCACTCTTGTACGGAGTGAATATCGCCGGTAGTTGTCCTCCGGAGTAGTGGTGATACCACTCCACCCCTCTGGAGATGAGCTGCAACAACGGATAGGGAACCGGAACGGAGCGCAGCTGTTTCACCTTTTTCTTGTAGCTCCGCAAATAGGCTCGGGAGGTGGGCAGATCGTCATCGTGGACGTTGTAGACAGCCACGCCGTTGCCATGTTGTTCTGCGCAGGTGATGATGGCATCCGCGCAGTTCTCCACATAACTCAGGGGAATACGGTTGCTGCCCCCCAGATGCAGGAACAGTCCCCCGAGCTGCAGGCCGACCCTGCCGGATATGCCCCCCCCGTTCGGTCCATATATGACGCCGGGCCGCAGGACCACCAGGGGAAAGCCGAGCTGTTTCTGATACTCCATCAGGATCTTCTCCTGGTACCATTTTACGAAGGCATAGGGATCCCGTTTTTCCGGGTGTTTCTCGAGCGGTGTTTCCTCGGTAAGGATGTGGCCGGCCGGCAGATCGGCGACGCCGTAGACGGAGAACGAGCTTACATGCACCATCTCCACGGAGGGATTGTGGGTTGCTACCGCCTCCAGCAGGTTCTTGGTGGCCACCACGGTATTGAGAAACATGTCTGCCGGTGCCCCGCTGAGCGCGGCTGCGAGATGATAGATCCTGCTGACTCCCTGTACCGCCCCGACGGGATCCTCGGCCGAGTTCAGCGTTCCGAAATAGTACTCGATTTCCGCTTCCGGATGACGTTCACGAAGGCGATCGAGTCGGCTCCGATTGCTGCCTTCGCGGACGAAGCAGCGGATCCCTTTCGTCCCCTGTGCAACGAGCCGCTCCACCAGCACGGAGCCCAGAAATCCGTTCGAACCGGTTACCAGTACACTCATGAGTGCTCTCCCAATCCGTCGATCTGCCGGAATATCTCCTCCATGACCCAGCCGATGCGGAGGATGTCACGATATGGAATCGGCAACGGCGCGTCGTCGAGGATGCTGTCGTAGAATCGCGAAATCAATGTATTCATTCCGGAGAAGAAGTGGAAATCGGAACGCAGGAAACGTCTCACGTTGCGCCACCCCTCTCGGCGGTACTGTCTCGCCATTCCAAAGGCCGGGAGCAGTCTGCCCAAGGCGCTGGGAAGGGAGGGTTCTTGCTCCAGTACGAGGGTGCGGGCCACGAAATCGGCATGGGCGATGTTTTTCGTTCCATACAAACGCAGGAAGTGGGCGGCCGGTTTGACGTGGGAGGAGAAGGTGGCGTAGGCAGAAGTGGACTCCCCTTGGATCAGGATCCGCAACTCATCGGGCATGGCGTCCCGGATGTCACCGAAACGGGTGGTTCGCCGAACCTCTCCATGGGCGACGACCATCGGACGCTCGTCATCGACGAATTCCAGCACCTTGTTGAGCAGGTGGTCGATGTTGTTGTGGAACAACTTGCCTGGTAGTTGATGCACCCAGTGTTTGCTATCTCCCAGTATCGCCTTTCCGAACGGGCCGGCCAGATTGTAGCCGTAGAAGCTCTCCACGTGCACCGCCTCGCCGATGGCACCGCTGGCAAAGAGATCCCGCAGTGCCAGGGCAGGGGGGTCGAAGTAGTAGATGTGACCGATGGTCAGCTTTCTGTTTTTCTTCTCGGCGTGGGCGATCAGCCTTTCCGCTTCCTCGTAGCGCGGGGTGAGTGGCTTTTCCACATAGACATGGCAGCCGGCGTCGATTGCCTGGATGGCCAGCGGCAGATGGGACTGGGGCGGTGTGGTGATGTGCACCACGTCGGGCCGTTCCTTTTCCAACAGCTCCTCGAAAAGCCGGTAGTGGCCAGGAATGCCATGTCGGACGGCAGCCTGTTCTGCCATCAGCGGCTCGCGATCACAGAGCGCCGTCACCTCTGCGTTGTCCAGCTTCTGGATCTCGCTGATGTGGCCATCGGCAATCTGGCCACAGCCCACGACCGCGACCTTCAGTTTCTCGCCCGTCATTCGTGTGGTCCGGTTTTTCGCAGTGCACCGAACAGGCTGGCAGTGCCCCGTTCGTTCAGCAATTCCAGGTAGGCCGAGCGGTAGGCATCGGCCGTGTGGGTGGCACTATAGCAGGAGACCACCTCTGCGTGGCCATTCTCACCCAGTCGGTTGCGCAGCTCGGGAGCATCCATGAGCATCTCGATCAGTTCAGTCAGGCGCCGTTGATCCTCAGGAGGGAAAAGCATTCCATTGCTACCCTCGGAGACCAGATCCGGGAGTCCCCCCACCGCGCTGGCCACGACCGGCTTCTTCGCAGCCCATGCCTCCAGCAGCGCCATGGGCATGCCTTCGGAGTCGCTGCTCAAAACGAAAATATCCATCAGGTTGAGATAAGGCAGGGTTTCCATCTGGAATCCGGTGAAATGTACCCGATCCCCGATTCCTGCGTTCTCCGCCAGGTTCTGCAGCGCGGCACGGCAGGCGCCGTCACCCACCAGCAGCAGATGGACGCTGCGGCCTCGCTTCGCCAGAGCAGCGACCGCCTTCACCAGCCGCTCCTGGCGTTTGATTTCCACCAACCTGCCCACCGAACCGATCACGAAGTCCTCCGCTCCGATCCCGAGCTTGCTACGCCGTTCCGGATCGGGGCGCAGTTCGGAAGGGGAGGGTATCGGGATTCCGTTGAACTGGATGGCCGGAGATCGGACGAAGGGAATGTTGGACAGGTTGTCCGCTATCTCCCCGGATACGCAGTAGAGCCTGTGGGGCAAGGCGAAGGCGATGGAGGCCAGCAGTTTGCGCCGCCATCCCTGGTAGCTGTGGTTGCCATGTTCGGTGTGGAGAATCGCCGGGATGTGCAGGCTGCGGGCCATGCTTCCGGCGTAGAGGGCGGCGCCCATCTGGTGGCAGTGGAGCACATCGGGGGAAAGCTCACGGAGGATCTTCCGCAGGCGGATCGCCTCGCCAGGGCGCATGAGGCCCGGCTTGCGAGAGAGGGTCATCACCTCGGCCCCCGTACTGCGCACCTCTTGCGCCAGATCGCCCGGTTTGTCCAGGCAGAGAACGGTGACCCTGTCCCCCTGGCGAATACCCTCCCGGCACAGATGGAGTACCAGCCGCTCGAGACCGCCGCAATCCAGGGAAAGGACTGCATGTACGATATTCAGCGTGCTCTCCTTGTCCACGTTCTGCTCCATTCCATGGTGCTTGCTGCCCTGCTACAGCGATTCCCTTCGTCCGTTTTTCCAGCGGCATCATTATCGCACAAGTGGAGAGTTTTCCTCAAAAGGTACCCCCTCGCTTTTTTCAATGCGCTGGGCTGGGATGTATGCAAAAGAGCCCCCTTTCCGCTTTGCCAGGGTTATCTGCTATAGTTAACCAGGATGGGGTAGCGGTGGTACTCCCGTCCAACAAAAACAGAGGTACTGAAAGGACGAAGTGAAACGGAGACCACCAGCTATTGACGGTATTGATTACCACACAGGGAGGTCGTGGCATGGAGCAATCTCTGCGAAGTGAGAAGGGTGGGAAACCGGTGCTGCCTGAGCATCCATCGTATTCCCCCAGCGGACCGGGAAAAAAGGAGAAAAGCAACGGTAACGGTTCGCTTCCTCAGTTGGAACGTGTTTGCGAAAAGAAAGAGCGTTCCATCCGAACGGCGTTGTCTTTCTTGGCCACCACGAGTAGAAAGAAGGCACCGGAATACCACGTTCGGCGTGCCGATCCCGATGATGAAGGGGACCGTGCCAGCATCATGCGCCTGTGGCTCGATAATCTTCCTCATATCACCCGCGATATCTGCCTCAAGAGGTTCGAGTGGCTCTACCGGGAGAACCCCGCCGGACCAGCACTCACCTGGGTGGCTACGGAAGGCAATGAAGGTGAGGTCATTGGCTGCGCCTCGGTCATGCCGCGACGGTTTGTAATCGAGGGGGAGCCTCACCTGGGTGGCTTGGCCATCGATTTTGCCATCGACAGACGATATCGCTCGTACGGAGCGGCCCTCCGGCTGCAGCGTGCCGTCTCCGAACAGGTCTGGGGGAGTGGCATCGGGTTTTTGCTTGCCTTTCCCAACTCCGCCGCCCGGGGGGTGTTCAAACGGATGGGCTACAGGGAAGCGGGTCGGAACTGGAATGGTGCGCGGCTGATCCGATCGTTCGGAAAGCTGCGGCGGCATTTGCGTCCAATCCCCCTCGCGGCGACCGTTGGAGCGGGGGTGGATCTGCTTCTGCTGATACAAAACCGGGTGTCCCTGCGTGCTGCTCCGAAAGGTTGCCAGGTGGAACTGCTGGATGAAGCGGACGCACGCTGGCAGCAGTTCTGGGAGGGGCGATCCAGCTCCATTCGATTTGGCACGGTTCACGACCTGGAGTATCTGCGATGGCGCCACAGTCAGCCGGCCGTCCATTCGCGGATGTTTGCTCTCTTTGACGAGGAAGGGGAGTTACGGGGGTACCTCTCGTTTACTCGCCAGGGTGACGTGCTGGAGGTGAGAGATGTCCAGGTATCGTCGGAGCGCTGGTTCGGACCGCTACTGGACAGATTCTGGCAAGAGATGTATCGCGCCAAGGCGTTGGTCATCAATATCGGTCTGGTCGGTACGGACACCATGATCCGGCGTTTTCAGCGTGCGGGATTCCTTACCCGATCGGTCGAGGGGTGGGCCGGGGTGTTGCCGGGCCCGACCCTGGAGCGTGACTTGCTGGAGGCTATTCACGGGGATGCATGGTATCTGGGGGAGGCCGATCTCGATATATAGCGGTGAGCCGTTGGAAAGGTCTCGCATGACGTCAACGGGGTACGCGGTTCACCGGCCGGTCAGCTCTTTCAGATGGAGCAGCTCCCGACGGCAAAGGAACCAGGCCAGGAGGAGATAGACGGCGGCACCCAGCAGTACTTCGCTCAACAATAACAGGCCAGGGAGTGTGAGTTCGCCTTCCGCAAATTGGTGAAACGAGCGGATGGAGATGAACATCACCAAGGCTGGGAACAGTGGCCTGAGAACCGTGCCGGCGAATCGGCTGGCGGGAAGATTGAGAGAACGGATCGCCCGGTATGAGGTGATCAGATAGCACAGGGGAATTCCGGCCACCCAGGCCCAGGAGATTCCGCTGATCCCCCCGTGAAGGGCGCCCAGATAGAGTATCGGGGTCATTATCATCAATGTGATCAACCAGTTTTTCAGTGCGCCTTCCGGCTGGCCACTGGCCTCGAAGGCGGGGTCCATCAGTTCCTGAGAGGCTCGCAGCGGGAGCATCAGAGGGATCAGGCTCGCTGGCAGAATCACACCCAGCCATTTCTCTCCCAACAGCAAGGGCACCAGGGCAGGGGCGGTAGCGGCAAGGCCGAAGAATATTGGGAAGGCAGTCACCATGATCAAGCCGTTGGCCTTGAGAACGTATGGGGCGAGCCGGCCGTTTCCTTGATGCAGTTTGGAGTAGGCTGGAAAGGCCACCTGTTTGACCAGGGGAACCAGTTTGTTCATCGGGATGTATGACAGCTGCAGGGCAACGGCATAGATTCCCAGTGTCTCCGTATCCCACAATCGGCCGCCGATGATGGTATCGATGCTGACCAGCAGAAACCAAGCGAGAAAGGTGAGGGTCTTGGTGGCGCCAAAGGTCATCAGATGGAGCGATTCGCCGAAACGGAACTGCGGCAGGATCCAGACCGGATGGGCGGCAAATTTCAGCCCCGCCCGCAACAGCAGTTCGCTGAGGTGGCCGAAAACCAGACTCCATACGCCAAAATCTGCCAGCGCCAGCAGCAACGTGACCAGGGCAGATAGCGTCGCTGCAGCCAGTTCGATCAGCGAGAGTCTCTTGAAACGCATCTCCCGCTCCAGCATCGCCGTGGGCAGGGTCTCGATCGCCACGGTGAGAAAGCCGAGCATCATCGCGTACAGCACGGGAATGACCCGCTCTTCCTGGTAGAAGTCGGCAATCCAGGGAGCCAAAAAGAACACCAGGAGGGCGAGGGAGAGGTTGACCACCAGCAACAACCCCAGAACCTGACGCATCTGGGTAACGGAAAAACTGCGTACCTGGATCAGGGCGGAGGCCATTCCGGCGCCGCTGAACAGGCCGAAAAAATACATCACCACGTCTGCCATGGCGTAGATGCCGTAGTCCTCCGGCATCAACAGGCGGATGACGATGAAGGTGACGCCCCACCGCAGCAGCTGGGCTGCAAGCTTGGTGACGGTGAGCCACTTCAGGGAGTGGACGACCTTGGCGGTGATGCTCATTACAAGGGTCGGGTGTTGGCGGGTGGCTCGAGGATGAAATCGCGGTAGTCTCCCGGATTACCGCTTTTCCCTGCCTCTGCGGCCTTGATGATGTTGTACATCTCACGGGCCGTGACGTAATGGAGCAGATACTCTTTGCCGTCGTTGTAACGCTGTTCCAGATAATCGAACATCCGGTCTATCGGTTCGCCCAGCAGGCAGTCCATGTCCCGCTCCTGGGTTCCGTGGGTGTAGACCTTGATGAACAGCCATTCGGGGCGGCCCCGAACGTGAATGCCCGCCTCCACCCAGAGATCCACCCTGTCCGGGGTCGGTGGATTGACGCTGCGGATGTCACCATTCTCGATGCGAGGCAGGATACCCCATTTGCGCTTCCTCCAGTTCAGCATCAGTGGTCCCTGGATGATCATCAGATCCCCCCAAGGCTCACCTCCCACCCGCACATCTTGCCCATCGTCATGGGACTTCGGCGCCAGGGGATCATCCTTGGCGTAGTAGATGGCGTTGATCTTGCGGGTCTGTGCACTGCTGGGGGCGGATGGGAGCGTGAAATCGGCATAGCAGCCCTCTTCCCGGAGGATGATCAGTTCGTTGTTGACCCCGCAGTTGCTACCGTCGGCGAGGGAGTTGTCCAGCGCCCAGTTTCCGTGAATGAACCCCCAGGCGGGGCGGTCGCTTCCCGGGAAAGTACTCATGGCACCGTGCTCCCGTTGCAACAGCCGGGTGAAACGGGAGAGTTTTTCCCGCAATCCATCCTCGGTATCGTCGTGATGGTGCAGATGGACTTCCAGCTCCCCCAGACCTTGACGACACAGATCACTGATTGCATCGAGGTGTTCCCGCCGGTACTCCTCTTCTGGATAGAAAAAGGTGTGCTTGGGATGACAGCCATCGGCATCCGAGTGCCTGCGTGCCAGCCGGGGGTATTCCTCGACCCAGCGCCTGACCCTGGCCACTTCCTGTTCGTACGGTACTCCCTGCCACATGGGCTCGTAGTGATCCACGAAACAGAACAGGACATGGGTCGGTCCCTCATGCCTGGGACGGCGAGAGCGCCGGAGATAGGAACCCATCCAGCGATGCATCTCCCTTTTACGGGCTTCTCGCCAGATTACCATCATTGCCCCCAGGATGAGCAAGGAGAGGGCAATGAACAGGGCGTTGAGCAGGTTGGGTTGATGTACCATCGATAACTTCCTTGTCAATAGTTGATTCAGGCCGCCAACATGAGCACCTTGGTAACGATATAGAGCAGCACGATGGAAACCATCGAAATTGTCATCCACAGGCCAAAATGGCTGAAGAATCCGTACTCGGGCAATTGGGGAGTACGTTGTCTGGCACCAAGGTAATGCCCCACGGCCATTCCGCAAAGCACGAATAGCACCACCACGTAGGTGCGGCTGAGAAAAAAGGCGGAGGTGGCGAATCCAACGAAAGAAAAGAAGAGAACATTGGCAATCGCGCCATCCTCTGCAGCGACTACAGGAGGTGAGGGAGCAGCCTGCTCTGCCTCCTCATCGTAATGGGTGCTCTGGCCGTTCTCCTCCCTGTACAGGGCTATCAGCTCTTCCAGCTCGTTCTGCTTGGGGGCGAGGGGAGCGCGCAGCCGATGCATCATCGCCACACATGAGAGCAGGAACGAGAACCAGAGGGTGTAGCCGACGACCCCCAGCTCCGCAAGGGCCAGCATGAAAGAGTTATGTGCGGTGAGAAAGTGGTGTTCAGTAAAGCGGTCGAAGCCGACGCCGAAAAGGGGGTTCGACTTCAGCATCTGGAATCCCTCGTACCATGCTTCGATACGCCCGTGGGCCGATTCCTCGCTGGCGCTGATGGTGTCGATACGGCTGGACATCATCAGGATGACCGGAATCACGGCGGCACCGAAGATGGCGGTTTTGAATACACCGTGATGGCGCCACAAATAGAGCCCGGTGATGACCGCCGTCGCCAACGTGGTGCCACGTGAATTGGTCAGGACGATCCCATAGAGGATGGTTCCGATCAGTCCGGTTAGCAATCCCTTCACCAAGATGCTGCGGTAGTGGTGGAGCAGATAAAATGCCATCGGCAGGGAGCAGACGAGCAGCAGGCCGACATCGTTGGGATCGTTGAAGATGCCGATGTAACGCATCCTGCCTTGTAGTGCAACCTCCCCCGTCCATCCCACACCGGTAAATTTCTGCTGGATACCGTGGATGGCCATCATCGCGGCTCCCCCGACGAATACCCACATGGTCTGGCGCTGGCGCTCAGGGGTGATGGCCGTGCTGGCAACCAGCAAGAACAGGATATAGATGGGGATGAGCTTTCCCGCTGCCGGCACCATGCCGCCAACCCACCCGGAGAGGGCCACGGAGAGGATGGTATAGGCAAACAGCAGGGTCAAGGCGGCAAGTTGCTGTGTTTCTACGATCTTTCGATCAGTCAGCAGCCAGGCAAACAGCGCGACGGCCATCAGCACCGGCAAAAGAGGGAAACCTTCCAATGAAGGTATGAACTCCTGAGGGCGAATGAATATCATCGCCAGATAGAGAAGAGTCAGAAAGAACGCCGTCCTGGCATGTACTTTGGGCATTGGCCGATTTGTCGAAAAACGTTATATAACTACTCAGCCAGATCCTGAGGTTCGCCGTTTCCGTGTTGAAAAATGATCGTTTGCTTAATAATTAGTAACGTGCATTTTTCGTCTTGACCCGATGAATGTCAGGAGGCTATCTGAGTGGCTACCTTCGAATCCCGCAACTCACATGGCGTGTTCCATATACGCCGGGAGACAAGTATAAACGCTGAGCTTGCTATGGAAAACCATAGCTCCTACAATAGAGCCGAACAAAGGGATATTGATGAATCGTTTGATAGTAGCAACGGATGCTGATGTTACGTGATGTCTCGGTGAGCAAGTGGCTCTTGCTTGTGTTGCCGGTTTTGGCCACGATGCTCCTTGCCGCGTGCGCCGGCTCCCCTGAAGTAGCTTCTCCCATAGAAAGCGGTTCACAACCGGTGGCTCCCTATCGCATCGGAGTCGACGATGTGGTTGCGGTATCGGTGTGGCGTAACGCCGAGCTGTCGGTGACCGGCCCGGTGCGTCCGGACGGCAAGATCACCATGCCGATCATCGGTGATGTCCAGGCTGGTGGAAAGACGCCGGAAGAGGTGGCTGCTACGATCCGGGAGAGGCTCAGTGAATACATTCGCGAACCCCAGGTCGCGGTCAGCGTCGTACAGCTCGTCAGTCATACCTATCTCACCCGGGTGCGGGTAACGGGAGCCGTGCTCCGGCCGGTCTCCATTCCTCACCGCCCCGGGATGACGGTGCTTGATGCCGTTCTGGAAGCGGGCGGGGTGACCGAGTTTGCCGCTCCCGACCGAACCACTCTCTATCGCAAGGTGGATGGAAAATCCCGGGCCTTTCCCGTGTATCTGAAAAAGATACTCTATCAGGGAGAGGTGGATACCAACTATGAGCTGAGGCCGGGCGATATCATTGCCGTTCCGGAGCGCCGTTTCTGATACGGATTGGGGTTCAGGAATGAACTTGGAGCAGTGGCTATATCTGGTACGAAACGAGATTCGTATCAACCGGGGTAAGATGGCGCTTCTGTTTGGGGTCATTTCGCTCACTTTTCTTGTTGCTGGATTGTACTGGCCGAAAAAATACGAGGCATCCACGACGATTCTGGCGAGTGAGCAGAAGATCATCGCACCCCTGATGGAAGGAACTGCTGTGGCGACCGGCGTTCAGTCGCTGGCCGGTAATGCCAAGGAGATCATTCTGAATCGTCGTGTTCTCGAACAGGTGATGGCCTACGCTGGCTGGCCTATTTCCAAGATGACTCCCCTGCAGATTGAGACAGCAGCGGAAGAGGTATCAAAACGGACCCGGGTGGAGAACGTGGGGGTCGGGCTGCTACGCATCAGCTATATCGATCCGGATCCGAAACGTGCGTTCAAGACGGCGCAACGGTTTGCCGCCCTTTTTATCGAGGAGAGCCTCAAGGCCAAGCAGAACGAGAGTCGCGAAGCTTTCGAATTCGTTGATAGTCAGGTTAAGCTCTACCACAAGAAGCTGCTGGATGCGGAGACTCGCCTGAAAGAGTTCCGGGGAAAAAATGCCGATGCCCGCCCCGGATCACAGGCCGACGTGGAGGCGCGTATTGCACAGCTCAGACAACAGCTGGAACAGACCCGCTTGCAACTCAGCGAGGCGCGGGAGCGGGAGAAGGCGCTGGTCAAGCAGATGACGGGAGAGGCGGCCTTCTCTGAACAGCTGACGAAGGAGCACCAGTTTCGGCAGCGTATCGCGGAGCTGCAGGAGGAGCGAGACAATCTGCTGCTCAATTACAAGCCCAGCCATCCCGACGTGGTTCGTCTGAATTACCAGATCCAAGAGATGGAAGAGCTGGTTGCAGAAGAAGCCGAAAAGCGGAAACAGATCATTGCGGCGCTCCAGGAGGGTGAAAGCAATCAGGAGACAGCTGCCATCCAGAGAAACCCCCTCTATCAGCAGATGCGCAGCCAGCTATCCAAGGTGCGCACCGAGATCGCGGCCCTGGAAACCCGTAAACGAATCACAGACGGATTTTTGCAGGAGGCACTGCAGCGAAGCGTGCGGATCAGTGACTTTGAGGCCGAGCTGGCCGAACTGATGCGTGACTACGAAGTGAATCGTACGCTTTACAGCGACTTACTGAGAAGAAGAGAGAATGCCCGTGTATCCATGAGTATGGATGAAAAGGGACAGGGGTTGTCATTCAAGATTCAGGAGCCCGCTGTCCTGCCTCTGAAACCCACTGGATTGCGTCTCTTGCATTTCATGATCGCAGGTCTGGTTTTGGGTGTAGGCATCCCGTTGGCCATGATCGCTGCCGTGATTCAGCTCGATCCCAGAGTGAGGCGATATGCCGTATTGCAACAGGAACTGAAATTGAGGGTGCTGGGTGTCATCCCAACGCTGCAGACTCCCAAGGAGAGAACTTTCGTGCGGTTGATCAACGCGGGGGTGCTGCTGTTGGTGGCAGCGGTAATTTCTGCTTATGGGTATGTTGGCTACCTGCGCTACGTTCAAGCGATATGAATGCATCGGTGGGCAAAATAACAAGATATCATGGATGATCATGTGAAAAAAGAGATACTCAACAGGGAGGTGGGGAGCAACATCGCGCGACGGCTGGCATCGGCGAGGGAGATTGCCCGGATGCGCGAACCGTTTCTCAAGTCAGCCGAGCAGTTGAGTGCCTGCAAGATCATTCACCCGGGTATGCGAGACCGCCGCGTGCTGAATGCGTTCCGTGGTCTTCGAACCAAACTGTTCGGCATGAACCAGGGGGATGGATTCGTGGTGATGATATCTCCGGTGGCGCCGGAGAGCGGAGGCAGTTTTACCGCCTCGAACCTGGCCTCGGCTATCGCGCTGGATGAGACCAAGACGGCATTGCTGGTAGATTGCAATATCCGTAATCCCGCTCTCCATCGATTGCTGGACGTGGAACCCAAAGCCGGACTTACCGATTATATCGAGAAACCGGAGAGCACACCGGTGAGTGAGTTGATCCATTCGACGGGCATTCCCCGCTTGCGACTGGTACCGGCGGGGCAACCCCATGAATCTGCGTCCGATTACTACACATCGGTCCACATGGAGGCGTTCCTGGATGAAGTGCGCTCCCGGTATCGGGAGCGCTTCGTATTGATCGATGCTCCCTCGTTGAAGGAGTCGCCGGATGCCAGGATCCTTTCCGAATTGAGCGATACAGTCATTCTCTGTGTTGGTTACGGCAAGTCGACACGCAGGCAGATTGCCGAGGTGGCGGCGGAGGTGGGCAGGGAGAAGTTGGCCGGTGTCGTGTTTTCCGAGGGGAAATGACGGCGACACTCCATGAAGCAGTGCATCGTGTTTTCAGTGGCGCTGTTGTTTGCCGTACCTTCTGTGCAAGGTGGAGAATGGCGTTACTCTTTGGAGTATGAGCCGAGTTACTCCACCAACATCGCACGTACTGCAACAAATGAGCAAGAAGAGATTACCCATGCCTTTCGGGTGGGGCTTCGTTACAGTGAGCGGAGCACAGTCATGGATGGAACTGTCAGCCTGGATGTAGAGCATCGTTCCTATGTCAATGGTGTATTCGCGGATCAGAACTGGAGCTATCTCAACGCCGACGTTACCTGGTCGCTGGTTCGGGATCGCCTGTTCTGGGTGGTGGAGGACAGGCTTTCCAACGAGCCGGTGATGAATCGTCAGGTCTGGGTGCCCGGGAACATTCAGCAGACCAACCTGTTTTCCACCGGCCCACGGTTGAGATACCGTTTTGGCAACGGAACCGGCGTATTGGCCGATCTGCGTTACATGAATTCATATGCGGAGATAACGGATGAGTTCGACAGTGATCGCTGGTATCTGGCCGGCACTCTGTTCCAGGACCTGTCCGTGCAGACCCAGGTTTCCACCAATCTGACCATGACGAAGGTCGATTTCCGTAGTCGGGATGCGGACGACTACCGGCGCCTCGATCTTTTTGCCGCATGGGATTGGCAGCAAGGTCGTAGCGGTCTGCGTTTTGAACTCGGTGGCAGTCGAATCGATTTCGACTATGCCGACAGTGCGTCCGGCCCCCATATCAAGATCGTCGGCAATCGCCATATTTCGTCGGTGAGCCAGCTGAAGCTGGTGCTGCATCGAGGCTACTCCGATACGGCTCAGCAATTGCGACGGGACAGCCGTGCAGTTCCGGTGGGTAGCAGTGTCATCTCTTCCCAGGTCTATACCGTAAGTGAAGGAGAGGTGATCTACCGCACCGAATGGCTGCACTCCACACTGGAAGCCATTTTGAACTACCAGAAGCAGGCGTATCTGGACAGTGCTACGCTGGATCAGGATCTTTTCAATGGCAGCTTGGTGATGAGCAAGGGTTTCGGAGCCACCCTCAGCACGGAACTGGGGGCTTCCTACTCGAGGAGTTTCTATGAGGTGGATGGCAGGCGGGATGACCTGTTCTCCTCTTTCGCGGGACTGCATCTCCGCCGGACGCGACATCTGGGTTACCGGTTACGGGTGGATTGGGAAAGAAGGGACAGCACTGCGGATAGTGCGGACTATAGCGAGCTGGCCTTTTTTGCCGCGGTTCGCTATCAGCGGTGATGTCGGGTATTCCCCTTGGGATGGCAGTAGATGAACCTCAATCAGAAGCCGAACTACCATCGCTGTTATCGCGTGCTTGGACTGAAAGGGGGGTGCCGGTGGGAACAGGCGCGACGCCACTACAAGCTGCTTTCACAGCGTTGCCATCCCGATCGCTATCCCGATGATCCGGAGGCCCGTCTGGCCGCGGAGAGAAGACAGCGGGCGATCAATCTGGCGATGCGGATGATCGCCGACTACTATCGGAAATATGGGCGTATGCCCATTCCGGATCGCCCCCGACTGCGTCCGCCGGAACCCTCCGCCGACGAGGGATTGGCGGCCACGGCGACGGCCTCTCCGCCAGTGGGAAGCAAAAGGGGTAGGGGATGGTGGTTGTGGATGGCCATTCTGGTTGTGGCATCTCTATTGTGGTGGTTTTGGCCTCCCACGGAAAAAGCGGCAACGGTGGTTCCACAGCCGGCCGTTTTGGCGCGTTCTTCCCTGAAACTTGGGATGGCGTCAGGGAAGGAAGAACGCTTCGGTTTCGGTGATCCGCCGGAGGTGGTCCGTCTGGTTCAGGGGGAGCCTGATGCCATCAAGGGGGAGCGCTGGTATTACGGCAGGTCCATCGTCTATTTTGAAAACGGCCGTGTCGCCGGCTGGCTGAATCGTGCGGGGGCACCCCTTCGGGCCGATGCCGAGCGCTCCCCTCTTTTGGGGATGAAGAGAATACACATCGGCAGTAGCCACGAGGAGGTGCTGCGGATTCAGGGAGAGCCGCTTTTCAGGAGTGAAACACGGTGGGATTACGGGCCATCCTTCATCGAATTTCAGGATGGCAAGGTGTCCGGGTGGCATAGCTCTCCGCTGAGGCCTCTGCGGGTAGGAAAATAGCGTCGTAACTGGCTCGGGTCTCCCCTGAACATCGCTATTCCCGCGTTGAAAAGTGCTCGTTTGCAGATCCATGTTTATCGCCTTGGCGCGAGGAATATCGGGGACAATCCGAGCGGTTGCCTCCAAGCTCTACGATTTGCTGAGAAGTTAGCAAGACATCTGGCGAATGGGGCTTTGCCGTCCATTGTCTTGGTATAAGGCGTTTGCCCAAGGATGAAGTGGTTTGATTTTTCCAGGAAGGAGAAAACAGTGATGGATGCCGGGATTGATTACAGGGTCGTGGAGTCCTCTCCCTGGCTCTTGCGATTGGCCTACCTGATGCAACGCAAGGGGATTCGGGGGGGGTACTATCTGGAGAATACAGCGCGCTCCAGGGGGTGGTTTGACGTGCTGGTTCGTACCACCTTGCCCAGAGGAATAAAGATCGATATCCCTGCCTACAAGGACGCTTACGATCTGAGCAGAATCGACGAGTATGAACGGGATCTCGTGCAGTTACTCGCCAGCCGTCTGGGCGGACAGAAGTCGCCTCTGGTGCTGCTCGATTGCGGGGCGGATCTTGGCTTGTTCTCCGCCTTGCTGGTTTCGTCGTGCAGCCGAATCCGGAAGGTTATCGCTTTTGAGCCCAATCGTGGTTCCTTTCCGCTTTTGAAACACAACCTGGAGATGCTTCCCGTGCTGGCGGAGGCGAAGAATGCTGCAGTCGCGGATTTCAATGGCCGGGGGGAGCTGAGCTATCCGCCGCACGACGCCCACGACCATGCTGCCTTCATCGTGCCGGCGGAAGAGGGGACCATCCCGGTCACCCGTCTGGATGAGTTGAAGCTACCGAAGGATCATGCCGTGGTGCTGAAGATCGACGTGGAGGGGGGAGAGCTTTCGGTGATACGGGGGGCGCTGGAAATACTCTCGTCCTGTCCGGGATTCACCGTAGTGTTCGAGGCCCATCGGGATCAGGTGAAGCGGACCGGCATCGACCCTATGGAGATTGTCTCGCTGCTCACCGGGCTCAGGTCTTGTCACGTGATGGTGGCAGAGGAACCCCGGATTGCGCCGGATGTGGCGCGCCCCTTCTTCGAACAATATCCCGGCCGGATATACAACATCTGCGTCTTCTCGGAATAGGAGCGAAAGGATGCTCCGGATTCTGCTTTCGACGGTGATATTCCCCAATCGTTTCGAGATCAATCGGGGGATATACATCAAGAAGTTGATCACCGCGCTGGCGCAACGCGACCGGGTTTCCATTTCCGTTCCCATCCCCTATGTTCCGGCCTTCATGAAGCGCTCGCGGCGTGGGTTCTATGTCGAGATCGCCCGCACCGAACGACTGGACGGTCTGGAGATCAACTATCCCCGTTTCGTCATCATCCCCGGGGTGCTGCGCTTCCTGCACGGCCCTTTCCTGTTCGTTTCGGTCTTTCCCTTCTACCGGCGACTGATCAGGGAGACGCGGCCCGATATCCTGCTCGGTTTCTGGACCTTTCCGGACGGCTTTGCCAATGTGCTGATGGCCAAATGGTTTGGCTTGCCTGTGGTCATTGGCTGCCTTGGCAGCGACATCAATCAGCTGACCAGACCCCGGATCCAGAGGGCATTGATCGGCTGGGCGTTACGTAACTGCGATCAGGTTCTTGCCGTAAGCGAGGCGCTCAAGGGCGAAATAGTCGGCCGTCTGGGTGTGGTACCGGAACGGGTGACCGTATTGCCCAACGGCATCGAGGTGGACAGGTTCATTCCCCAGGATCGCGATGCCATGCGCAAGAGCCTGGGTTTGAACATCTCGGACCGGATCGCCATCTGTGTCGCCCGTCTGGAACCGGTGAAGGGGGTGGATCTGCTGATTCGCGCCTTTGCCAGGATCCAACACAAGAGGGAAAGGCTGGTGGTGATCGGCGACGGTTCCGAGATGGAACGGCTGAAAGCCCTGATCGCCGAGCTGGGGATGTCGGAACGGGTCCAGTTGCTGGGTGCCAGACCCCATGAGGAGATATCCCGCTGGATCAATGCGGCCGATCTGCTGGTGCTTTCCAGCCGCACGGAAGGGTGGCCCAACGTGCTGATGGAGGCGTTTGCCTGCGGCAAGCCGGTGGCCGCTTTCCGGGTCGGCGGGGTGGCGGAGATCGTCAACCACCCTGCGCTCGGGATTCTGGCTGATCCCGGCGACCTGGAAGGGCTTGCACGGGCCATCGAGGAGGGGCTGGATCGCTCCTGGGACCCGGTCTTCATCCGCAAGCGAGTTGAGGGCCGGAGCTGGGCGGTGGTGGCCGACGAGCTGCACCAGGAGTTGCAACGGGTTCTGGAGCGCCGCCGGGGCGTAGCAGGCTGAAGCCAGAGATACTCCTGTTGATGATGAGCCGTCAGTGTGCGATACGGGGCCAGTAGGAGTTCAGATCGAACTGGGGGCTGTGGGGCTGGGTGTGGCACTGCCGGCAAATCTTCTCCCTGGGCCAGTGGGCGTGGGGGGTTGGTTCCTTCCCCTTGGCCTCCATGTGCTTCCTGCCGGGGCCATGACAGGACTCACACTGCACGTCCATCAGGTGCATCGTCAGACGGGAATCGATGTAACCCCCCGGTCGCTCGAACCCGACCGTGTGGCAGGCGATGCAATCCGGATCGAAGGACTTGCCCACCTCCTCCAGACGGGCAAATGCACGGGAATGGGGGGTCTCCAGCCACTTGTCGTACGCTGCCTGGTGACAGTCGCGACAGGCGTCGGCGCCGGTGTAGGGGCTTTGTCCCGACTGCCGTCTCTTCTTCTCCTCCACGCTGGCCAGATAGGCCGCCTTCACCTTTGCATTGTATTCTTCATACCACTCTTTCAGGAACGGGGCGTCGGGAACACTGTTCGGCAGCGGAATCACCCGGTGTTTCCATGAGCCGATGTCGCCCCGTTCATCGATCTCCAGATCCAGCATCCCCAGCCGCATTCCCCTGGAACCTGGTTGTAATACGACGGTCTTTCCTTCTTGGCGTGGTTTACCATATTCTTCGTAGGCAGATTTCGTGATCAGAATGTCCACGGCCTTCAGATCGAACAGCGCCTTTGCCTGTTCCAGGGGCAAGGTGGTGCTCAATACAGTAAGTTTTCCCTTGCGGTCCGCCTCCGTCAGGGCACGCTGTAGCGGTTTCGGATCGTCGATGACCATCTGGTGAGAACCCTTCATCTTCCGGAACGGAGAGTCCTCGGGAGTCAGCCAGGCGAAGAAGGCCATTTCCACCTCGCCGTGCCGGATGTCACGCTGGCGCGGAACCCCATCCCCATTCCAGTTGCTCGCAGTCCACGGGAGAGGGGCTACATCGAGGAACGCGGTGCCGTAACTCAGGTCACGCCATTGCAGGCCCACGGCATCATAGCGCATGGCGCTGAGTCCCTTGAGAATGTACTCGCTTTTCAGCCGGTCCCGCGGCGAGGCGTTGGCGAGCAGACCGCCGGAAGAGATCAGAAACAGCTGGGGCCACTCTTTTCGCAGCTCGGCTATCTTGCTGGCGCGCCGCAGGATCCCGCCCAGATCGCCTGCCTCCGAGCAGCCGCAGGGCTCCAGTTCGCCATCGAGGTTTCCGGAATAGACCACCCTGGTGGAGATTGCAGTGTTCTCCGCCCCGGCCTCACGGGGCGAAGCAAAGCCGGTTATCAGCAGGATTGCAACGATTGACAGAACGATCTTGTACATGGTCGGTCCTTGGTTATTGGCAGACATTCGCCCAGTCTTGGAAATTCATCACCTTCGCACAGAAAAACAGCGAGTTACCCTTTATTGTGTGCGCCCATTTTTTCACCCCGATCCGGCGGATTTCAAGGGCAATCTGAGCAACTACGTCAAAACTCTGCGGCTCACTGGGCAGTTTCGCTCGTCACCGCCAGGGCCGACGCTTTCCGCGGAGGCTTCCCCAGTGACAAAAAGGGAGCGCAAAAGGTTCCTTGTGAGGGGGCCCTTCCCGGGTTCGTATCTTTACACTGTTTCCATTTGATTTTACAATGTCCCGCTTATGTTGTCCGGCTTGCCGCAAAATGTGGATCTCTATCGCCTGGCCGTGGCGCGGGAAACCTTTGAAGGGCGAATCGAACAATCGCTGTTCAGGCGTCTGGCGTCCGTCGCCCATGAGACGGAGCGATGGGTCGATGTCACCCTTCGTTTCGGCGCGGAAGAGGGCATTCACTATCTGCGTGGCGGTCTGAAGAGCAAGTTTACCGTGGTCTGCCAGCGCTGTCTGGAGCCGATGGAGGTGGTTGTTGACGCCCCTCTCCAGTTTGGTTTCGTTCGGAACCAGGAGGAAGAGGCCCGGCTTCCGGAGCCTTTCGAGCCATTGTGGGTCGATCGGGAGGAGATGAACCTGTTCTCCATCATCGAGGACGAGCTGTTATTGGCCCTACCCCTGGTGGCGATGCATCCACCAGCCCAGTGTCCGGCCTGGGTTGAACCAGAGCAGGCCAGCCATCAGGTGGAGGGTGACCGGGCGAATCCTTTTGCCGTGCTGGCTGCTTTGACACGTGACAAACATTGATGAACCTGAGGAGTGACAGGTAATGGCTGTACAGAAAAGTAAGAAAACCCCTTCCCGCCGTGGCATGCGCCGTGCGCACGATGCGTTGAAACAACCCACGCTTTCCACCGATCCGGTCAGCGGGGAAACCCATCTGCGCCATCATGTCACTCCGGATGGATACTATCGTGGGCGCAAGGTGATTGGCGCCAGTGACGAATAATCAGGCTCGATGCACACCCCCCGGATAGACGGATGATCTGGGAGCGTGTGCGGGCTGGAAGCGGACACGCCCCTGTGATGGGGCGTGTCTGTTTGGGGGTTCGAAAAACTCGGCTGAAGGGGACGACGCAAGACTAGATGGGACAGAACTGTACAGTTGCCGTGGACGCAATGGGGGGAGATTTCGGCCCTTCCGTAACCGTTCCGGCGGTTCTCGAGCTCCTCAAGGAGATGAAAACTCTGCACATTCAATTGGTTGGGGACCAGGTGGTGCTGGCCCGGGTGCTCGAGCAGCACGGTGGCTCGCCAAGTGAGCGGTTGAAGGTGGTTCACGCCTCGCAGCAGGTGGAGATGACCGATCTCCCTTCGCATGCCCTGCGAAACAAGAAGGATTCCTCCATGCGCGTTGCCATCAATCTGGTGAAGGAGGGGGTGGCGCAGGCGTGTGTCAGTGCAGGCAACACCGGTGCCCTGATGGCTACCGCCCGTTTTGTGCTCAAGACCTTGCCTGGAGTGGACCGGCCGGCCATCTGCACCGCCCTTCCCACCATGAAGGGACATGTGCACGTGCTCGATCTGGGGGCCAATGTGGATCTCAGCCCTGAGCATCTGTTTCAGTTTGCGGTGATGGGGTCCGAATTGACCAGCGCGGTGGATGGAACTCCGGCTCCGAGGGTCGGTCTGCTCAACATCGGGGAGGAGGAGATCAAGGGCAACGAGGCGGTAAAGGAGGCCGGGCGTCTGCTTGCCAACAGCGGCTTGAACTACATCGGTTTCGTGGAAGGGGACGATATCTTCAAGGGAACCGCCGATGTGGTGGTGTGTGATGGTTTCGTGGGCAACGTGATGCTCAAGAGCACCGAAGGTGTCGTCAAGCTGATTACCCATTTCATGCGCCAGGAGTTTCAGCGGAATATCCTCACCCGCCTTGCCGCGCTGGCCGCCATGCCGGTCATCCGACGGCTGCGCGCCCGACTGGATCACCGAGCATACAACGGTGCCAGCCTCCTTGGGTTGCGGCACATCGTCATCAAGAGCCACGGCAGTGCGGACTGCTTTTCTTTTACCAATGCCATCCGTGAAGCGGTCCTCGAGGTTGAAAAAGGGGTGCCCGGCAAAATAGCCGCCCGACTGGAGGCGCTGTTGGTAGAACCCGCTGCGGATCGACAAGGACAAATGCGTTGAACTATTCCCATATCATCGGTACCGGCAGCTATCTGCCGGAAAAGATCCTCACCAATCACGATCTGGAAAAGATGGTGGATACCTCCGACGAGTGGATCACCGAGCGAACCGGCATCAAGGAGCGCCGTATCGCTGCCGAGGGGGAGACCACCTGTGATCTGGCGGAGCGCGCAGCCCGAGAGGCAATCGCTGCGGCGGGCATCGACAAGGATCTCATCGATCTGATCATCGTCGCCACCACCACGCCCGACCGGATCTTCCCCAGTACCGCTTGCCTGCTGCAGGAGCGGCTGAACATCCACGGCTGTCCCGCCTTCGACATCCAGGCGGTGTGCACCGGCTTCGTCTATGCGCTCGGCGTGGCCGACAAGTTTCTGCGCAGCGGCAGCACCCGCTATGCGCTGGTGATCGGTGCGGAGACCCTCTCCCGCATCACCGACTGGAGTGATCGGGGCACCTGCGTGCTGTTCGGTGACGGTGCCGGCGCCATGGTACTGGGGGTCTCCGACACCCCGGGGATCCTGTCCACCCACCTGCATGCCGACGGTTTCTACAAGGACCTGCTCACTGTTCCCACAGGGATCTCCCAGGGATGCGCCGACGCGGATGACGGCCGTGGTTACATCGTGATGCGCGGCAACGAGGTGTTCAAGATGGCGGTCAACACGCTCGGGCGCATCGTCGATGAGACACTCTCCGCCAACGGCATGGAGAAGAGCGAGATCGACTGGCTGGTTCCCCACCAGGCAAACATTCGCATCATCTCCGCTACGGCGAAGAAACTGAAGATGCCTATGGAGCGGGTGGTGGTGACGGTGGATCGGCATGGGAACACTTCGGCGGCCTCGATTCCGCTCGCGTTCGATGAGGCGGTGAGGGATGGCCGAATCGAGCGGGGTGACACGGTGATGCTGGAGGCCTTTGGGGGCGGCTTCACCTGGGGTTCCGCTTTGTTGAAGTATTAGTGTAAAACTATGGGATAACCGTCTTATGTCATTGGCTTTTGTGTTTCCAGGGCAAGGTTCCCAGTCGGTGGGAATGCTGGCCGAACTGGGGGAGCAGTCCTTGGTGAAAGAGACCTTCGCGCAGGCCTCCGAAGTAGTGGGCTTCGATTTGTGGGAGCTGGTGCAGAAGGGACCCGAGGCAGAGCTCAACGATACGGCCAATACCCAGCCGGCGATGCTTGCCGCCGGGGTGGCGATCTGGCGCCTCTGGCAGCAGAGGGGCGGTGAAAACCCGGTCGTTATGGCCGGCCACAGCCTGGGAGAGTATACCGCCCTGGTGTGCGCTGGGGCCGTCGATTTCGAGGAGGCCGTGGCGCTGGTGCGGGAGCGTGGGCGCTATATGCAGGAGGCGGTTCCGCCGGGAGAAGGTGCCATGGCCGCGATCCTCGGGCTGGACGATGAGCAGGTGATTGCCATTTGTGAGCGGGCGGCGGAAGGAGAGGTGGTCGCCGCGGTCAATTTCAACTCCCCCGGTCAGGTGGTCGTCGCCGGTGCGGCGGGGGCCGTGTCGCGCGCTGTTGATCTGGCGAAGGAGGAGGGCGCCAAGCGGGCCATCGTGCTGCCGGTAAGCGTTCCATCTCATTGCGCGCTGATGCGGGATGCCGCCAGACGGCTGGAGGAGCGGTTGAAGGAGGTGACCATTCGTTCACCCGAGGTGCCGGTGGTCAACAACGTGGATGTGATGGCGGAGCGTGATCCCGAGGCGATCCGCGACGCCCTGGTGCGGCAGTTGTACAGCCCGGTGCGCTGGGTGGAGACCATTCGATGCCTGGCGGAACGAGGGGTCGATAGCCTGGTGGAGTGCGGGCCCGGTAAGGTACTGGCGGGCCTGAACCGGCGGATCGATCGGGGAATGAAGGTGTTTCCGGTATATGACGAGGACAGTCTGAAAAATGCTTTTGAAAGATGAGATTGCATTGGTGACCGGTGCCACCCGGGGCATCGGCAAGGCGATTGCCGAGGCGTTGGGGCGAGAAGGAGCTACCGTGGTGGGTACTGCCACCAGTGAAACGGGTGCGGAGACCATCGGCGCCAATCTCGCCACCGCTGGTGTGACCGGACGGGGGATGGTGATGGATGTCACGGATCAGGATTCTATCGACTCGGTTCTGGCGGAGATGAAGGCATCCTGCGGCATGCCCACTATTCTGGTCAACAACGCCGGGATCACCCGTGATAACTTGCTGATGCGGATGAAGGACGAAGAGTGGCAGTCCATCATCGACACCAACCTCAGCTCGGTCTTCCGCCTCTCCCGCGCTTGCCTGCGGGCCATGAGCAGGGCACGCAAAGGGCGTATCATCAATATCGCCTCGGTAGTGGGTGCCATGGGAAATGCCGGGCAGACCAACTACGCTGCCGCGAAGGCGGGTATCATGGGGTTCACCAAGGCTCTGGCACGGGAAACCGGGGCGCGCGGGATCACGGTGAATACCGTTGCACCGGGTTTCATCGATACCGACATGACCCGGGGATTGCCCGAAGAGCACAAGCAGGCGTTGTTGAAACAGATCCCTCTCAATCGGCTGGGACGGGCCGAGGAGATTGCCGCAGCGGTACTCTTCCTCGCCTCACCGGGGGCCGCCTATGTCACCGGAGAGACCCTGCACGTCAACGGCGGCATGTACATGGCATAGCCCTTTCCGCGGATAGACATATGTCATGGACTCCGTTTTGCCTGGCTGGTATCCGGCAAAAGTTTGCAATACAATACCCCGCGCAGCGCTAGTCAGGCTGCCTGGAAATATATCTTAAGAGGATAAATTCGTATGAGCACTATCGAAGATCGCGTCAAGAAGATCGTCGCAGAGCAGCTTGGGGTAAAAGAGGAGGAGGTGACGGAGAACGCCTCTTTTGTGGACGACCTGGGCGCAGACTCACTCGATACCGTTGAGCTGGTGATGGCGTTGGAGGAGGAGTTCGATACCGAGATTCCTGACGAAGAGGCCGAAAACATCACCACGGTCCAGCAGGCCATTGACTACGTCAAGGCTCACCAGGCCTGATTTTCTCGTGTTCGCGGCCGCAGCGCCACCGGGGTGGCAGTTGCGGCCTTTTGCATTCTTGTGCAAGGTGAACGAGGTTGTGAACAGGAGGATCACCGGATTTGGCTAAGCGGCGCGTCGTGGTAACCGGGCTGGGTATGGTTTCCCCCGTGGGGCTGGATGTGGCGACCTCGTGGGAGAACATCCTGGCGGGTAAAAGCGGGATCGAGACTATCACCCACTTCGATACCACACCCTTTTCCACCCGTTTCGGTGGGACGGTGAAGGGATTCGATGTGACCCGTTACATGCCGGCCAAGGAGGCCCGCAAGATGGACCCCTTCATCCACTATGGTATCGCCGCGGCCGACGAGGCGCTCGAGGACTCCGGGCTCGAGGTCACCGAGGAGAATGCGGAGCGGATCGGCGTGGCCATCGGCTCAGGCATCGGGGGTCTGCCCGGTATCGAAAAGGGCCACGCAGCCTACATGAAGGGGGGGCCGCGCAAGATATCCCCTTTCTTCGTTCCCGCCAACATCATCAACATGATCTCCGGCCATGTCTCCATCCGTCACGGCCTCAAGGGCCCGAACATCGCCTTGGTGACCGCCTGCGCCACGGGAACCCACTCAATTGGGGATGCCGCCCGAATCATCGAATACGGGGATGCCGACGTGATGTTGGCCGGTGGAAGCGAGATGGCCACCTCCCCCTGTGGTCTTGGTGGATTCGGCGCCGCCCGGGCGCTTTCCACCCGCAACGACGACCCCGCCGGAGCCAGCCGGCCCTGGGACGTGGAACGGGACGGCTTCGTGCTCAGTGACGGTGCCGGGGTGGTGGTGCTGGAGGAGTACGAACATGCTCGCCGGCGGGGCGCCCCCATCTACGCAGAAGTGGCCGGTTACGGAATGAGTGGTGATGCCTATCACATGACCGCCCCTTCAGAGGGGGGCGAGGGGGCGAAGCGCTGTATGGAGGCCGCAATGCGTAACGCCGGTATCGAACCGGAGCAGGTGGACTACATCAATGCACACGGAACCTCCACACCGGCAGGAGACGTCGCCGAGACGCTGGCTGCCAAGGCGGCGTTCGGTGAACACGCCTATCGCTTGGCAATGAGCTCCACGAAATCGATGACCGGCCATCTGCTGGGGGCTGCGGGCGGGATCGAGGCGATTTTCACCATTCTTGCCATCCGTGATCAGGTGGCGCCACCCACCATCAATCTGGACAACCCCGATCCCGAGTGCGATTTGGACTACGTGCCCCAAACCGCCCGGGAGATGAAGATCGATATCGCCCTTTCCAACTCGTTCGGCTTTGGCGGCACCAACGGAACCCTGATTTTCCGCAAGATCTGATACGGGCGGCTCCGCCGCCCGCCGTGCCTATGGCCAGAGATTCTCACGTGGCACCATACGCCGTCCGTACGCTCGACCGTTACGTGGATCTGCTGCCGTTGCACGAGGCCGATCCGCGCCGTTACCCCTTCCTGCTCGAGAGCAACGCTACTGGACCGGGTCACGCCCGCTACGATATCCTGTTCGCCTTTCCCGGCCGGCGTCTGGTCTTGAATGGCGACGGAGCGGTGGAAGGGAGCGGCGGCAAGGGCGGTTTTCTGGATGCGCTGGACCAGTGGTGGAGGCGGGAATCGGTCGCCGGGACACAAGGTGGCGATCTGCCCCCTTTTCGGGGTGGATGGTTCCTGTTCCTGGGATACGAACTGGCGGCGGAGGTGGAATCCAGGCTGCGACTTCCGGCAGCCATAGAGTCCTTGCCCGTGGCAGCTGCCGTTCGCGTTCCGGCCGCCATCGTCCGGGATCATCTCACCCGCCAGACCCTGCTCGTGGCCGAGTCGGATCAGGCATCGCTTCTGGAGCAGCTTGCCGCCGATCTGGAGCGGCATCCGGCAGATCCTCCCGCTCCCTGGAGAGGGGTGAACGTCATCGAGGAACCTCCCGGACCCTATCTGGCCGCAGTCGCCAGGGCCAAACGCTACGTGGTGGATGGTGACATCTTCCAGGCCAACCTGTCCCGGCTGTGGTCCGCCGAGACGGGCAGACAGAAGCCGGCCGCGCTCTACCGCAGCCTGCGTCGCCACAACCCGGCCCCCTTTTCCGGTCTGGCGTGCTTCGCGGAAGGGGCCATCGTCAGCTCCTCGCCGGAACGGCTGGTCAAGGTGCACGACGGCTGGGTGGAGACCCGTCCCATCGCCGGGACCCGTCCCAGGGACGAGGAGCGACAGCGGGACCGGGCCTATTCCAGCGAGCTGCTCGCCCACCCCAAGGAGCGGGCCGAGCATGTGATGCTCATCGATCTGGAACGGAACGACCTGGGCAGGATCTCGCGGCCCGGCAGCGTGGAGGTGAACGAGCTGATGGTGCTGGAGAGCTTCGCCCATGTGCACCATATCGTCTCCAACGTGCGGGGCCGCCTGCGCGCGGGCGTGACACCTGGCGAAGTGATCCGGGCGGTCTTTCCCGGCGGGACCATCACCGGTTGCCCCAAGGTGCGCTGCATGGAGATCATCGCCGAGCTGGAAGGGGTCGGACGCGGGGCCTATACCGGCTCCATGGGGTACCTGAACCGGGACGGCAGTCTGGATCTGAATATCCTGATCCGTACCCTGGTGATGGGTGGAGGGAAGGTGAGTTTTCGTGCCGGGGCGGGTATCGTCGCCGACTCGGTGGCCGAACGGGAGCTGGAGGAGACCTGCGCCAAGGCGCGGGGTCTGCTGTTGGCGATGGGTGATTCCGGTGGTTGAGACGTTGATCGATGGTGTTCCGGCCGCCTGCCTGCCCCTTGCGGACCGCGCCATCCATTACGGCGATGGTCTGTTCGAAACGGTTGCCGTGCGCGATGGCCGTCCCGAGTTCTGGGAGCGCCACATGCGCCGTCTGCAGCAAGGGTGCGTCCGGCTCGGCATCCCTGCACCGGATTCGGGGTGCCTGGCCGGCGAGATGTGGCGGTTGGTGCGGCACCGGAGAAGGGCGGTTCTCAAGATCATCGTCAGCCGCGGTGGCGGTGGCCGGGGATATCGGCCACCGGAAGAACCCGCTCCGACACGGATCCTCGCCCTCCACCCCTGGCCGGAATGGCCAGATACGTACATGAGAGATGGCGTCACGGTGCGTATCTGCACCACAAGGCTGGGGCGCAATCCTCGCCTTGCGGGTATCAAGCATCTGAACCGGTTGGAGCAGGTACTGGCAAGAGGGGAGTGGCACGACCGGAGCATCGCCGAGGGGCTGATGCTGGATACCGCGGGCGAACTGGTCGAGGGAACCACGACCAATCTGTTTCTGGTACGGAAGGGGAGAGTGCAGACACCGGATTTGTCACAGTGCGGGGTTGCTGGCATCATGCGGGAGGTGGTGATGGAGATGGCACGGGAGCAGGATCTTCCTTGCGAGACGGGCCATTTCACCCCGGCGGATCTGGCCAGTGCGGAGGAGATCTTTCTGACCAACAGCCTCGTTGGAATCTGGCCGGTGCGTCGCGTCGATGCGGAAGAGTTTCCTGCTCCGGGACCTATTACCCTTTTGCTGCAAAACCATCTGGAAAAGATCAGAAGCGGTTTCTCACCATGAAATGGAACAGAATCCTCGGCCTGTTGCTCGTCCTGGGCAGTTTCCTGGGGGGCTGGGCGTGGATGGAGTGGCGCAGCTTTCACGAGACGCCGCTCGAGATCGGTGAGGAGGCGCTGCTGTTTACCGTTACTCCGGGAGAGAGCATGAACTCGGTGGCCCGCCGCCTGGCCGGGCAGGGGGTGATCGGCGATGCCTCGGTCCTGAGCTGGATCGCCCGATTCAAGGGGCTCGCCTCCCGCATCCAGGCGGGCGAGTACCTCATCTCCCCGGGGATGACCGCCTCGGAGCTGCTGGATCGATTGGTCTCCGGGGAGGTCACCCGCTACAGTCTCACCCTGGTGGAAGGGTGGAATTTCGCCCAGACGCTTGCCGCCATCCATCGCAACCCCGTTCTGCGGCACACCCTGAAAGGGTTGGGAAACGAGGCGATCATGGCCCGCCTCGGCCACTCCGGCCTCCATCCGGAGGGGCGCTTCTTCCCGGATACCTACCATTTTTCCCGCGGGATGAGCGACCGCGAAATCCTGCAGCGGGCCTACCGGAAGATGGAGCAGGTCTTGCGAGAAGAGTGGGAGAGCCGGGCCGAAGGGCTCCCCTACCGGAACCCTTATGAGGCGTTGATCATGGCCTCCATCATCGAGAAGGAGACCGGTCTGGCGCAGGAGCGCGGGGCCATCGCCGGCGTGTTCGTGCGCCGCTTGCAGAAGGGAATGCTGTTGCAGACCGATCCCACCATCATCTACGGGTTGGGCGCGAAGTTCGACGGCAACCTGCGTCGCATCCATCTGAACGACGAACGCAACCCCTACAACACCTACCGCCACAAGGGGCTGCCTCCCACCCCCATCGCCATGCCCGGCCGGCAGGCCATCCACGCCGCGCTCCACCCGGAGGAGGGCACGGCGCTCTATTTCGTGGCTAGGGGAGATGGCAGTCACTATTTCTCGGACACCCTGGAGGAGCACAACCGGGCGGTGCGGAAATATCAGATCAAACGCGGTGGCAGCGCAAGATGAAGGGCCGTTTCATCACCATCGAAGGAGGCGAAGGGGCGGGGAAATCGAGCAATCTCGACTTCGTTCGCCGCTACCTGGAGCAGCGCGGCGTGGAGCTGGTGACCACCCGGGAGCCCGGCGGTACACCGCTGGGGGAGGCCATCCGGGCGATATTGCTGGATCGGCGCAACCGGGAGATGGCGGACGACACCGAACTGCTGTTGATGTTCGCCGCTCGCGCCCAACATCTCGCCGAGCGGATCCTTCCCGCCCTGGAAGCCGGCAAATGGGTGCTGTGTGATCGCTTCACCGATGCCACCTACGCCTACCAAGGGGGAGGGCGGGGTATTCCCGGGGAGCGGATCGCCGTTCTGGAGCAGTGGGTACAAAAGGGATTGCAGCCGGATCTGACGCTGTTGCTGGACATCCCGGTGGAGCAGGGGCTGGCCCGTGCCGGTGCCCGCAGCGCGCCAGACCGGTTCGAAAGCGAACGGATCGCCTTCTTCGAGCGGGTCAGGGCGGCCTACCTGGAGCAGGCCCGGCGGTTCCCCGAACGTTATCGGGTCATCGACGCCTCTCGGCCCCTGGCACAGGTACAGCGCTCCCTGGCTGAGGTGCTGGAGGCATGGCTGGCGGAGAGATGAGCCCCATTTATCCCTGGCAGCGGGTGCAGTGGGAACGGATCGAGGCGGCGCGCAAGGAAGATCGCCTTCCCCACGCCCTCTTGCTCACCGGTGTCCGGGGCGTGGGAAAACGGCATTTCACCGGGGCTTTAGCCCGGGCGCACTTGTGCCGATACAGAAACAGTGAGGGGTTCGCCTGCGGCGATTGCGATTCCTGTCTGCAGTACCAGGCTGGTACCCACCCCGATTTTCTGCTGGTCCATCCAGAGAGGGAGGGCAGGGCCATCACCGTGGACAACACCCGGAGGGTGACGGAATTCCTCACCCTGAAGAGCCATCACGGCGCCGGCCGGGTGGTTCTCCTGGAGCCGGCCGAGGCGATGAACCCTGCTGCGGCCAACAGTCTGTTGAAGACCCTGGAGGAACCGCCGCCGGGGAGTCTGCTGATTCTGGTGACCAGCGTTCCCGGTTCGCTGCTGGCCACCATTCGCAGCCGCTGCCAGCAGATGGTCATTACCGCCGATAGAGGGGTTGCCGAGCGCTGGCTGCGCCAACAGGCCGAGGGGGAGAACTGGGAGCTGTTGCTGCGTCTGGCGGGAGACGCTCCATTGCGGGCGTTGCAGCTGCAGGAAGATGGGCTGTTGACGAAGCGAATGGAGCTGCTGGAAGCGCTGGAGCGGATAGCGCACAGCCGGAGCGATCCAGTTTCAGCGGTACCCCGGCCTCTGGAGCAGGAGCAGGCCGCCGAGATCCTGTTCTGGCTCGACAGCTGGTTGATGGACATGAATCGTTTGAAACAGGTGTCCAGGCCGCCCCGGTTGGTGAATCTGGACGTAGAGGATCGGCTGCGACAGCTTGCGGCGCGCTGTGACGGGCGGCAACTGTTCGCCTTCCATGAGCGGGTGACGCGGGCCGCGGGGCAGCTGCACCAACCGTTGAATTCGCAGCTGATGCTGGAGGAGCTGTTCATCGCCTGGGCGCATCTAACCCGTGCGCATGATGATTGATAAATGAGGATATGACCCCGATGGTCAAGTCAAACATCTACACCGTTCGCATCAAGGACAAGAACCAGCTCTATGCGAGCTACATGCCCTTTATCACCAACGGCGGGTTGTTCATTCCCACCACCCGGCCCCACCAGTTTGGTGACGAGGTGTTCGTCATGCTCAATCTGCCGGAGAACGTGGAAACCATGCCGGTGGTGGGACACGTGGTCTGGATCACACCTGAAGGGGCCAGCGGAAACCGCCCTGCCGGGATCGGGATCCAGTTCCTGGAACTGGAGGGCAAACCCCTGCGAGCCAAGATCGAAACGCTCCTAGCTGGTGCCTTGAAGAGCGAACGCCCTACCTATACGATGTAGCCGGAAAGCCCGAATCAGGAACTCTGGACAGGGATGCCACCAACAGCGGATACATCGCATGCGGACACCATTGACCGATTCACATTGTCACCTGGATCGACTGTCCGGTGATCTGGAAGAGATACTGGCCCGTGCCAATGAAGCCGGTGTCGGCTGGTTTCTCTGTGTCTCCATCAACATGGAGAATGTAGAGCGGGTCATCGAGATCGCCGGAAGGCATCCTTCGGTCTACGCCACGGTGGGGGTTCACCCAAACGAACAGGAGGGAAAGGAGCCGGATCTGGAAGAGTTGCTCTCGCTTGCCGAACGGCCCAAGGTGGTGGCCATCGGAGAGACCGGCCTGGACTATTTTCATGGCAAGGGAGATCCGGAGTGGCAGCGGGAGCGCTTCCGGCGTCATATCGCCGCGGCGAGGATCACCGGGAAACCGTTGATCGTCCACATGCGGGACGCTGCTGCCGACACGCTGTCCCTGTTACGGGAAGAGAAGGCCGATGAGGTCGGTGGTGTGATGCACTGTTTTACGGGAGATTGGGAAACCGCAGTCTCCGCCATGGAGCTGGGCTTCCACATCTCCTTTTCCGGTATCATCACCTTCAGGAACGCCGACCCGTTGAGGGCGGTTGCCGCGCGGGTGCCGGAGGACCGCCTGCTGATCGAAACCGACTCCCCCTATCTCGCCCCCGTGCCCTATCGGGGAAAGCCCAATCAGCCCGCCTACGTTCGTCGGGTGGCAGAGTGTCTGGCAGAGCTGCGGGGTTCCTCCCTGGAGCAGATTGCCGAGAAGACCACGGCCAACTTTCACCACCTGTTTCGCACCGGCCGCTGATTCATCAAATCCGTCGCTCTAAAGCTGGAACCGCCTGATTGTTCAGGTTTCTTCCATCGATCTCCATACCGCCGGGAAAATCTTGTCCTTCGTCGCAGAAAAAATCGTTGAAACCCGGCTTCGACTCTGAAATACTTTTCCTGTCCATGCCACGGAGTGGCGACCGTGGGTGGAACGGCAACGACCGATGGCATACCAGGGACCAACACCTGGATGCGGCCAGATGATTCATCCCCCGAATCGACGTCCCGGCAATCCCCGGGGACACGCAGTTCTGTCTCCGTTTTCTCGAGAGAGGGGAGGCGGTTGTCAGGTAGATTTGCCAACTACGGAAAGGGAATCCACCGGGGTCTCTCGGTGGATGTTCTTGGTGGAAGTGTGATCGGCTTCGACTTCCACTGTTACGATCCATAGTAGTTTGTATGGCAAACAGGGAGTTTCATGAAAAGGCTCCAGAGCGAGGGTTTCGGCAAAGTGACGGTACTCAAATCGAACAGGCAGGTTGGAAAAGGCATGGCCAGGTTGAGGTTCAACGGCTGGCGGGGTGTTTTACTGTTGATGATTATTGCC
>WFNS01000199.1 GCA_015488495.1 Gammaproteobacteria bacterium | reverse complement strand
GCATCAAAACCAGCCCCATGTCGTCGAAGCCGACGAAAATCCGCCTTGCGTGCTGATCGTCGACGACGATCGGGGGATGCGTTTCGCCCTGCGCAGGGTGGTGGAGAGCGTGGGCTATCAGGTGGAGGAGGCGGCCAACGGCTCCCAGGCCATCGTTTTCTGCGAGCGCCAGGTCCCCGATCTCATCCTGATCGATGCACTGATGCCGCGCATGGACGGCTTCGCCGCTTGCATGAAGATTCGGGAGAAACCGGATTGCCGGCGGATCCCGGTATTGATGATCACTGCGCTCGATGATGAAGCCTCCATCGAGAGGGCCTTCAAGGCGGGGGCGACGGATTACATTCCCAAGCCGGTGCACTTCGGGTTGCTGCGGCAACGTATCACCCGGCTGCTGGAGGCCAGCCAGGCGGAAAAACGGGTGCACCAGCTGGCCTATCACGACTCCCTGACCGAGCTTCCCAACCGCACCCACTTCATGGAGCGTTTCGCCTCGGTGCTGCAGAGGCAGCGGCCCAACGGGGAGCGGGTCGCGCTGCTGTTTCTCGATCTGGATCGCTTCAAGCTGATCAACGATACCCTGGGGCATGACACGGGCGATCAGCTGATACGGGCCGCATCCGGCCGCATCTCCGGCTGTGTTCGTGATGGCGATCTGGTGGCACGCCTGGGAGGAGACGAGTTCACCATCCTTCTGGAGGGGATCCACTCCACCGAGGAGGCCGCCGGGGTCGCGGAGAAGATCTGTCGGGTCCTTTCCCAGCCCTTCGTGTTCAACAATCGAAAGATGCACATCTCCGCCAGCGTCGGCATCGCCATCAGCCCGGACCACGGGACCGATGTGCACACCCTGCTGAAAAGGGCGGACATGGCCATGTTCCAGGCCAAGGAGGAGGGCGGAAGCTACCGTTTCTACCGCTCGGGAATGGGAAGCGTGGTCAGCAAACGGCTGGAGCTGGAAACCGAACTTCGCCGGGCGCTGGAGAGTGACGAATTCCTCATCCACTACCAGCCCCAACTGGATCTGCACACCGGGAAGATCGTCGGCATGGAAGCGCTGGCCCGTTGGCCTCACATCCGGTACGGCATGATTCCGCCCGCGGAGTTCATCCCCCTCGCCGAGGAGACCGGCCTCATCGTCTCCCTCGGTGATCACATTCTGCGCAGCGCCTGCACCCAGGCGAGAAAGTGGCTGGAAGAGAGCAGCACCCCGCTGCGCGTCGCGGTCAATCTCTCCGCCATCCAGCTGGAGAGAAACGAGCTGGGCGCCCGTGTCGCCGCCATCCTGCGGGAGAGCGGGCTTCCTCCCGAACTGCTCGAGCTGGAGATCACGGAAAACATCATCATGCGGCAGGCCGAAGGAGTGGTTTCCACCCTGGAAGAGCTGCGGGAGCTGGGGGTCACCCTCGCCATCGACGACTTCGGTACGGGCTACTCCTCCCTCAGCTACCTGCGCCACTTCCCTATCGATGTACTGAAGATCGACCGCTCCTTCGTGCCCGACAGCACCAGCCATCCGGGAGACGTCGCCGTCATCTCCAGCATCATCTCCTTGGCACAGAAACTCCACCTGAGCGTCGTTGCCGAAGGGGTGGAGACCAGGGAGCAATACGAATTCCTGAAGTCTCAGGGGTGCGACCTGGTGCAAGGGAACTACATCGGCGAACCCCTCCCTCCGGAGGAGTTCGAACGACGCGTCCTTCTGCCACGAACCGGGAACGGCGGACCGGTGATCGCCGCATCCTGACGACCCCTGACCGTATGCCGGATTGCACCAAAACCCCGTCTGGTTTATCCTACACCGTCCGTTCCGGAGAGGTGTCCGAGTGGTTGAAGGAGCACGCCTGGAAAGTGTGTATACGGTAACACCGTACCGAGGGTTCGAGCCGAGCCCCGCGTAGCGGGGCGAGACAACGCGCAGGATGCGCAGCATCCGAGCGGCCCCCTTGAGGGGTGAGGAGCGAAGCGACGAATAATCCCGACCTCTCCGCCATGCCGCGCAGCGGCATTTGCGGAGGGAGAAAGGCAGTATACCGGAGAGGTGTCCGAGTGGTTGAAGGAGCACGCCTGGAAAGTGTGTATACGGTAACACCGTATCGAGGGTTCGAATCCCTCCCTCTCCGCCAAATATGGAAAGGGCTTCTGCACAAGTTCCCTTTCCATGCTTCAAGATAGGTTCGAACCCTCGATTCAAAAAACGGGTTCGACCAAGCACGAAGTACCGCAGGATGCCGGAGCAGCGAGACGGCGCCCCGAAGGGGTGAGGCCGGAGGCCGAATCAACCCCTCTTTTTCCACCATAAAATCAAAAGGTTACCTATTCCCGACCGCATTGTTCGATTGCGCTGGCCATCCAGGCCGGCATGCTGGAAGTACGCAGTCTTTCGAACGCCTCTTCGCTCAATCCTTCCCGGATACGCCTGACGACTGCGGCATCGACATTCCCCTTGCCCAGGGGCCACAGCGCCAAGAGCGCCATGCCCGGTTTTTCCCATCCGTGTCTCCGTGACGAGGGAGCCGCTATCCAGGTGATGGATGCGGATATGCGGAGAATAGCGGCTGTTTTCTCCGCGTAACTTGCGGAGATTATCCTTGTCCTTGCGGAGAATAGCAGCCATAATATCCGCATACATTGCGGAGATTGCAAGATGTGCCTATGGAAAAAACCGGATTGGCCCGCCTTTACCTGGGATGAAACAAGCCTCTCCAGTTTGCTCGCGCGTGTATCCAGGGAACAGGGACGGCTGCTGGGCAGAATGGAGGCGCTGGGCCTTGAGCTGCGCAGTGAGGCCCATCTCCGCACCCTGACCGAGGACGTGGTCAAATCCAGCGAAATCGAAGGCGAGAGGCTGGACCCCGAGCAGGTCAGATCCTCCATCGCGCGCCGGCTCGGCATGGATATCGGCGGGCTGGTCCTTGCCGACCGCGATGTCGAGGGCGTCGTCGAAATGATGCTGGATGCAACGGGTAACTACGCGCTACCGTTGACCGAGGAGCGACTGTTTGCCTGGCACGCCTCCCTGTTCCCAACCGGCCGGAGCGGCATGACCAGGATCCGGGTGGGGAAGTGGCGTGACGACAGCGACGGTCCCATGCAGGTTGTGTCCGGCCCGGTCGGCAGGGAGAAGGTCCACTATCAAGCGCCACCGGCAGACCGCGTACCCCATGAAATGGCAAAATTCCTGCGCTGGTT
>WFNS01000198.1 GCA_015488495.1 Gammaproteobacteria bacterium | reverse complement strand
TCGAGAGACTGGGCGTAACCGCCATACATCGCCGTTCTTTCAAACCAATACGGGAGATGATAGAAAAATGAACGACGACACCCTGCAACATCTGCTGGACAACAACCGGCGCTGGTCGGAAACCAAGACCAGGCTGGATCCCGACTTCTTTCGCCGTCTCGCCGGCCAACAGAACCCCGACTATCTCTGGATCGGCTGCTCGGACAGCCGGGTGCCCGCCAACGAGATCATCGGTCTGGATCCCGGAGAGGTATTCGTCCATCGCAACGTGGGCAACATCGTGGAGCAGACCGACATGAACTGTCTCTCGGTCATCCAGTTCGCGGTGGAGGTGCTCAAGGTGGAGCACATCATCGTCTGTGGCCACTATGGATGCGGTGCGGTGCAGGCAGCCCTTACCGACGAGGACCACGGCCTCATCGACAACTGGCTGCGCAAGATCCAGACGGTCTACCGCCATCACCGCAAGGAGGTGGACAGCCTGGAGGGGAGCAGCAAGATCGACCGCATGTGTGAGCTCAATGTGGCGGCGCAGGTGGCCAACGTGGGGCGCACGACGGTGGTGCAGAAGGCCTGGAAGCGGGGGCAGGAACTCAGCATCCACGGCTGGATCTACGGTCTGAAGGACGGATTGCTGCGCAATCTCGGTCTCACGGTCAGCGGACCGGAGGGACTTCCCGGCTGAAGATGGGAGCCTCGTTCGTCCACCTGCATCTGCACACCGAGTACTCGCTGGTCGATGGGCTGGTGCGCATCAAGCCGCTGGTAGAGCGCGCGGCAGAGATGGGCATGCCGGCGGTGGCGGTGACTGATCAGTCCAATCTGTTCGGCATGGTCAAGTTCTACCGCGCGGCGATGGCAGCCGGAGTGAAGCCCATCATCGGCGTGGATCTGTGGGTGTACAACGAGGCGGAACCGGCCCATCCCGCCCGCCTGGTACTGCTCTGCCAGAACAATGAGGGGTATCGCAACCTGACCCGGCTGGTCTCCCGTACCTATCTGGAGGGGCAGCAGCGGGGGATCCCCATGTTGCGCAAGGAGTGGCTGAAGGGGGAGAGCGGGGGACTCATCGCCCTCTCCGGCGGCCGTGCTGGAGATGTGGGCCGGGCGCTGCTCGGTGGTCATCGCGAGCAGGCGCAGCGCCAGCTCCGTTTCTGGCAGGAGCTGTTTCCCGACAGCTACTACCTGGAGCTGCAGCGCACCGGACGGGAGGGGGAGGAGGAGTACCTCCACGCTGCGGTCGAGCTGGCCATCGCCGAGCAGGTGCCGGTGGTGGCCAGCAACGACGTGATGTTTCTGGAGCGGGAGGATTTCATCGCCCATGAGGCGAGGGTCTGCATCCACGACGGGCGTACGCTGGAGGATCCCCGCCGGCCGCGTAACTATTCGGAGCAGCAGTACCTGCGTACCCCGGAGGAGATGGCGGAGCTGTTCGTCGATCTGCCGGAGGCGCTGGAGAACAGCGTCGAGATCGCCAAGCGCTGCAACGTGGAGATCGTCCTGGGCAAGAACTTCCTGCCCAAGTCCCCCATCCCGGCGGGCAAGACCATCGACGACTATTTCGCCGAGCAGTCCCGAGCCGGTCTGGAACGGCGTCTGGCGGCGATGTTCGATACCAGCGCCCCGGACTTCGCCGAGAAGCGCAAACCCTACGACGAACGGCTGGCCACCGAACTGGAGGTGATCACCCAGATGGGGTTTCCGGGTTACTTCCTGATCGTGGCCGATTTCATCCAGTGGTCGAAGCGGAACGGGATCCCGGTGGGGCCCGGACGTGGCTCGGGGGCAGGCTCCCTGGTGGCTTATGCCTTGACCATAACCGATTTGGATCCGCTGCGTTACGACCTGTTGTTCGAGCGGTTTCTGAACCCGGAACGGGTCTCCATGCCGGATTTCGACGTGGACTTCTGCATGGAGGGGCGCGACCGGGTCATTGAGTACGTGGCGGAGACCTATGGCCGTGACCGTGTCTCCCAGATCATCACCTACGGCACCATGGCCGCCAAGGCGGTGGTGCGCGACGTAGGAAGGGTGCTGGGCCACCCCTACGGCTTCGTCGATCGCATCGCCAAGCTCATTCCCTTCGAGATCGGCATCACCCTGGACAAGGCGCTCGCCCAGGAAGAAGCACTGCGGGAGCTCTACGAGCAGGACGAGGAGGTGGCGGCGGTCATCGACCTGGGGCGCAAGCTGGAGGGAATCACACGCAACGCCGGCAAGCACGCGGGCGGCGTGGTCATCTCGCCGAGCCGGCTCACCGACTTCACGCCACTCTACTGCGAGCCGGGCGGGCAGGGCCTGGTCACCCAGTTCGACAAGGACGACGTGGAGGCGGTGGGGCTGGTGAAGTTCGATTTTCTCGGGCTGCGCACCCTGACCATCATCGACTGGGCGCTGCAGACCGTCAACCGTCAGCGGGAACAGGAGGGCAAGGAGCCGATCGACATCGCATCCATCCCGCTGGACGACAAGGAGACCTTCGACCTGCTGAAGCGCTGCGCCACCACCGCCGTCTTCCAGCTGGAGTCGCGCGGCATGAAGGATCTCATCAAACGCCTGCAACCAGATACCTTCGAGGACATCATCGCCCTGGTGGCGCTGTTCCGTCCCGGTCCTCTCCAGTCCGGCATGGTGGATGACTTCATCAACCGCAAGCACGGGCGGGCCAAGGTGGAGTATCCCCACCCCGACCTGGAATCCATCCTCAAGCCCACCTACGGCATCATTCTCTACCAGGAGCAGGTGATGCAGATCGCCCAGGTGCTGGCCGGTTACTCCCTCGGTGCCGCCGATCTGCTGCGTCGCGCCATGGGCAAGAAGAAGCCCGAAGAGATGGCCAAGCAGCGCGCCGTCTTCACCGAGGGGGCGCTGAAACGGGGGGTGGACGAGAAGACCGCCACCCATATCTTCGATCTGATGGAGAAGTTCGCCGGCTACGGCTTCAACAAGTCCCACTCCGCCGCCTATGCCCTGGTCTCCTACCAGACCGCCTGGCTGAAGGCCCACTATCCGGCCGCCTTCATGGCTGCGGTGATCTCCTCGGACATGGACAACACCGACAAGGTGGTCACCTTCATCGACGAGTGCCGTGACATGGGGCTGGAAGTGATTCCGCCGGACATCAACCGCTGTCAACACCGTTTCACCATCACCGACGAACGGACCATCCTCTATGGGTTGGGGGCCATCAAGGGAGTGGGGGAAGCGGTGATCGAGGCGGTGGTCGAGGCACGGGAAAAAGGGGGGGCGTTCTCCGATCTGTTCGATTTCTGCCAGCGCATCGATCTGAAAAAGGCGAATCGCCGGGTGCTGGAGACCCTGATCCGTTCCGGCGCCATGGATCGACTGGGTCCCAACCGCGCCACCCTGATGGACGCTTTACCGGAGGCCCTCCGTATTGGGGAACAGAGGCTGCGCGACGCCGCAATGGGCCAGACCGACCTGTTCGGGCTCGGTGGAGATGTGGCCGGGACGGGTCAGTACCGGCCGCGAAGGGAGTGGGACGAAGAGGAACGGCTGCGCGGGGAAAAAGAGACCCTGGGGCTCTATCTCACCGGGCACCCCATCGAGCGCTATCTGCCCGAGCTGGAACGCTTCATCAGCTCACGCATCGTGGATATCAAGCCCACCCGCAACCAGGTGATCACCGTTGCCGGCCTGATCGTGGCGATGAACACCCGCAACAGCAAACGGGGTGGCAAGCTGGCCTTCATCACCCTCGACGACCGCAGCGGCCGTATCGAGCTGGTAGTGTTTCCGGAGGACTACGAGCGATATCGCGACCTGCTGGTAAAGGATCGGTTGTTGGTGGTGGAAGGGGATGTCAGCGTGGACGAATACTCCGGCGGCTATCGCGTCAGCGCCCGGGAGATCTACGATATCGAGGGTGCCCGCAGCCGTTTTGCCAAACGGCTGGTGATCGCGGTGGAGCAGAAACGGGCCGGCAACGGTTTCATCCGTTCCCTGGCCGAAACCCTCGAACCCTACCGCGAAGGCGGTTGTCCCGTGGCCATCGACTATCGGCATGCCTCCGCTTCCGCCACCGTGATCCTGGGAGAGCAATGGAGGGT